>NZ_DDCI01000030.1:0-139693 GCF_002335265.1 Cupriavidus sp. UBA2010
TGACGCGCCGCATCCTGGAAACGACGCAATGGGAGGTCTACGGCATGGATATGTCGTCGGACCGCCTGGGCGATCTGGTGAACCACCCGCGCATGCACTTCTTCGAGGGTGACATCACCATCAACAAGGAGTGGATCGAGTACAACATCCGCAAGTGCGATGTGGTGCTGCCGCTGGTGGCCATCGCCACGCCGGCCACGTACGTGCGTGAGCCGCTGCGCGTGTTCGAACTGGACTTCGAGGCCAACCTGCCGATCGTGCGCGCCGCGGTGAAGTACGGCAAGCACCTGGTGTTCCCGTCGACCTCGGAGGTGTACGGCATGTGCGCCGACGAAGAGTTCGACCCGGAAGCCTCGCCGCTGATCTACGGTCCGATCAACAAGCCGCGCTGGATCTACGCCTGCTCCAAGCAGCTGATGGACCGCGTGATCCACGCCTACGGGATGCAGGAAGGGCTGAACTACACGCTGTTCCGTCCGTTCAACTGGATCGGCGCGGGGCTGGACTCGATTTTCGAATCGAAGGAAGGTTCGTCGCGGGTGGTCACGCAGTTCCTGGGCCATATCGTGCGTGGCGAGCCGATCAAGCTGGTGGACGGTGGCGCGCAGCAGCGTGCGTTCGCCGATATTTCGGACGGCATCTCGGCGCTGATGCGCATCATCGAGAACAAGGACGGCGTGGCCAACGGCAAGATCTTCAACATCGGCAACCCGGGCAACATCCACTCGGTGCGCGAGCTGGCGGAGATGATGCTGAAGATGGCGGCCGAGTATCCGGAGTACGCCGAGGAAGCGCGCAAGACGAAGATCGTGGAGACGTCGTCGGGCGACTTCTACGGCAAGGGCTACCAGGACGTGCAGCACCGCGTGCCGAAGATCGACAACACGATCGCGGAACTGGGCTGGAAGCCGGAGGTGTCGATGGAGCAGGCGCTGCGCCGGATCTTCGAGGCGTATCGCGACAAGGTGGTCGAGGCACGCACGCTGGTCGACGCCGACAACTGAGCGTCGCCCCGGACGGGGCGCGGCAGGCCATCGAAGATGGCTCCCGGCCCCCGGTTTTCAGGATGGCGGCGCCGCCCGCACGGCTTGTGGACTTGCCAGCGCGGCCGTGCGAGCCTATGGTTGCGGTTCGTCCCGTGCGCAGTAGGGCGCACGCACCGCCTCCAGCCCATGTCCACAGCCACGCCTGCCGACCACCCGTCCACGATGCCCATCGACCGCCGCCTGCGCTTCATGCTGTGGGTGGTGGCGGTGGGCTTCTTCATGCAGACGCTCGACTCGACGATCGTCAACACCGCCTTACCTTCGATGGCGCACAGCCTTGGCGAGAGCCCGCTGCGGATGCAGTCGGTGATCATCGCCTACTCGCTGACCATGGCGGTCATCATTCCCGCTTCGGGCTGGCTGGCGGACAAATTCGGCACAAGAACCATCTTCCAGATCGCGATCGTGTTGTTCGTGGCCGGATCGCTGCTTTGCGCCGCGGCGCCTTCGCTGCCGTTCCTGACCGTCGCCCGCGTGGTGCAGGGGGCGGGCGGGGCGATGCTGCTGCCCGTGGGGCGACTCTCCGTACTGCGTACGTTTCCGCGCGAGCAGTATCTGCAGGCGCTGAGTTTCGTGGCCATCCCGGGCATGATCGGTCCGCTCATCGGCCCGACGCTGGGTGGATGGATTACCCAGACGTTCTCCTGGCACTGGATCTTCCTGATCAATGTGCCGGTCGGCCTGCTGGGCGTGCTGGCCACCATCCGCTATATGCCGAACTCGCGCCTGCCCGGCATCGGCACGTTCGATGCGGTTGGCTATGCGTTCCTGGCAATTGCCATGGTGACGCTATCGTTCTCGCTCGATGGACTCGCGGAGATGGGCTTCCAGCACGCCACGGTGCTGATGCTGCTGATCGCCAGCATGGCCGCGCTCAGCGCGTACGTGCTCCACGCCAACAAGCGCAAGCAGCCGCTGTTTCCGCTGAGGCTGTTCCGGATTCATTCGTTCAGCGTGGGCCTGCTCGGCAACCTGTTCGCGCGTATCGGCAATGGCGCCATGCCGTTCCTGATTCCACTGACCCTGCAGGTCAGCCTCGGCTATTCCCCGTTCGATGCCGGCCTGATGATGCTGCCTGTCACGGCCGCCGGCATGGCGTCGAAGCGTCTGGCCACGTGGCTGATCGAACGGCACGGCTATCGCCGCGTGCTGGTGACGAACACATTCGTGGTTGGACTTGTCATGGCGTCGTTCGCGCTGATCACGCCGACGCGCCCATTGGCGCTCATCGTGGTGCTACTGGCGATTTTTGGCGCGGTCAATTCGATCCAGTTCACCGCGATGAACACCGTGACGCTCAAGGATCTGAGTGGCACTCGGGCGAGCAGCGGCAACAGCATGTTGTCGATGGTGCAGATGTTGTCGATGAGTCTGGCGGTGACATCCGCTGGCGCATTGCTGGCGACGTTCCAGGAGGGTATCGGCGAGCATCACCTCGACGTCCTGCCGGCGTTTCACGCGACGTTCGTCTGCGTCGGGCTGATTACGTCGGCATCGGCGTGGATCTTCATGCAGCTTTCGCCCGAGAAGGCGGAGCGGCACAAGGCTAGGGAAGACGTGAAGCAGGGCGGGGAGGTTTGAGGCAGGCCGGGGATGCAATTCCCGGCCCGGGGTTCGATTCGATGTTCGGTTTGATGCGCGGAAGGATCAGGCCGACAGCAGCGAGCAGAAACGCTCCAGATCGACGTTGCCGCCGCTGATCACCACGCCCACGCGCTTGCCCTTGAGCGCGTCCTTCATCTGCATGACCGCTGCCAGGCCCAGGCAGCCGGTCGGCTCGACGATCATCTTCATCCGTTCGGCATAGAAGCGCATGGCCTCGACCAGTTGCGCGTCAGTCGCGGTCAGGATGTCAGTCACGTCGCGCTTGATGATGCTGAACGTGTAGTGCCCCAGGTGCTGTGTCTGGGCGCCGTCGGCGATGGTCTGCGGGGTGTCGATATGGACGATCGAACCGCTGCGGAACGATTGCTGGCCGTCGTTTCCCGCCTCCGGCTCCACGCCGTAGATCTGGCACTGTGGCGCCAGCGCGCGCGTGGTCAATGCGGTGCCGGAGAGCAGTCCGCCGCCGCCCAGCGGGGTGAAGATGGCGTCCAGCGCGCCCACTTCCTCGAACAGTTCCTTGGCGGCGGTGCCTTGGCCCGTCAGCACATCCGGATGGTCATACGGCGGGATCAGCGTCATGCCGTGCTTTTCGGCCAGGTCGCGGCCGATGGCTTCACGGTCTTCCTTGTAGCGGTCATAGCTCACCACGGTCGCGCCATACCCCCGCGTCGCCGCTACCTTCAAGGCCGGTGCGTCGTGGGGCATCACGATCGTGGCAGGCATGTTCAGCAGCTTCGCGGACAGCGCGATGCCCTGCGCGTGATTGCCGGACGAGAAGGCGACCACGCCGCCACGGCGTTGTTCGGGGGTGAATTTCGCCAGCGCGTTGAACGCGCCACGGAACTTGAACGCGCCCATGCGCTGGAAGTTCTCGCACTTGAAGAAGACTTCTGCGCCGAGCATTTCGTTGAGCGTGCGCGACGTGTTGACCGGCGTGCGGTTGGCAAAGCCTTCGATCCGTTTGGCGGCGGCTTCGACGTCGGCGTAGGTGGGCAGTTGCAGGGTCGTCATGATGGGCAGGGAGAGAGGAGTTGTTACCAGGGCCAGGCCAGGCGCGTGCCGGTGCCATCGGCCCGGGCGCGTTGGTCCAGGAAGCGGGCGACCGTCAGGTCCTGCAGGGCCAGTCCGGTCATGTCGAATACGGTGATATCGGCGGGCTCGCGCGTGATCGTGGCCTTGCCGGTCAGCAGGTCGCCAATCTCGATGCATGGGAGATCGGGGGCCCATTGGCATTCGCCGATGCGGCGCGCCTGTTCGCTGTCATCCACGACGATGCGCGCGCGTTCCAGCACGCCCGCAGGCAGTTCGCGCTTGCCGGTGGTATCGGCGCCGACGCAGGTCAGGTGTGTGCCCGGCCGCACGGCCTGGGCGTCGAACAAGGGGCCGCCGCCCGGGGTGGCGGTGATTACCACGTCGCTGTTGGCCACGGCGTCATCGCGGTCCGTCGCCAGTTGGATTTCACACCGGTCCTGGAAGGCTGCCTCAAACGCCGCATGGCGCTGGCCACTGCTCGAAACATAGCGCACCGTTTGCAAGGTGGGCATCAAGCGCAAGGCAAATTCGAGCTGAACGCGAGCCTGGACGCCGGTGCCAAAGACGCAGAGGCGCGTGCTGTCGGGCCGGGCCAGTTGTTGCAGGCCGATGCCGCCGGCGGCGCCGGTGCGTGCCGTGGTGATGGCGTTGCCGTCGACGATGCAAAGGGGCCGCCCCGTGGCGGGGTCGATCAGGACGATTGTGGCCTGGTGGGTGTCTCCGCCCAACTGGCGGTTGCAGGGCCAGAACCCGGCAGCCTTGAAGCCAAGCAGGTTCTGGCTGCCCACGTCGCCGGCCTTGATGCCGAACACTCCGCCTGTCGCCAGCTTCTCCCGCACCACGGGGAAGACGCGTCCCTCACGCTGGCTGTGCAGCACGAATGCCTCGCGCACGGCGGCCAGTACGTCGTTGGGTAGCAGCGCCGCTTCCACGGCGTGCTTGTCGAGCAGAAGCAGTTCTGCGGATCGTTGATTAGCGGACATAGCTGTAGGCGGCTGCGCGCGATACACCCAGATGGGCCGCGACGGTTTCCATGGCGCGTCGGACATCGAGCAGCCCCGATGCCTTCAGCTCACCCAGCAGCGCGCGCCGTTCCTCGGTTTTCAAGGCGCGCGGCGTGGTGGCCAGCCGCGCGGCGAAGGCGTCGATGCGGTCGCGCAGCGCGTCGGTGCCCGCAGGATCGAGTGTTTCCTTCGGACCGTCCGTGGCGGTCTGGACGAACTGGCCCATGGCCATCTGCAGGCTGCGGAACAGCGTCAGGTCGACATTCATGCACAGCGCGGCGATGTAGTTGCCGCTGGCGTCCTTGATGCCGATCGACGTGCTTTTTGCCTGACGGCCGTCCGCGAACTGGTTCGCGTAATTGGCCAGAACCTGCGGGTAGTCGGGATCGGTGATGCGTGCCTGACCAAGCTCGGTGGTCGGATCGCCAACAGCGCGGCCGGACAGGTTGTTGTGGATGGCCAGGATCGACTGCTCGGGCTCCAGCAGGTCATGAACCACGACCTCGCAGAACGGCGCGAGCGTCTGGCCGAGGCCATCGGCAATCTGCTTGATCTGGTCGAGCAGGACACGCTGCTCGGCGGTGCGTTTGACCATGTCAGGCGGTCCCGGTGTATGAAGCCATGATTGTGGACATTTTGTATAGAGATGGAATAAATGTCAAGAAATGGACGGAAAAAGGCGCGGAGGGCACATGGCCCGCCGCGCCTTTGTCGTCTGCGTATCTGCTAAGCCGCTTCCACCACGCGGATTTCCACCAGCAGCTTGCGCAACTCTGGCACGCAGGACCCGCAATTGCCGCCGGCCTTCACGCAAGCCGTGATTTCTGCTGGTGTCTTGAGGTCGTGCTGGCGTACTGCGTCGCAGATCGTGTTGCGGCCCACGCCGAAGCACGAGCAGACCGTGGGGCCTGCATCGGCTGTCTTTTCGAGTGGCTGGCCCAGTAGCAGGCCGATGCGATCGCTGTCTTCCAGGCGTGCCTGACCGAAAAGCTGAGACAGCCACGCCCGCGACGGTAGGTCGGGCCGGGTCGAGAGATAGAGGCAAGCCTCAAGCCGGTCATCGACGACGTAGCCAGCGTGATAGACGCCCGCGGCCCGATCCTCGAACTCGAGCCAGTCCGCGTCGGGCGCCTGTGCTCCCAGTCGTTCACGTGCCCATGCGGCACGATCCGTGATGACATCGCGGCCCGCGAACTCGTGGCGATGGAAATGCTTGCCCTGGATGCGTGTCCACCAGGTCAGCGCGTCAGCGGGAAGCACCTTGCGGCTCAGCACGAAGCCGTGCCACGACACGCGGAATTCCTCCACTCGCACGGGCGTGTGCTTGAACTCGGGCTCGCCCGACACCGGATCGACGGCCGGATTGACCACCGCGCCAACGCGTGCGTCGGAGCTGAACTGGTCGTTCCAGTGGATTGGCACGAAGACGCTGCCGCGCGGAATGCCTCCGCTAAAACGGACTCGGCCGATCATCACCCCCCAACGGCTGGTTACCCGTGCGAGCTTGCCTTCGGCCACACCGCAGAGCAGTGCGTCTTGCGGATGCATGTCGACGAATGGCTCGGGCAGGTGGTCCGACAGGCGGGCGGCTTTGCCCGTCCGGGTCATCGTGTGCCATTGATCGCGCACGCGGCCGGTGTTCAGGATCAGCGGAAACTCATCGTCGGTGGCATGGACGGGCGCGCGCGCCGCCGTGGCGACGAAGCGTGCCCGGCCATCGGCGAAGGCAAAGCGGGCATTCTCGAACAGGCGTTGCTTGCCTGATGAAGCCTTGGCGGGCAGTGGCCATTGCACGGGCAGCATGGCGTCGTATGCGGACTGGTCCATGCCGGCGAGGCCGCCGATGTCGAACATGCGCGGTGCGTGCGCCGCATCATCGCCGCCACCGCTGCCATTGCGCCAGGCGCTGAGACGCGCGTGCTCGTCGAAGATCTCATGCTGGCCGGCGTAGTCGAAGCCGGCGAACCCCATGCGGCGTGCCACGTCGCAGAGGATGTCCCAGTCCGCGCGGGCTTCGCCGGGAGCGGATAGGAACGCACGCTGGCGCGAGATGCGGCGCTCGGAGTTGGTGACCGTGCCGTCTTTTTCGCCCCAGCCCAGCGCGGGCAGCAGGATATGCGCGGCGTCGTTGGTGTCCGTGCGCGTGACGATGTCCGACGTCACCACGAGTTCGCAGCGGGCCAGCGCGCGCCGGGCCTGATCGGCGTCCGGCAGGCTGACCACGGGATTGGTGGCGATCACCCACACGGCCTTGACCTTGCCTTGTTCGATGGCCTGGAACAGGTCCACCGCCTTCAGGCCGGGTTTGTCCGCCATGGCTGGCGAGTGCCAGAAGTCCTGCACGATGTCGCGATGGCGCGGGTCGCCCAGTTCCATGTGAGCCGCGAGCATATTCGCCAGTCCGCCGACTTCGCGTCCGCCCATGGCGTTGGGCTGGCCCGTGAGCGAGAAGGGCCCCATGCCGGGACGGCCGATCCGGCCGGTCAGCAGGTGGCAATTGATGATGCTGTTGACCTTGTCCGTGCCGGCCGACGATTGGTTCACGCCCATCGAGAACGCAGTGACGACCTTCGTCGTGGCGGCGAACAGTTCGTAGAACGCCTGCACATCCTGCGGGGCAAGCTTGCACGCGCGTGCCACGGCGGCGATATCAGCGCCGTCGGCGTCGGCCACGGCCAGCGCATCGTCAAGGCCAGCGGTATGGTCCGCCACGAAGACGTCATCGCCATGACCGTGACGCGCGAGGTAGCTCAACAACCCATTGAACAGCCGCACATCGGTACCGGCGCGCAGCGGCAGGTGCAGGTCGGCCAGTTCGCAGGTGGCGGTTCGACGCGGGTCGATCGCGACGATTTTCATCTCGGGCCGCGCTTCCTTGGCGCGGGTCAGGCGCTGGAACAGGATCGGGTGGCACCACGCGGTATTGGAGCCCACCAGGATGACGAGATCGGCCAGTTCGAGGTCCTCGTAGCTGCACGGAACAAGGTCCTCGCCAAACGCGCGCTTGTGGCCGGCTACCGCCGACGACATGCACAGGCGCGAGTTGGTGTCGATGTTCGCCGTGCCGATGAAGCCCTTCATGAGCTTGTTGGCGACGTAGTAGTCCTCGGTCAGCAGCTGGCCCGACACGTAGAGCGCGACGGCGTCGGGACCGTGCCTGGCGATGATCTCCGTGAAGCCACGGGCGACCTTGTCGAGGGCTTCGTCCCAGTCCACGCGGCGCAGCGAGCCATCGGCATCGCGCACTTGCGGATGCAGCAGCCGCCCGTTCAGGTCGAGCGTTTCGCCCAGCGCGGAGCCCTTGACGCAGAGCCGCCCGGCGTTGGAAGCATGATCGGCATCGCCGGCAATGTCGACCAGGCCATCGGCACGCACGGTGGCGCGCACGCCGCAGCCTACGCCGCAATAGGGGCAGGTCGTGGAGATTGTCTTGGTGGGGGTGGTGGCGACCACCGCGATATCTGACAGGTTCACGTCGATGTCCCGGAAAAGCTATGCCGCAAGGGCCTCGCATTGCGCCTTGCCGAACAGCAGGCGCTGACGCAATGCGGCTACCGGCTGACCGGTCTGGATCAGGTCGAAATACCACGGGCCGTCCTGGACGTCGCCATAGAGCACGGCACCGACAAGCCGGCCACCCTGCAGCACCAGACGCTTGTAGATGCCTCGGCGCGGATCGCGCAGCACGAGGTCTTCGCTGCTTTCGCCGCCGATGAAGTCACCGGCCGAGTACAGGTCCACGCCCGTGACCTTGAGCTTGGTAGCCGTGGCTTGCTGGACATAGCGGCGGTGGCCGGCACCTGCCAGGTGGGCGGCGCACACCCGTGCCTGATCCCAGATCGGCGCCACCAGCCCGAACGTGGCCTGGCGGTGCTGCACGCATTCGCCCACGGCGTAGATGCGCGGGTCGAAGGTCTGCAGCGTGTCGTCAACGACGATCGCGCGCTCGCAGCGCAGCCCCGCGCTAGTGGCCAGTTCGATGTTGGGGCGCACCCCGGCGGTCATCACCACAAGGTCCGCCGGGATCTGCGTGCCGTCCTTGAACAGCACGCCCGTGACCCGCTCGCTGCCGAGCACGGCGGCGGTCTGCGCGCTGAGCAGGAAGCGCAGACCCTTGCGTTCCAGCGCTGCCTTGAGCAGCTCGGCGGCAGGTTTGTCGAGTTGGCGTTCCATCAGGCTGTCGGCCAGGTGCACCACGGTGACGTCCATGCCCTGACGCATCAGCCCGTTGGCCGCTTCGAGGCCAAGCAGGCCGCCGCCGATCACCACCGCATGGCGATGATTGCGAGCGGCGTGGAGCATTGTTTCCACGTCCTGGATATCGCGGAAAGCGATCACGCCGTCGAGCGTGTGGCCGGGGACGGGGATGATGAACGGCTTGGAGCCGGTGGCCAGCAGCAGGCGGTCATAGCGGACTTCCTTGCCGGACGCGGAACGCACCAGCCGGCGCGGCCGGTCGATTGCAACGACCGGATCGCCGGCCAGCAACTCGATGCCATGCTGGCCATACCAGGCGCGGGTATTCAGCATGATGTCGTCGACGGTCTTCTCGCCGGCGAGCACCGGGGACAGCAGAATGCGGTTGTAGTTGCCGTGCGGCTCGGCGCCGAACACTGTGATGTCATACAGGTCCGGCGCCAGCTTCAGCAGTTCCTCGACCGTGCGCATTCCGGCCATGCCATTGCCGACGACGACCAGTCGCGGCTTGGCGTGGGACGAGACGGGGGGCGTCATGAGCGTCTTCCTGATTCTGGCTGTTGGCGTGGGCGAGGGGGTGTCGATCGAGGGTCAGGCGGCCAGCTCTTCCTCGGCCTCCGCCTCTACCTCTACGCCCACCTCGCGGGCCATGGCCGCGGTGGCCACCCAGACCTTGCCGTCGTAGACCCGCGCGGTGTAAGCATCCACCGAGTGCTCGGGCGCTTCGAGGCATTCGCCGGTGCGCAGATCGAAGTGGTGCTTGTAGATCGGCGATGCCACCACGGTGCGCGGGCCAAGGTTGCCGACCAGACCCCGCGACAGCACGTTCGCCTGTGCGTTCGGGTCGAAGTTGGCCAGCGCGTAGACCTCCTCGCCGCGGCCGATGCGGAAGACGGCGACCTGCTTTCTGTCGACCAGGGCGCAGACACCAGTATTGGGCACGATATCGCGCAAGGTGCAAATCGCGGTCCAGGTCTCGGGGTGGTGGGCTTGGCTCATCACGTTCTCCTCGAAATCGGGGGCTTCACGCTGCTTTTGCGGGCACGGCAACCACGGGGATGTGGCTCAGGCGGGAACGTTGCAAGTTTCGTTCCTCCTGCGTGGCTGGGCGAACCTGGCCGCGCTCCTCCAGGAACATGAGGTTGTCGTCGCGCAGGTCGCTGTTGACGAAGTGGCGGAAGCGCTTGCGCGTCTCGGGGTCGGTGACGGCGCGCTTCCATTCGTCTTCGTACGTATCCACCACGTGCTGCATCTCGGCTTCGAGTTCGGCGCCGATGCCGAGCTTGTCGTCGATGATCACGGACTTCAGGTAATCCAGGCCGCCTTCGAGGTTGTCGCGCCACGTGCTGGTGCGTTGCAGGCGGTCCGCCGTGCGCACGTAGAACATCAGGAAGCGGTCGACGTAGCGGATCAGCGTTGCGCGGTCCAGATCGCCCGCCAGCAGTTCGGCATGGCGTGGCTTCATGCCGCCGTTGCCGCACACGTAGAGGTTCCAGCCGCGCTCCGTGGCGATGATGCCAACGTCCTTGCCTTGCGCCTCGGCGCATTCGCGCGTGCAGCCCGAGACGCCGAACTTGATCTTGTGCGGCGCGCGCAGGCCCTTGTAGCGGTTCTCGATGTCGATGGCCAGGCCGACGGAGTCGTCCACGCCATAGCGGCACCACGTGGAGCCCACGCACGATTTCACCGTGCGCAGCGATTTGCCATAGGCATGGCCCGATTCGAAGCCGGCCGCAATCAGTTCTTCCCAGATCAGCGGCAGTTCCTCCAGCCGCGCGCCGAACATGTCGACCCGCGCGCCGCCGGTGATCTTGGTGTAGAGGCCGTACTTCTTCGCGATCTGGCCGACTGCGATCAGGCCGTCGGGCGTGACTTCGCCGCCGGGCATGCGCGGGACCACCGAGTAGGTGCCGTCCTTCTGAATGTTGGCCAGGAAGTAGTCGTTCGAATCCTGCAGGCTGGCGTGCTCTTCCTTGAGCACGAATTCGTTCCAGCACGACGCCAGGATGCTGCCGACGGTCGGCTTGCAGATGTCGCAGCCCAGCCCGGAGCCGTGCGCGGCCAGCAGGTCGTCGAAGGACTTGAACTTGCCGACGCGCACCAGGTGGTAGAGCTCCTGGCGCGAGTACGGAAAGTGCTCGCAGACATGGTTGTTCACGGCCATGCCCTGCTTTTTCATTTCCGCCTTCATGATCTGCGTGACCAGCGGCACGCAGCCACCGCACGCGGTGCCGGCCTTGGTGCACGATTTCAGCGCGCCGATGGTGGTGGCGCCATCGCACACGGCGCCGCAGATCTCGCCCTTGCTGACGTTGTTGCACGAGCAGATCTGGGCGGTATCCGGCAGCGCGTCGGCGCCGAGCGCGGGGCGGGCCTTGCCGTCGGAGGCAGGAAGGATCAGGAACTCCGGAGATTCCGGCAGCTCGATCCGGTTCAACATCATCTGCAGCAGCGTGCCGTATTCGGCGGCATCGCCAACCAGCACGCCGCCGAGCAGGAACTTGCCGCACTCGGATACCACCAGCTTCTTGTAGATCTGCTTGCGTTCGTCGGTGAACTGGTATGAGCGGCTACCCGGTTCGTTGCCGTGCGGGTCACCGATGCTGGCCACGTCCACGCCCATCAGCTTGAGTTTGGTGCTCATGTCGGCGCCAGCGAACTCCGAGGCTTCGCCGCGCAGATGCCGGGCGGCTACGCGGGCCATGTCGTAGCCCGGGGCCACCAGGCCATAGATCTTGCCGTCCCACAGCGCGCACTCGCCGATGGCGTAGACGTGCGGGTCCGACGTCAGGCAGTTGTTGTCGATCACGATGCCGCCGCGCGCGCCGATCGTCAGGCCGCTGGCGCGTGCCAGCTCGTCGCGCGGGCGGATGCCGGCCGAGAACACGATCATGTCAGTGTCCAGGTGCGTGCCATCGGCGAAGTTCATGCGATGCGTGCCTTCGGTGCCATCGACGATCTCCAGCGTGTTCTTGCCGGTGTGCGCCGTCACGCCCAGTTCCTCGATCTTCTGGCGCAGCATCCGGCCACCGCCATCATCGACCTGCACCGCCATCAGGCGCGGGGCGAACTCCACAACGTGGGTCTGCAGACCCATGTCGCGCAGCGCCTTGGCGCACTCCAGGCCAAGCAGGCCGCCGCCGATCACCACGCCCGACGTCGCGCGCTGGCCGCATTCGAGCATCGCCTCGAGGTCCTCGATCGTGCGGTAGACGAAAGTGTCCTTGCGATCCTTGCCGGGCAGCGGAGGCACAAACGGATAGGAGCCGGTGGCGAGCACGAGCTTGTCGTAGCCAAGCGTCTCGCCGGTGGAGGTGGTGACGGTCTTCGCGGCTGTGTCGATGGCCGTGGCCTTCGCGTTCAGGCGCAGCAGCATGTTGTTGTGCTGGGCGAAGAAGCCTTCAGGCACCAGCGACAGATCCTCGGCGGACTTGCCGGCGAAGAACTCGGACAGGTGGACGCGATCGTAGGCGGGGCGGGGCTCCTCGCAAAGCACCGTCACCTCGAGGTCCTGCGCGCCGGCATCCGCGAGGCATTCCAGGAACTTGTGGCCGACCATGCCATGCCCGACGATGATGATCTTCATGATGCTTTCCTTGTCCGAAGGGAATGTCTTGTGGAATTCAGTTGGCGAGCGCGCTGTCGTAGAGCGCCTGTTCCTGGGCCTTGTGCTCGGCACTGAAGCGCACCGCAATCGCGCACAGGGCTGCCAGCGTGGCGGCCACGCCGAGCCACGTCAGGGTCTGCTGCAGGTCGCCGAGGCCCTTCATCAGGAAGCCCGCCGCTACTGCACCCACATTGCCGCCGGCGCCGATGATGCCGGCCACGCCGCCAAGCGCCTTGCGATCGATGAACGGCACCAGCGCGTACGTCGCACCGCAGGCCATGTGCGTGAACAGTCCGAAAACCAGCATCGCTGCGACCGCAGTGGTGGCCGTGGAGGCGTGAGCGAAACCGAGCAGGCCCAGGCCCTCGCCGAGGATGAAGACGAACAGGATCAGGGAGCGGGCGTCGAGGCCGCGACGCATGGCCAGCTTGTCCGATACGTAGCCGCCCAGCGCGCGGGCAAACAGGGCCAGCAGACCGAAGCTGGCGGCGGCCATGCCGGCGGCCGAAAGCGACAGGCCGAAGCGATCGACGTAGAACGTGGCGGCCACGTTGTGAATGAAGATCTCCACGCCGAAGCAGGCACCGTACGTGATGAACAGCATCCAGACGCGGTAGTTGGCGCTGGCGGCGCGAAAGCTGGCCCAGCCGCCACCGCCCTTGCCACCGTCTTTGCCACCGCTAATGGCGATGCCACGGGCACGCAGGTCAGAGAAGTTGCCTTCGGGGCAGTCCTGCGTGAAGCGCCAGTAGACGACGGCCATGACCAGCATCAGGATGCCAGGCACCAGCAGCGCCACGCGCCAGCCCATGGTGTGATCGACGCCGAGAAACAGGATCGCGGCCAGCAGCAGCGGCATCAGGCCTTGCGCGGCGCCGCCACCAGCGTTGCCCCAGCCAGCGGATGCCGCATTGGCGGTGCCCACCACGTTCGGCGCGAACATCACCGACGTGTGGTACTGCGTGATCACGAAGCTGGCGCCGACCGCGCCGATCAGCAGGCGAAAGAACAGGAAGGTCTCGTAGTTCTGGGCGAAGGCCACGCCGAGCACGGGCAGGGCGCCAATCGCCAGCAGGCCGGTGTAGGTCTTGCGCGGGCCAAAGCGGTCGCACAGGGGGCCGATCACCAGTCGCACCAGGATGGTCACGGCGACGGCGGCGATATTGATATTGGCGATCTGATTTGGCGTCAGGCCGAATTCGCCTTTGAGCACCGGCATGAGCGGCGCGCAGGCAAACCACGCAAAGAAACAGACGAAGAAGGCCATCCAGGTCAGGTGGAAGGCGCGCATCTGCGGCGTCCTGAAACTCAGCAGATCGATCCGGGTGGCTTTGCCGTTCATCCTCTTGCTCCAAAAACAAAAGGCGTCCCGCGAGTCCGACCCGATGGGCCAGTTCTGGGGACGCCGTTGTCCTGCCTGCGGCTCTCAAAGGGAGCCGCGGCTGTGTGGGGTGGGCGGATCGCCGTTGACCGGCCCGCGCTTAGTAACGCAAGCGTCGTGCCAGCGTGCGCGAATGCCGCTTTGGAGGTTTATCGGGGCGTGGCCCGATCATCGGGTGGAAGAGCGCGCACATTGACGCGACATGGTGCAGCGCCAGTATTGGGCGTTCGCACGGGAATGGTGCGGTGCAATGTGTGCAAGCGGTGCGTTGGCTCAGGCGGCCGCGTCGGTGGAGGCGGGGACGGCCAGCAGTTGCATGTCCGAAGGTGAGACAGCTTCCCCAGCCTCGTCGATCAACGCGGCACGCACCTTGAGTCCGGAGAGCTTGGAGCGGACTTCGGCCGGGCCGCCACCGTCGGCGGCCATATGGGCGTCTCCCCATTGCATCAGTCCGACCAGGACGGGAAGCAGATCGACCGCAGCCCGCGTCGGATGGTAGGCAAAGCGTTCCCGCTCGCCAGGCTCCTTGTAGCTGACCTTGCGCAGCAATCCCGCCTCGGTCAACGTCTTGAGCCGCGCCGACAGTACGGCCGGCGAGCATTGCAGGCGCTCGAGGAAGTCATCGAAGCGGCGTACCCCGGAGAACACATCGCGCAAGATAAGAATCGTCCACTTCTCGCCAATCAACGAGAGCGTGGCGGCTATCGAGCAGTTCGTGAGGTCGACGGGCGGTGGCGTGGTCATGCTTTGAGAATAGCACCCTAACTTCATTTGCAAAAGTTAGGGTTTCGACTATAGTCCTGACTATACAAAACGTAGTCAGGAGCGGACCATGGGCCGTGTCGAAGACGCCAATCAGGTGGCGACACCGATCAGTGAAGAAAACTGGACCGGCCGCAGCGGCGCTCGGTTGACGCTTCGGCCCGCGCGCGGGGCGGATCAGGCCGGGCTGCGGATGTTTGTCGACAGCTTGTCACGCGAAAGCCGCTACTTCCGCTTCCTGACTGGTGGGCGCGTGACCGACGAGATCGTTCAAGGCTTCGTGAGCCATCGGAAAGCCGAGGACGTGGCACTTGTGGTGACGTATCGCGAAGCGGATGGCGCCGAAACCATCGTCGCCAATGCCGAATATGTGGTGAACGAAGAGGATGTTGCCGAACTGGCCGTTGTGGTTGCCGATGCGTGGCAGGGCCAGGGACTGGGTCGCCGGTTGATACAGCGGCTCCAGCAGCTGGCGAGATCGGGGCAACTGCATGGAATGCGGGGTGACGTTCTCAGCGAGAACCGCCGGATGTTGGCGATCATGCGGGACTGCGGATTCTCGGCGCGCCGCAACCCCGAGGACAACTTTCTGCATGAGGTCAGCCTGACCCTTGCAGAGGCGAGGGCGTCAGCGCGCGATCAGCGGATGCCGCGCGACTGGTTCGCCGCCCATTAACGTTTGCTTCTCGACGTAGCCGTACAACCAATCGACGCGACGATGATTGCGGCAATCGCTACCCACTGAATCGGCGTCAGTTGTTCGTTCAGGAATGCCAGGCCCGCCAGAGCGCCCATGGCTGGCTCCAGACTCAACAAGATGCCGAATGTGCGCCGGGGGAGCCGCTTGAGGGCTACCATTTCCAGCGAATACGGGATCGCGCTGGAAAGAATGCCGACCGCCAGGCCGGAAAGCAGAAGAGCCGGACTGAACATCTCCAATCCGGCGTGGCCGAGTCCGAATGGCAGGGCCACCAATGCCGCCATGGTCATTCCCAGGGACGTCGCCTGGCCGCCATGGGCGTTGCCCGCCATCTGTCCGAACACGATATACAGCGCCCAGCCCACCCCTGCGGCGAGCGCGAAGCCAATGCCTACGGGATCGAGGTGCGTGGCGGCTTCGCCAAGCGGCAGCAGCAGGATCAGTCCGGTGACCGCGCAGCCAATCCACAGAAAGTCGATCGCGCGGCGTGACGAAAGCACGGCAACCGCCAATGGACCGGTGAATTCGATGGCAATCGCCAACCCGAGCGGGATCGTCCGCAACGACATGTAGAACAGCAGGTTGGTCCCGCCCAGTGCGGCGCCATAAAGGGCGATGGCGCGGGCGTTCTTGCCGGAGAGCGGAAAACGCCAGGGGCGCCAGACGCAGATCAGGATCACCGCCGCAAAGCTCACCCGCAGCGCGGTGGTGCCCTGTGCGCCGATCGACGCAAACAGGCTTTTGGCAAATGATGTGCCGATGCAGAGCGACGCCATGGAGCCGATCAGGGCCAGCACGGCCAGCAGGCTGTCGCTTTGTTTTATGCGCGAGAGAGGCAATTCTTGTCCAGGGAATCAGTCCCCAATTGGGGCGGTGCGGCATCATGCCTGAGCGCTACGTCAGGTGCCATACACAGATGACGGTTGCACGCGCTGTACAGTTTCTCTTGCGACGTAGTATTTTTGCGAGACGGGCGGCAGAGGGCTATCGTTTAAGAACCCTCACCCTGGAGCGTTTCATGGACTCGACCGCTGCCCGTCGTCATGTCGTCATCACCGGAGCCGCCGGCGCGCTAGGCCGTGCAGTGGCCAGCCGCTTTGCCGCCGAGGGTGCCAGATTGGCGCTGATCGACCGGGACCTGCAGCACTTGCAAAGCGTATTCGCTCATCCCGAGCCCGATCACGGCGGCACGCTGCTTCACGCGGCCGATGTCACGTCGGACACCGCGATGGCACCGGTTGCGGCGGCAATCCTCGACGCCTTCGGCACGGTGGACGTCCTGGTGCATGTGGCCGGCGGCTTTGAAATGGGCGAGGCCACTCACGCCATGAGCCGGGAGTCGTGGATGCGGATGATGGACCTGAATGCGTGGTCGTTCGTTGCGGTCACCAGTCACTTCATTCCGGCCATGCTGTTCCAGAGGCACGGCAAGGTCGTTGCGGTGTCGGCGCGTGGTGCCATGGCCGGCGCGGCGACGATGGCGGCCTATGCGGCATCCAAGAGCGCGCTGCAACGGCTCGTGGAAAGCCTGTCGCATGAGGTAAGGGGGGCAGGCATCAACGTCAACAGCGTTGCCCCGAGTATCCTCGACACCCCGGCCAATCGTCAGGCCATGCCCTCGGCGGACCATACGCGCTGGGTATCGACCGGCGCCGCGGCACGGGCAGTGGCGTTCCTGGCCTCTGACGCGGCAGAAGCGGTTCATGGGCAGCATATGGTGCTGGATGGGTTGAGTTGATCTGGGTCTCGGACGATGTCACTCGGAATAGGGCAGTTAGAAGCCGTTTCAAAAAGATTCTGGCGTCGTTGCGGGGCCTTGCCTTACTACTTGTGCTGTCTGCTGCCTCCGCCTAGCCAGAACCGCCTCGCTTCATTTTGAAACTGCTTCTTAGCCAAAGGCATCGCTCATCAATGATCGATCAGGATAGAGCAGTTCGGACTTCCCTTTATCTTGCTGATAGCAACACGAACCCTTGATCTCGGGCGGCCACCTTGTCAAAGGTCAGAGTGACGCTGCAGCCGAATTCGTTGCCCGCACGTTCAATCAGGCAGTCGGCAAAATCGCACGAAGCCTTCGCGAACCGGTGCGCCGCGCGTTGCACGATGTCATGTGCCTCTATCAGCAGAGCTGGCCAACCGAGGAGGGATTCGACCACGCGCTGGATCTCCCGGCGCGTGGCGTGGTAAGAGCGAGCCAGTACCCAGGCGAGTTCCGTAATCGCAACCAGCGAAACAAAGCCCGGGTGTTCTGGCGTCAGTTGACGGAGTAGCGCATGTGCCAGCTGTCCTTCAGCACTAGTTTCCTGAGCGAAGAATCGAACCAGCACATTCGTGTCGAGTCCGATCATCGAGCAGATGTTCCGGCTTCCGCGATGATCTCGTTCATACGCTCAATGGTCAGTGGAACATTGGTGGGATTGATAAACCAACCGGCCATGTCAAAGATGTCCTTGACGTTGTCGAGCAAGCTTTCGTCGCGCTCAATGACCGGTCCTGGGGTTTCAGTTTCAAGTATGTTCTGGCCGGAATATCTCATTGCGTAGCTCCAGTAATCCCCATGCCCAATTGCATGGCTTCTCCAGTCTGGAGCCTGCGAAACCTGCGCGACATGGGACGGTTCTCAAAATGCCCGCCCACGCCATGCTCTGCCGCCGCGCTCACTCGTCATCGGTCCCCAATGGCGGTGCGACTTCCTCCAGCGGCTTTCGCTCGGCATCCACCCCGTACTTCAGGGCCATCGCCCCCGCCACGATGACCAGGGTTGCGCCGATGGCATAGCCCACCGCCACGGCGCCCCGGCTACCCGTTTCGATCAACGCTCCGAACAGCACGGGCGCGATGAACCCGCCGACGCCCGTGCCCACCGCGTAGAACACGGAGATCGCCAGCGCCCGCATTTCGAGCGGGAACACTTCGCTGGCGGTCAGGTATGCCGAACTGGCCGCGGCCGAGGCCAGGAAGAACACGGCGGACCAGCACAGCGCTTGCGATCTGGCGTCTAGCCAGCCGGACATGAATGCCCATCCTGTGGCGGCCAGCCCGATGCCGGAGAGCACATAGGTCAGCGCAATCATCTTGCGTCGGCCGATGCGGTCGAACAGCGGGCCGAGCAACAGCGGCCCCAGGGCGTTGCCGATTGCGAACGGAAAAATATAGAGCGCGACGCGTTCCTCCGGTACGCCCATGAAGCGTGTCAGCACCAGGGCGTAGGTAAAGAAGATCGCGTTGTAGAAGAAGGCCTGCGCCACCATCAGGGCGAAGGTGACGGCGCTGCGTGTCCGGTAGCGACCGACCAGCAATCGCATGATGTCGCGCAGGGGAGGCACGGGTTTGCCACCGTAGTAGACCAGCACCGCGTCATGGACCGGGGGCAGCGGACCGTGCCGTCGGGTGATCGCTGCCTCGATACCTGCGATCACCTGCTCGGCTTCGGCATGGCGGCCGTGCGTGGCCAGCCAGCGCGGGCTTTCCGGCACATGGCGCCGGATCAACACGATTGCCACTGCCAGCAGCGCGCCCAGCGCGAAGCATGCGCGCCAGCCCCATACGGGGCCCAGCACCCGTGGATCCAGAAGAAGCAGACTCAGGCCGGCACCGAGTGCCGCACCCAGCCAGAAGCTGCCGTTGATCGCCAGATTGACCCTGCCGCGCACGCGGGCAGGAATCAGTTCGTCGATCGCCGAATTAATGGCTGCGTACTCGCCGCCGATGCCAAGCCCGGTCACGAAGCGGCAGGCCGCGAAGAACGCGAAGTTGGGGGAAAACGCGGTTGCCAGCGTCGCCGCCATGTAGACGAACAGCGTGGCCAGGAACAGCTTCTTGCGGCCGAGCCTGTCAGCCATGCGGCCGAAGGCAAGCGCGCCGACCACGGCGCCGAGCACGTAAAGCGAACCGGACCAGCCGACCTGCGTGGCAGTGAGCGCAAGAGTGTCCGGCCGCTCGAGCACCGCGCCGACCGAGCCGACCAGCGTGACTTCGAGGCCGTCCAGCACCCAGGCGATGCCTAACGCGATCGCGACGCGCCAGTGCCAGGCGGACCATGGCAGGCGATCGAGGCGTGCGGGAATGTCGGATTGCCGGCCGGGGATGGAGGGCTCCTTTCCGGGGGTGTCTTGCACACTATAGTGCCTTGCGTGCGGATCCTCTTCCTGCCGGGCAGGTTCCTGCGATCGGAAAAAGGGGCGCGACCGGACTTTCGACCATCCAATAGACAAGGGGGCGGCCCCTCGCGGAGCCGCCCCCTTGTCAGCGCGAAGGCAATGCCTTCGGGCCCTGCTTACTGCGCCGGGAAGGTCAGCGCGTTGCTCAGGTCGCCCATCGCCGGCTTGCCGTTGGCGATCAGCGAGTCGTCGCGCAGCTTCAGGCCAGGCAGCGTCGGCAGCGCGAAGCGGTGCGTGATGAAGCGCAGCACCGAAGCGGTGTCGTACTGCGTGTGATCGACGAAGCCGCGCTTCGCGAACGGCGAGATCACGATGGCAGGGATACGGGTACCCGGGCCCCAGCGGTCGGCCTTCGGCACCGGTGCGTGGTCATAGAAGCCACCGTTCTCGTCGTACGTCACCACGATCAGCATGTTGTTCCACTGCGGGCTCTTCTGGAGCTGGGCGATCACGTTGGCGATGTGGGCATCGCCGTCGGTCACGTTGGCATAGCCGGCGTGCTGGTTCAGGTTGCCTTGCGGCTTGTAGAACGAGACGGCCGGCAGCTTGCCAGCTGCCGCATCAGCCAGGAACGACGAGTCGAAGTCCTTCAGGTGAGCGGTGCGGTAGTCGGCGTGATCGACCGGGCTGAAGGCCGAGTAGTAATTGAACGGCTGGTGGTGCGGCTGGAAGTTCGGCGTGGTGTTGTTGTAGATCAGCGCGCTGTTGGCGGTCACTGCGCTCCATGCGCCCGAGTACCAGGCCCAGCTGATGCCGCGGCGATCCAGCAGCGAGGCGATCGTGTCCTGGGTCTGGGCAGGCAGCGTGGTGGCCTTGGTCGGGTCGGCCAGCAGCTTGGTCGAGTCTGTCGACGCAGGTGCGTTGCCGCTCGGCTGGTACGGCGGCTGCATCGTGTTGACCGCGTAATAGACGCCGGTGCCGTCCTTGGCGGTCAGCGTGCTGTCGTTCACGTACTGGGCGGTGCCGGTCTGGATGCTGGCGGGGCTCGTCGGCTTGAGCGACAGGCTCTTGAAGTTGCCATTGGCGTCCGTGTCGACGACCGAGATCGAACCCGAGGCCACCGACGTTTCGGCGTTCGGGTAGACCGGTGCGCAGGCGCAGACCAGGTACTGGTGGTTCAGGAACGAGCCGCCGAACGCGCCCATGAAGAAGTTGTCGGCCAGCGTGTACTGCTGGGCGAGCTTCCACATCGACATGGCGCTGCCGTCGTAGTAACCCATGACCAGGCCGCCGGCGTCGGAGAACGCCGTGAACTTGTCGTTCTTGCCGCCGTTGATCTGCATCTGGTTGTTATAGAAGCGGTGCACCAGGTCACGTGTGATCACGTTCTGGCCCACCACCACGCCCGTGCCGTTCACGCCGGCCGGGTCGTCGATGCGGAACGGCTTGTTGGCCCAGCCCACGGTGCTGGCCTGCGGGAGCGTGACGGTCTGGCCGCTGGCGGTGAAGCCGCCCCAGGTCGGGGGCAGCGAGGCCAGCGCCGAGCCGTCAAAGTCCTTCTGCGGTTCCACGGAACCCACGGCCGTCGGGTTCACGCCCGGGATGCCGTTGGCGCCCGGGAACAGGCCGTAGAGGTTGTCGAAGCCGCGGTTCTCGGCGTAGATCACCACGACGTTCTTGATGTTCTGCAGCGCGATGCGCTTGGTCACGCCATCACGGATCGCGGCGCCGATGTCGCCGCCCGATGCCACGGCCGTGGCGATCAGGTCGATCGCCTGCTCGATCTCGGCCTGCAGCGTGGCCTTGATGTTGCTGTCGGTTTCCTTGTTGTGGTCTTCCAGCAGCTTGTCGGCGGCGATGCCCAGGCGGGTGGCCAGTTGATTGCGTGCGTCGTCGAGCTTGCCGCCGTTGCTGTCCATCAGCGCGGCCAGTTCGGTCGAGATCGCGCTTACCACGGCATTGGCGCCGGCCGGGGCGCGGAACACGAGCTTGCGCGTCACGGCGTTATGGGCGCCCGTGTCGTCGTTGCGGAAGGCATCCGTGCCGATCTCGGCCACCACGGCGCCCTGGCCCGTCAGCGTGAAAGCGCCCTTGGCATCGGTATAGGTCGATGCTTCGCCGCTATCGCACTGGGCATTGGCGTTGGCGTCGATACAGACTTTCGCGTGCTCGAAGTAGCTGCCAGTCACAACGCCGGAGGTGGCGGCGGCGGGGGTGTTGGCGGTGCTGTCGGCGTTGCCGGAATCGCTGCCACCGCAGGCGGTCAGCGATGCGGCGGCGATTGCGGCCAATGGCCACAGACGAGTGAGACGGCTCATGGTTTTCCTCTTTCTTATGTGTGGGTATTCAATGCTTGGAAAGCAGAGGGGTACTACTGGGTGCGCCGCGAGTGTGTATGCGGCATGTGTCAAGTTGATGATGAGGCGGAAACGGACGGTGGCGGCCGACGTGAGTGGTGTGGCGCGATGTCATTTCGATGACCTGACACGTGTGTGTCACGGATTTGGCGTAGCCTCGCTGCGCCATTCAATCCTCATCCTTGCCGTCATCGTTCCGTCATGACCCTGCCGCCGCTGCTTTGGAATGCCGCGTTTCCCTCGCCGATCACGTGGCTGCGCGCCGCCGGCGGTCTGTTGATCGCGCTTCTGGTCAGCCTGGCCTCGGGCTGTGGCAAGCAGGAGGCGGCCGCGGGCACGCCGGCCGCCGCAGCGCAACCGGTGGCAGTTGTCAGCGCGGCTCGCGCGCCGAAGCCCGCTAGTCCGAAGCCGTTCTACGCGATGATGGCCGAGCGTCGGCCCAACATTCCGGCCCTGACGGCCCTCGGCAAGACGCTCTTCTTCGATCCGGCGCTCTCGGCGTCAGGCAAGCAGTCGTGCGCGAGTTGCCATAGCCCCGATCACGCCTACGGGCCGCCGAATGATCTGTCCGTGCAGCTCGGCGGCGTCGATATGAGCCGCACGGGCGTGCGTGCCGCGCCGTCGCTGCGGTACGTGCAGAACGTGCCGGCCTATACCGACCACTATCACGAGAACGACGGCAACGACGCCGAGGATCAGGGTCCGACCGGTGGGCACAACTGGGATGGTCGCGCGAATTCCGCACACGAGCAGGCGCGCATCCCGTTGCTGTCGCCGCACGAGATGGCCAATGGCGAGCCGCGCGTGGTGGTCGAGAAGATCCGGAAGGGGCCCCATGGGGAAACCTTCCGCAAGGTGCTGGGGCAGGATGTGCTGGATGACGACGATACCGCGTTCAATGCAGTGCTGATGGCCCTGGAGGTATTCCAGGAGACGCCGTCGGAGTTCTATCCCTATACCAGCAAGTACGACGCCGTGCTGCGCGGGCAGGCAAAGCTGACTCCCCAGGAGGCACGCGGCCTGCGCGTCTTCAACGATCCGAACAAGGGCAACTGCGCCGCGTGCCATCCGGGCGATATTCGCGAGGGCGCATTCCCGGCTTTCTCGGATTTCGGATTCATCGCCGTGGGTGCGCCACGCAATCGCAAGCTTGCAGGCAACGCCGATCCAGAATTCCACGATTTGGGGCTCTGCGGCCCGGATCGCACCGATCTCAAGGATCGTGCCGACTACTGCGGCCTGTTCCGGACGCCGTCACTGCGGAACGTTGCACTGCGTCATGCGTTTTTTCACAATGGCGTCTTCCACTCTCTGGACGAAGTGCTGCACTTCTACGCCGAACGCGATGTGAAGCCGCAGAAGTGGTACCCGCGCGGCAAGGACGGCAAGGTGTGGAAGTTCGATGACCTGCCCGAGCCGTATCAGGCCAACGTCAACATGGAAGCCCCGTTCGGCGGCAAGCCTGGCGACAAGCCCTTGATGACTGAAGGGGAAATGCGCGACGTGATCGCGTTCCTGAACACGTTGACGGATGGATACAAGGTGCCGGCAGCAGCGTCGGTGCGATGATGCCGGCCCAGGTACCCGGGGGCTGCGGTTGAAGCGTTAGTTCAGACGTCCTACGGCTTTGAGCATCGACATGCCGTGCGCGGTGATTTGCGGGCAGGCCATCTGCCCGCTATCGTCCTGGATGGACTCCAGCACGACGAGCCGTTGGGTGATCAGGGCGTCAAGATCCACGGGATCGATTTCCCGTGCGTGGGTCGCGGCGGTGTCGTCGCGGGTGTGGGGGCCATTGCCGATCAGCATCAGCGTGGCCAACTCATGTGGACTCAGCACAGTCATCTCCTTGGCGAGAGGGGAGCGGTTGCTGGGGACTCGGGGACGCATCTGTAGTGCACGCCCTCGGCGGGATGTTGAGCCATCTTCACGAACCGTTCACGCTGCATCGCATCGTGATGGCCGGTCGACAGTCAAGGGGTTGGACGGGACCGCCCGCTACGGGTTCCGGCCGATACACGACAGATACATGTCAAAACGTTTCAGCGGGTACTCATGTGATACGCGCTTGTTGAGTGCCCATCAGGCGCGTATCCGTCGCATGCGGATGATCATACGGCCGATCAAAAAACCTCAGCCGGCGCAGGGACATACGCGGCGAGCGCGATGTCCGGATCAGGTCCCCGGGTGGACCACGACCAGCAAGGCCGTTGCCACGCTTTTACCCGGATTGCCGATGGCATGCGCCACATCCGCGCCGTAGCGTGCGGTATCGCCGTGCTTCAGCTTCTTCTCGTCGCCACCTGACCGGACGGTCATCGACCCGGTCAGCACCGACAGATGCTCCTGCGTGCCTGCTTCATGTGGCTCCGACGCCAGCACGCCGCCCGGCTGGATCGACAGCTCATACCATTCGAAGCGCCCCGCCATGTCGATCGGACCGAGGATGCGCAGTTCGCAGCGGGTATCGGGGCTCTTGAGCGCCGGTGTGGCATGGGGTGGCACCACTGTGATGGCGGGCGCCTGTGGCGCAGCAGTCCCTTGTGCCAGGAAGTCCGTCAGGCTGACGCCGAGTGCGTTGGCCAGCCGCCACAGCACCGCCACGGTCGGGTTCGCCAGGTTTCGTTCGATCTGCGAAAGCATAGACTTGGAGACACCGGCGCGGCGCGACAGCTCGTCCAGGGACAGTTGCTGGCTCTGCCGAAGCGCCTGCAGCGCGCTGCCTACGGCTGGCGGCCCCTCGGCCGTCATCGGCGTTTTGGCGGGGGAGGGTTGCGACATCGTCATCTGTTCGTTATAGTGCACGACACGTTCGTTATACAGAACACGTTCGATTTATCGAATTGAGCGTTCCGAGACACTACCACCGGGAGTCTGGCCATGTCGAGTGCCGAGGCCTTTTATGCATCCATCCGCGCGGAGCTGGATTCGATCCGCGCCGCGGGCCTGTACAAGCGCGAGCGCGTCATCGCCACGCCGCAGGGCGCCAGGATCCGCACAGCGGACGGTCGCGAGGTGATCAACCTGTGCGCCAACAACTACCTTGGGCTGTCGTCGCACCCCAAGGTTATCGAAGCCGCGCACGAGGCGCTGCGCACGCATGGCTACGGACTGTCGTCTGTACGCTTTATCTGCGGCACGCAGGATCTGCACAAGGAGCTGGAAGGGCGTCTGGCCCGGTTCCTGGGCACCGAGGACACCATCCTCTATGGCTCGGCCTTCGATGCGAACGGGGGGCTGTTCGAGACCATCCTCGGCCCCGAAGACGCCGTGATCAGCGATGAACTGAACCACGCATCGATCATCGACGGCATCCGCCTGTCCAAGGCACGGCGCCTTCGCTATCGGCACAACGATCTGGACGACCTGCGCGCCCAATTGCGGCAGGCCGATGCGGATGGCGCACGCTTCAAGCTTGTCTTTAGCGATGGCGTGTTCTCGATGGACGGCACCGTTGCGCGGCTGGACGAGATCCGGAAGATTTGCGACGAGCATGGCGCGCTGCTCGGCATTGACGAATGCCACGCCACGGGCTTCATGGGCGCACGCGGGCGAGGCACGCATGAGGCGCGTGGGGTGTTCGGCAAGATCGACATCATCACGGGCACGCTGGGCAAGGCGCTCGGTGGCGCGTCGGGCGGCTTTACTTCCGGGCGCAAGGAAGTCGTCGAGCTCTTGCGCCAGCGTTCCCGACCTTATCTTTTTTCGAACACCGTGGCGCCGGCCATTGTTGGCGGCAGCATTGCCGTGCTCGATATCCTGGAAGGCAGTACCGAGCTGCGGGACCGGCTGGAGCAGAACACGCGGTTCTTCCGCGAGGGCATCGCGAAGCTTGGCTTCGACATCAAGCCCGGCGATCATCCGATCGTGCCGATTATGGTCTATGACGCCGAAAAGGCGCAGAAGCTGGCTGACAGACTGCTGGAACTCGGTGTGTACGTCGTTGGTTTCTTCTATCCCGTGGTCCCGAAGGGGCAGGCGCGTATCCGCGTGCAAATGAGCGCCGTGCACGATGCGGTGACGCTGCAGTCCGCTCTCGATGCCTTCGGCCAGGCGGGCCGTGAATTGGGGCTGATTCCATGACAGCAGCCACCGCAACAGCCGTGCCGAAAATCCTGATCATCGGCGCAAACGGGCAACTTGGATCGGAGCTGGCTCTGGCATTGGCGGAACGTCATGGGCGTGAGCAGGTGGTGACGTCGGACGTGGTGCCGACCGGCCGCCACGTCCATATCGCGCACGAGATGCTTAACGTGACGGATCGCGGTGAACTGACGACTGTGATCGAGCGGCACGGCATCACGCAGATCTATCTGCTGGCGGCCGCGCTGTCGGCGACGGGGGAGAAGGCGCCCCAATGGGCCTGGAACCTGAATATGACAGGTCTGCTGAACGTGCTGGAAGCCGCGCGGCATCATGGCATCGAGCGGGTGTTCTGGCCCAGTTCGATTGCCGCGTTTGGGCCCACCACGCCGAGCATCGACACGCCGCAAAAGACGGTCATGGAGCCGACCACCGTGTACGGCATCTCGAAACAGGCCGGCGAGGGCTGGTGTCGCTGGTACTTCGAGAACCATGGCGTCGACGTTCGCAGCGTGCGCTATCCCGGGCTGATCTCGCACAAGACCCCGCCGGGCGGCGGCACGACCGACTATGCCGTCGACATCTTCCACCATGCGGTGCGCGGCGAGCCCTACACCTGCTTCCTGGAGGAAGACGAGCGGCTACCGATGATGTACATGCCTGATGCCATCCGGGCCACGCTGGAACTGATGGAGGCCCCGCGCGAACAGGTGCGCGAACGTGGCAGCTACAACCTGGCCGCCGTGAGTTTCACACCGGCCGAGATTGCGGCGGCGATCCGGCTACGCGTGCCTGAATTTGAAGTCCGCTACGCGCCAGACTACCGTCAGGCGATTGCACAGGGCTGGCCTGATTCGATCGACGACAGCGCGGCGCGTGCGGACTGGGGCTGGCAGCCACGGTTCGGCCTGCAGGAGATGGTCGACGATATGCTCGACAATCTGCGCAAGAGCCTCGCCGTCGAGCCGGCTCCGGTAGCTCCGGTAGCGACGGCGGTCTGAAGCCGCCGTCGCAGGGATCAATGCATACCGGTGGCGTTGGCGAACGATGAGAGTGTCCAGCCCTGACCCAGCAGGATCATGCGAGTGTGCAGATCGGCTTGCACGGTCTCGCTGACGGACTCGCCGAGATAGGTCATCGACTTGTCGCGTAGATCCACGTAGCCGCGGGTGTGACGCCTGGCCAGCGTCCCCCACAAGGCATTGGCGCCGGCAGACTGCCGCGCGCCGCTGATCAGGCAAAGACCGCCGTCCAGCGCCCAGCCGTAGATGGACGTGGCCAGGCCGCAGCGCTGATAGGCCGGACCGAGCTTCGTGTGGGGCGCGCGTACCACTCGGTCCGTGCGTCGGCTGACCTCGATCAGACGATTGAACACCGTATAGCCGGCGATGCGTCCATATCGCGTGTCTTCGACATACACGTAATACTCGCCATCGGCTTCGCGATAACGCAGGCGCACGCCCGGCAGAGCGGTTGGCACCACAGGCATATCGTGCAGCTTGTCACCGGGCTGGCGGATGCGGTCGTGCAGCGTGTCGAGTTCGCGCTCCACTTCGCCGGGCGACAGACTGACGTCGATGCGCAGCTCGAGTATGCGTGCCAGTACCTGCCCCCAGGAGGGCATTGCAAGCGTGAGTGTCATGAGGCGCCTCTTCCGTCAGCTATTGATCAGGACGTAGAGCGCGGCGACGGCCACGATGGCGCAGATGGTCTTTTGGTAGATGGGGGTCATGGCTTTCTCCAGGATGCACAATGAATTGCAGCGCCAGGGATGGCGTCCAAATGCAAAGTGCCGTGCGGGAAAGCTCAGGTCCGGATGCCGGTGTCCCGAGTTGCCCGCACGGCCAGGAAAAGCACGGCGCGCGGGACCGGGGCGGTCAGGTGTGTGGCGGCAATGCCAGCCTGCATTCCGCGGGCGCACGCAGTCCTGCCATGCGGAGCACGGCGGGAAACTGCGGCGAGGCGCTGGAAGCGGGGCATTGGCTTTCTAATCGGGGGCGCTCGACTGGTAGTCAGCCGGCGTCAGGCGTTATGGGGCAATGGGTCTTATGCCATATTGCCCGGGGAAAGTCCAGCCCGGTTGCCCGGTGCTGCTTGCGATCTCTGGATGGGACGGGTCCTCGCGGAGTTTGAAGAGCCTAAAGCTCGCGATACGGTGTGCCTTCATGCGTTACGCCGAGCGCTCCGCTGCGGACATCGAACACGCCCGCAATCGCGCGGTCTTCCAGCATCGATGGTGATTGTGGGTCGATTGGTGGCGGTATGATTTCCCAGTTGTCCGCAGTATGGGTGATTGGGTCCCGCGGAATCCTGTGCAAATAGGCGCGTTGCACGAGGATGTCGAGGGACTGCGGATAGTGGCCATGGTCTATGTGGAATCGGGCGATCGCCTCTCTCATTGCCTGCAGGTTGTAACGCAGCGCCACTTCCTGGGAGGGCTCTGCCTCTGCGGTGTGGTGGGGTGTCATCAGCGCCATCAGCGCTATCAGCCCAATCCCGAGCAGCGCCGCGAGCAGCGTCGCCAGCGTGACCCCTGCTCGGCGCCGGGCGGTCGCCATGGTGATTGTCATCGTCGGTCCTCGTGGGCAGGCCATGCGGGCCTGATTGAGGGACTGTATTTCCATGAAGTTGAGGCGGATATCGCCGATCTGCGGAAGTGCCCGTAAGGTTGCTGCCGATGGGTGTTTTCAGATATTCCTGAGGCGATTGCAGCGGTGCCGGGGCGACGATTGCGTCCCATCTCTACATTTCCGCGCGGCATGGGATTCCTCATAAAGCACATGAACTAGTTCGCAAAGAAATCATTTGCATCCTAATAGATTCACATCTATCATTCTGCCCATGCCAAAGATCGATGCCCTTCTTTTCGCCTTCACCGGCCAGTTGATGCTGGCCGGGCGCCAGTGGCGGCAGATCAGCCAGGCCGCAGTGACCGCGCACGGGATTTCCGCCGCGGCCGCCGCGCCGCTGCTGTTCATTCGCCGCCTGGGCGGTGGTGTGCGCCAGGTGACCCTGGCCGACTACGTGGGCGTGGAAGGCGCGACGCTGGTGCGTCTGGTCGACCAGCTCAGCGCCGCTGGGCTGGTGCGTCGCGAGGTGGATTCGAGTGATCGCCGGGCCAATGTGCTATCCCTGACGGAAGAGGGCGAGCGCATGGCGGAGTTGATCGAGGTGGCGCTGAAACAATTGCGGACCGAGGTGTTCGCCGATATCAGCGAATCGGACATGGCGGCCACGTTGCGTGTGTTCGATGCCCTGGCGCGCGCGGCCGCATCTACATCGGGCAAGCAGGAGTCCTGAGCAACATGGGTAGTTGGCCGTCCGCGAGAGATTGGGTCTTTTCCATCAAGGCCTTCGTCGCAGCGATGCTGGCATTGTGGATTGCGATGTATCTCGGCCTGCCGCGCCCCTACTGGGCGATGGGCTCCGTCTATATCGTGGCGCATCCGCTGACCGGGGCCACGCGTTCCAAGGCGCTGTATCGCGTGCTGGGCACGCTGCTGGGCGCCGCCGCTGGCATTCTGATGGTCCCGCCACTGGTCAACGCGCCGCCTCTGCTGATGGGCGCTGTGGCGATCTGGACCGCCTGTCTCTTGTACGTGGCGCTGCTGCATCGCACGCCGCGCAGCTATGTCTTCATGTTGGCGGCCTATACGCTGCCGCTCGTCGCGCTGCCTTCGGTCGACAATCCTGCCGGTATCTTCGATCTTGCCGTCGCGCGGTCCGAGGAAATCTGCCTGGGCATCCTGTGCGCCAGCGTGGTTGGCGCGGTCGTGTTTCCGGCTAGCGTAGCCAATGTGCTGCGCGACAAGTCTCGCCAATGGATGGCCGATGCCACGCTGTGGGCGAGCGACATGTTGTCGGCAAGCCCCGGCAAGCAGGTGTCGCGCCACCATAGTCGCCATCGTCTGGCCGCCGATATCCTGGCGCTGGACCAACTCATCAGCCAACTGAGCTACGACGCCGAAAGCGCCCAGCGCGTGCGTGCCGCACGTGAACTGCGTGGCCGCATGACGATGCTGCTGCCCGTGATGTCGTCGCTGGCGACCGTCGTCGAATCGTTGCAGTCGGCCGGCGGCGTGCCGGAACCCCTGGCCGCGCAGATGCGGGCGGTGAAGGCCTGGATTCAGGCTGGCGCCGCGGAAGGGGAGCGTCCCGAACTGACGTCCACGCCCGTTCAGGCGGGCTGGGACGCCGCCTTGGTCGCAGCGGCCGAAGACCGTCTGCAACAGATGGCGGCCTTGTGGCACGACTGCGTCTCGCTGTGTCGGCGCCTTGGTGAAAAGCACATCGAAGGCGAATGGCTGCCGGAATTCCTGCGCTGGGATGTCGGCCGCGCCCGCCACTACGACCACGGCATGCTGCTGTTCTCGACCGTGACGGTGGCGCTGGCCATCTTCGCGATGGGCATGATCTGGATTCAGACAGGCTGGGCCGATGGCGCCGGTGCTGTGGCGCTTGGTGCAATCTCGTGCTGTTTCTTCGCCGCGCTCGACGAGCCCGCGCCGATGATCCAGTCGTTCTTCAACTGGAACGTGGTCTGCTTGCTGATCTCGATGGTGATGCTGTTCGCGGTTCTGCCGGTTGCGCACGATTTCGAGATGCTGGTGCTGATGTTCGCGGTGCCGTACCTGATCATCGGCCTGCTGGTGGCGCAGCCGCGCCTGGCGATGATCGGGATGCCGCTGGCCGTGGTCACGGCAAACGACATCGGTATCTCGGGCGCCTACAGCGCGAACTTCCAGAGTTTCTTCAACAGCAACCTGGCAGGTATCGCCGGGATTGCGTTCGCCCTGGTCTGGACGCTCGCGGTGCGGCCTTTCGGCACGCGAGCCGCAACACACCGGCTGGTGCGCTCCGGCTGGAGCGACATCGCCGAGAACGCGGTGAGCACGCGTCCGGAGTCTCATTCGACGCTGCGCGCGCGGATGCTCGATCGTCTGGCGCAACTCGTGCCCCGGCTGGCTGCCAGCGAAAGCGAAGTGTCTGCCGACGGCTTCAGCGAAGTGCGTGTGGAACTCTGCACGCTGGCGCTGCAACGCGAGATGGCCGGGCTGGAAGCTGATGAGCAACATGCCGTGAATCGCGTGCTGCGCAGCGTGTCCGGCTATTACCAGTCACGTTTGAAAGGTGCCATCGATGCGCCGCCGCCGGCATTGCTGACGCGGCTGGGCAAGGCTCAGCAGAAGGTGCGTTCGCGTATCGCGCTGGCGGCTCTCGTGGACCTTCAGGTTGCCCTGTATCCGCCGGTCCTGGTGCCGGCAACCGTTTCCGGAAATGCATGATGCCCGGTGAAATCAGTATCTATGGCGTGTACATCCCCAGCTTGCTGGTGTGGATGCTTGCCGCCTTCGTCATTACGAGCGCCGCGCGGGCGGTGCTGACGCGTGTCGGCTTTTACAAGCTCGTATGGCACCGTTCCCTCTTCAATCTGGCGCTGTATGCGATCGTCCTCGGTGGGGTGGTTGCGTTGGTGCCCTCGCTGCAATCATGAAACTGAGACTCTCCTCGCTCGGGCCAGTCGTGCTGACGCTGGCCGTCACCGCCGTTGGCGCGGTCGTCGTCAAACACCTGTGGGACTACTACACCGTGGCGCCGTGGACGCGCGACGGCCACATCCGCGCCGAGGTGGTGCAGGTGGCGCCTGATGTCTCCGGGCTGGTCACGCGGATCGCGGTCAAGGACAACCAGCATGTGAAGGCCGGCGACGTCCTGTTCGAGATCGACCACGAACGCTATGCGCTGGCGCTGCGTCAGGCGGAAGCCACGGCGGCGGCGGTGCGCGCCAATCTGGCCCAGGCACGCCGCGAGGCGAAGCGCAGCCAGACGCTTTCCGAGGTGGTCTCGAAGGAAATCGTCGAAGAGGGGCTGGCCAAGGTGCAGCAGGGCGAGGCCCAGCTGGCACAGGCCGAGGCCGCGATCGGCGTGGCGAAGCTGAATCTGGAGCGCACCCACGTGGTGAGCCCGGTGGAAGGCTACGTCAACGACCGCCTGCCGCGTCTCGGGGATTACGTCGTGACCGGCAAGCCGGTGCTGTCGATGGTCGATTCGAACTCGTTCCACGTGGAAGGCTACTTCGAGGAAACCAAGCTGAAGGGTATCCATATCGGCAGCCCCGTCGATATCCGCGTCATGGGCGAGAAGCGCGTGCTGCACGGCCATGTGCAGAGCATCGCAGCCGGTATCGAAGACCGTGATCGCACCAATGGCTCGAACCTGCTGCCGAACGTGAACCCGACGTTCAACTGGGTGCGTCTGGCGCAACGCGTGCCGGTGCGCATCCAGTTCGACCAGATGCCCGAGGATGTGCGCCTGGTGGCAGGACGCACGGCCACCGTATCGGTGAAGGCCGATGACGAGAAGAACATCGGGGAAACGGAAGACAAGCCGACCGCGCCGGCGGCCGGCCGTAGTGCCTCGCAGGACAAGGTTGCGCTGGCCGGCAAGCGCGCGCCCTCAACCGGAGCAGTGCAGTGAAACGCTTTGCCCGTGCCTCGCTGGCGGCGATGTTGCCGCTTGCGCTGGCCGCTTGCATGACCGTCGGCCCTGATCACAAGGTGCCCGACGATGCGGTCGTGAAGTCATCGGCCGCCAATGGACCGTTTGCCGGCACCGACAGCGATGCGGTGTCGATCGGCGACGTCCCGAACGACTGGTGGCGTCTGTACGACGATCCTCGCATCGACGAGCTGGTGCAGCAGGCACTGGTGGCCAACACCGACCTGCGCGTAGCCGCCGCCAATCTGAAGCGCTCGATCGCCGTGTATCACGAGGTGGAAGCCGAGAATCTGCCGGAAACGAAGTTCCGGGCCAGTGCGGAGCGCGGCCAGATCGCTGGCGAACCGCTGCTGCACGAAGAGAAGATTCCGGTGATGAACTTCGGCGACATTGGTCTCAATGTTTCGTACCTGATTGACTTCTGGGGCAAGCTCAAGCGTGCCGACGAAGCCGCCTTGGCATCGGCGCAGGCCAGCCATGCGGCGCTGGACCAAGCCCGCGTGGGCGTGGTGGCGGAGACCGTGCGTGCGTATGTGCAAGGATGCACAGCCACGCACGAACTACATGTGGCCGCGCATCAGCTCGACCTGCAGGAACGCGGCGTGAAGCTGGCGCAGAAACTGGTCGATGCTGGCCGAGGTCAGCCGACCGATCTGCTGCGCGCCGAGGCGCAAGCCGACACCCTGCGTTCGGCACTGCCGAAGTATCGTGCGGAGCAGGAAGGCGCGGCATACCGCCTGGCGGTAATGCTGGGCAAGCCGCCGACTGCGCTCGATGTCAGCAGCGTGGCGTGCGAGCACGTACCGGCGTTGAAGCAGGCGCTGCCCGTTGGCGATGGCATGGCGTTGCTCAAGCGCCGACCGGACGTTCGCCAGGCCGAGCGCGAGCTGGCATCGGCAACGGCCAAGATCGGCGTGGCTACCGCGGACCTGTTCCCGCAGATTCGCATCGGTGCATCGGCCGGTTTCACCGGTATTCTCGACCACCTTGGTCAGGCGCCGACCGCGCACTGGGGCTGGGGCCCCGCGATTTCGTGGACGATCCCGACCAGCGGCACGCGCGCGCGCATCCACAACATGGAGTACGGGGCCGAAGGGGCGCTGGCTCATTTCGACGGTGTGGTGCTGAAGGCGCTGCGGGAGACGCAGACGGCGCTGTCGGCCTATACACACGAACTGGACCGGAACGCGTCGCTGCGCTCGGCGCGCGACAAGGCCAATGAGGCAGCTCGCCAGAACCGGCTGCTGTGGCAGGCAGGCCGATCGCCGTATCTGCAGAGCCTGGATGCCGACCGCACGCTGGCCAATACCGATGCCGCGCTGGCCGCATCCGACGCGCAGGTTGCGATGGATCAGATCAACCTGTTCCTGGCGCTTGGTGGTGGATGGCAGAATGCGCCGGCCATTGCCAGCCATCCGGTGGGCAAGGAGCCCGGACAGGCCACGGAACACACCGAGGAGCACTGAGGAGCGCCGAGGAACAATAAGGTAAGCTTCGGCCTCGGCCACGCCTTGGCTGCACTATCGAACTGATTCCGGCGTCGTTGCGCGGCTTCGCCGCACGATTTGCTCTGGCTGCGGCCAGGCGCCAAGCCAGAGCCGCTTCGCTTCAGTTTGATAGCGCCGCTTACCCGGCGAGGCCCGACCGCCATGACATCTGCTCTTGGCGGCTCCTCGATTCCCAGGAAAACAAGACCTATGAAAATGCTCTCGATTTCAAAGACCCTGGCTGCCGCAACCGTGGCGCTGGGTATCGTAGCCGCCGGCAACGCGGCGGCTCAGGAACAGACGATCCGCGTGGGCACCGTCAGTGGCCCCGACGCCGAAGTCTGGCAAGTGGTGCAGAAGGTGGCCAAGAAGAACGGCCTGAACGTGAAGGTGGTCGAATTCAACGACTACGTGCAGCCGAACGCCGCGCTCGACGCGGGCGACCTCGACGCCAACAGCTTCCAGCACCAGCCGTATCTGGACAGCCAGATCAAGCAGCGTGGCTACAAGATGACCAGCGTCGGCTACACCTATATCTCGCCGCTGGGCATCTATTCGAAGAACCTGAAATCGTCGAAGGATCTGCCGCAGGGCGCCAAGGTGGCCGTGCCGAACGACCCGTCGAACGAGAACCGCGCATTGCTGCTGCTGGCCGCCCAGGGCGCGATCAAGCTCAAGCCGGGTGTGGGCACGAATGGCGTCAACGCCACGCCGCTCGACGTGGCCGAGAACCCGAAGAAACTGAAAATCGTGGAACTCGACGCTGCCCAGCTTGCCCGCGCGCTGCCTGACGTGGCCGCCGCCGTGATCAATACCAACTACGCACTGGCCGCCGGCCTGCAGCCGACGAAGGACGCGATCGCGCTGGAAGACATCCACAGCCCCTACGCCAACATCATCGTCGTGCGCACGCAGGACAAGGACAAGCCGTGGGTGAAGAAGCTCGTGGCCGCCTATCAGTCGGAAGAAGTACGCCAGTTCATGAAGGCCCAGTACAAGGGCGCCATGGTGCCGTCCTTCTAAGAAGCCGCTTCAAAAAGATTCTGGCGTCGTTGCGGGGCCTTGCCGTACTACTTGTACTGTCTGCGGCCCCGCCCTTGCAGGGCGCGCATGTGCTTGCAGGCACATGCCGTTCCGCAGGCGGCTCGCATGCGAGCCGAAATCCCTGCTTCACCCTAGCCAGAACCGCTTCGCTTCATTTTGAAGCAGCTTCCAAGCAGCAAGGTCCCATTACCTTGGCTTGATGCGGAACGGCGGCCAATGGTCGCCGTTTTTGCATCTATCCATAGTCGAATTGCTTCGTTCGCACCGCACGGACGGGGCGCTAAGGTAGGGGACCGATTCCCGCCCCGGAGACTTACCGTGTCAACCCCGCTCAAAGTCGTTGCCGTCAATGGCAGTGCTCATCAACCGTCCCGCACCCTGGTACTGGTGCAGGCACTGCTGGCCGAACTGGATCAACGGCTCGTGCTGGATACGCAGATTGTCGACCTCAGCGAGATCGCCCGACCGCTCGGCGCGTCGCTGACCCGCGACGAACTGCCGCCCGACATCGAGGCACAACTGGCCGCGATCGAATCGGCTGATCTCGTGATTGCCGCGGCGCCGGTGTATCGCGGCTCGTTCCCCGGCCACTTCAAGCATCTGTTTGACCTGGTGGGCATGGATGCGCTGGCAGGCAAGCCGGTACTGCTGGCAGCCACCGGTGGCAGTGACCGCCATGCACTGGTGCTCGAGCACCAACTGCGTCCGCTGTTCAGCTTCCTGCAGGCGCTGACGTTGCCAATCGGTGTGTACGCGTCCACGGCGGATTTCGATGGGTATCAGGTGGGCAGCAAGTCGCTGGCCGACAGGATCACCCTCGCGGTCGAACGTGCCGCGCCGTTGTTTGCCAATGCAGCGAGGCAGTTGCGGCGGGTGGCCTGAAGTACCGTATTGCTTTCTCCCCTCCCTGCACGACGTGAGAGGGGAGCAGGACCCTCAGCCTTCGATAGCCGGCGGCAGGCGATCATTGACCCAGTCGCGCACCTTCTCATAGGCCGCTGCCAGTTGCAGCACACCCAGATCGTCGCGCGGCCTGCCGATCAGTTGCATCCCCATTGGCAATCCGACCGCGTTGAATCCCACTGGCACGCTGATCACCGGACAGCCCGATAGCGTCCACGCAACCACCACTTCCATCCAGCGATGGTACGTGTCCATCTGCCTGTCGGCGATTTGCTTCGGCCAGTGTTGCGTGACGTCGAACGGAAACACCTGTGCGGTGGGCACGGCAATGTAGTCGAACTGGGTGAACGTCCGTTGCAGCGCCTGGTACCACGCACTGCGATCGGTGCTGGCGGCGTACAGATCGCTGGCCTTGAGGTCCAGCGAGCCTTCGATTTCCCAGATCGCCTCGGACTTGAGCTGCGCACGCGTGGACGGATTGGTGTACAGCCCCAGACGCGAATTGCCGGTCAGGAAATGGCGATAGACGAGCCAGGTTTGCCAGATTTTCTCGGGCGGGTAGGGTGCTTTGATGGCCTCGACGTCCACGCCGAAATCCGGGAAGAAACGCAGCGCCTGCTCGCAGAGCGACAGGATGCCGTCTTCCATCGGCAGGTAACCACCCCAGTCGCCCAGCCATGCAACACGCTTGCCAGTGAGATCCGTCTTCAGTATGTCCGCGACGTTCGCTGGCGCCAGCGAGGCCACCGTCGGATCGTGTGGCAGCGCCTGCGGCGTGCGTGCGTCGGGGCCGGATTGCGTGGCCAGCAGCAGCGCGAGATCCTCGACATTGCGTGCCATCGGCCCTTCGCTGCCCAGTTGGGGCAGAAACAACTCCGGCGTCGGGCCGTAAGGCACGCGTCCCGCTGAAGGCCGGAACCCATAGACATTGCAGAACGCAGCGGGATTGCGCAGCGATCCGCCAAAGTCGCTGCCGTCGGCAACCGGTAGCATACGCAGCGCCAGCGCGGCCGCTGCACCGCCACTGGAGCCGCCAGCCGACCGCGTGGGATCGTAGGGATTCAGCGTGGCGCCATAGACGGGATTGAACGTGTGCGACCCCAGCCCGAACTCAGGCGTGTTGGTCTTGCCGATCAGGATCGAGCCGGCACGTCGCATACGCTCCACGATGACCGAATCACTGGCGGGGATATTGTCGCGAAAGATCGGCGATCCGTACGTTGTGCGAATGCCGCGCGTCATCGCCAGATCCTTCGGCGCCTGCGGGAAGCCATGCATCCAGCCGGAAGACTTGCCCGCCGCCAGCGCTTCGTCGGCCGCCAATGCCTCGCGCATCAGCGCTTCCTCGTCCTGCATGGCGACGATGGCGTTGCTGCCCGGGTTGACTCGGGCGATGTGCGCCAGATAGGCCGTCATGACTTCCCGGCTCGATACCTCCTTCTTGTGAATGGCCTCGGAAAGCTGTCGGGCAGACAGCATGACGATGGGGTGGGGGCGGTAGGAAGTCATGGCGGGAGGTGAGTGCTTAAAGCCGCTCTGCGTGATGCCGCACGTGGTCGGCAATGAACGTCGAGATGAAGTAGTACCCGTGGTCGTACCCGTCGTGCCGACGTAGTGTCAGGGGCTGCCCGGCCTTTTCACAGGCGGCCTCGAACACTTCCGGATGCAGTTGCTCGGCCAGGAATTTGTCGGCGAGCCCCTGATCGATCAGGATGCCGGCCGGGAAGGGGGCCGACGACTGCGCGCGCATCAGGGCGCTGGCATCGTGCTGGGCCCAGCGGCTGCGATCCTCGCCGAGGTAGCCGGTGAACGCCTTCACGCCCCACGGGCAGTCCGACGGCGCGGCGATTGGCGCAAACGCCGATACCGAACGGAACCGCTGCGGGTAGCGCTGGGCCAGCACCAGCGCGCCATGTCCGCCCATGGAATGCCCAAAGATCCCTACCCGTGCCGCATCGGCGGGAAGCTCGCGGGTCACCAGATGGAACAGCTCATCCGCAACGTAGCTCTCCATGCGCCAGTGCATGCGCCATGGCGTTTCGACCGCATCCACGTAGAAGCCGGCGCCCACGCCGAAGTCCCACGCATCGGCCTCGCCGGGCACGCGCGCGCCGCGCGGACTCGTGTCCGGGCCCACCAGGATCAGGCCGTGCTCGGCGGCAAAGCGCTGCGCGTTGGCCTTGATCGCGAAGGTTTCCTCGGTGCAGGTCAGGCCGGCCAGATAGAACAGGGCTGGCAGCGGTTTCGCGCCAGGTTGCAGCGCCTGCGGCGGGAGATAGACTGAGAACCGCATCGGCAGCCCGATGGCCACCGACTGGTGCTGGTAGAAGCGCTGGACGCCGCCGTGGCAGCCGTGTTCTGACAGCAGTTCCATGGATCGCGACCTCAGTACAGGACCACCGAGCGGATCGACTCGCCGCGCTTCATCAGGTCGAAGCCTTCGTTGATGCGGTCGAGCGGCAGCGTATGCGTGATCAGGTCGTCGATGTTGAGCTTGCCGTCCATGTACCAGTCGACGATCTTGGGCACATCGGTGCGCCCGCGCGCGCCGCCGAAGGCCGAGCCCTTCCATTCGCGGCCCGTGACGAGCTGGAACGGACGGGTGGAGATTTCAGCGCCCGCTTCGGCCACGCCGATGATGATCGACTTGCCCCAGCCCTTGTGGCAGCACTCCAGCGCCTGACGCATGACCTGCGTGTTGCCAATGCACTCGAACGAGTAGTCGGCGCCGCCGTCGGTCAGCTGGACGATGTGGTCCACCACGTTGTCGACATCCTTCGGATTCACGAAGTGGGTCATGCCAAACTTGCGCGCCATTGCCTCGCGGGCGGGATTGAGGTCCACGCCGATGATCTTGTCGGCGCCCACCATCTTTGCGCCCTGGATCACGTTCAGGCCGATGCCGCCCAGGCCGAACACCACCACGTTCGCGCCGGCTTCCACCTTGGCCGTGAAGATCACCGCGCCCACGCCCGTGGTCACGCCGCATCCGATGTAGCAGACCTTGTCGAACGGTGCGTCGGGGCGGATCTTGGCAAGCGCGATCTCCGGCACCACGATATGGTTCGCGAACGTCGACGTGCCCATGTAGTGGAAGATCGGCTTGCCATCGATCGAGAAGCGCGAGGTGCCATCCGGCATCAGGCCCTTGCCCTGCGTGGCGCGGATGGCCTGGCACAGGTTGGTCTTGCGCGACAGGCAGAACTTGCACTGACGGCATTCCGGCGTGTAGAGCGGAATCACGTGATCGCCCGGCTTGAGCGACGTGACGCCCGGACCGACGTCGGTGACGATGCCCGCGCCTTCATGACCCAGGATGGCGGGGAAAATGCCTTCGGGGTCCGCGCCGGACAGCGTGTAGTAGTCCGTATGGCAGATGCCGGTGGCCTTGATCTCCACGAGGACTTCGCCCGCGCGCGGACCGTCGAGGTTCACCTCTTCGATGGTGAGTGGTGCACCGGCTTTCCAGGCGATGGCGGCTTTGGTTTTCATGAAGCAACTCCCGAGCGAATGAATTGAGGCGGCACGTGTCCGCGTGACAGGCCAATACCAAGGCCACGACTATAAGCCGAACCGCGCACACGAGCCAGACCGGCGGGCGATTATCGGCTGCCGGTCTGGCCCCGGGCGAGGACTGCCGGTGAGGATTTCTCGACCGTCAGTTCCGTCAGTTGACCTTCGTGCTGGCGGCCAAGCCACCAGCCCAGCCAGCCCCACACGATGGCAAGTACCGCGCCCGCCAGCGCCACGGCTGCGGGGTGCCCGGACAAGGCGTCGATCGCCGTTTTCACCCAGGCGCTGACGGCATCGCCGGCACGATAGATCGCGGTATCGATGACATTCTTGGCCTTGTACTTCGTTTCCGGGTCGACCACCGTAAAGAGCATCTCCCGGCCGGGGCGCAGCATCGCGTACTCCCCGACGCGCCGCACGATCATGGCGGCCGCCAGCACGCCGAACGTGGGCCACATCGCCAGTAGCAGGAAGCCGCCGGTCACGGCCAGCGGCACGGCGGTCAGCAGGGCGGTCACGCCGTAGCGCCGCGCCACGCGTCCTGAAAAGAAGATCTGCACGAGGATCGTCAGCGCCTGCACGGTGGCGTCGAGCGCGCTGAATACCTGTGTCTGCTGCGCGCGCGAGTGGAAGGTGGCCGCCACCAGTCGTGCCTGTTCGAAGTAGAGGAACGTGCTCGATGTGGCCAGCAGGATCACGAACAGGCTGATACCGATGAGGTACCGGGAACGGAGGACCAGAGACAGGCCCGCCCAAAGTCCGCCGCCTACCGGTTGCGCGGGGTCCGGCGTCGAGGCCGTCTCGCTGCCGGGCTCGCCCGCGCCATACCTGCGTCGCCAGGCGAACAGGTAGCCGACCCCGGGCAGCGTCGCGGCCAGCAACGCGGCCGACAGCAACATCAGGCCAGTCAACCCGATGTGTCCCACGAGCCAGCCGCCGAGCACGGGTCCGGTGAGCCCGCCTGCGCTGGCACCCGCCGCGATGATTGCGAACAGTCGCTTGGCCTGTTCGGGCCGGAATACATCGGCCATCAGGCTCCACGCCACCGATACCACAAACAGGTTGAAGACCGAGATCCAGACATAGAACACGCGGGCCAGCCAGACGCTGTCGGGCAGGGCGCGGGTGACCAGCGCGAACGCCACGAGGTTGGCGATGAAGAATGCGTAGACCCACGGCACGAAGCGCCGGCGCGGCAGCCACTTGCAACATGCGCCGTAGAACGGAATGGCCACGAGCATCACCACGAACGTCGCGGTAAACAGCCACTGCAGATTCTGCACGCCGCCAGCGATGCCCATCGTCTCCCGCACGGGCCGAAGCATGAAGTAGCTCGCGAACAGGCAGAAGAAGAACAGGAAGGCCGCCACCACGGCCGGGGTTTCGCTCCGATCAATGCCAAGCAGTCCGCTGGGGCCGGCGGGATTGGGAGACAGGTCCGGAGTGTCCATGGCGAGGGCCGACGGTCAGGCCAGCAGTCAGGTCAGCAGTCAGGCCAGCGCCGCTGCGATGCGGGCGCGTTCGGGCGTATCGGGCATCCGCCCGAACGCGGCGCCAGCGTTGTCGAGCATATTGCGCGGATTGGAAGTGGCCGGGATGGCGGCGGTGACGGCAGGATGACTGACGATGAACTTCAGGAAGAGTTGCCCCCAGGACTCGCAGTCAACCTCGGCGGCCCAGTCTGGCACGGGCTTGCCCTTGACGGCCGCAAACAGGCGCCCGTCCTGGAATGGGCGGTTGATCAGCACAGCCACGCCGCGCTCCTGGCATAGCGGCAGCAAAACGCGCTCGGCACCACGTTCGCCCAGTGAATAGTTGATCTGGACGAAGTCGAGCCTCTCGGCCCGCACGATCTGCGCGACGGCATCCTGCGCGTCTTCGCGATAGTGGGTGATGCCGATATACCGCGTCTTGCGCTGTTCCTTCCACTGCCGAAGCAGCTTCAGGTTGTCGCGCCAGTCGATCAGGTTGTGCACCTGCAGCAAATCGACTGCATCCGTATGCAGATCAGATAGCGAACTGGCGAACTGCGCTGGCGCACTGGCTGCGTTGGCTGAGATCTTGGTGGCCAGGAAGACGCGGCGCCGCGCGTCGGCGGCTTGTAGCAGGTCGCCGGTCACCGCTTCGGCGCTGCCATAGCTCGGCGCGGTATCGACGACGGCGCTTGGCAGGCGTTGCAGCAGCACGGACATGACTTCGGTCAGGGGCGCGCGTTCTTCGCTGCTCTTGCCGGTGTTGAACGTACGGGCCGTGCCCATGCCAATGACGGGCAATTGCACGGTTGAGCCCGGAATCTTGCGCCGCATCGGCGCGTCGACGGTTGCGGCGCTGGCGGTGTTGCCGAGCGTGAGGCCGGCTGGCAGCGCGGCCAGCGAGGCGGAGATTCCCAGAAAGGTGCGGCGGTCAATCGACATGGCGATGTCCCCGGCTGTCAGGTGCAACGACCTTAGCGCTTGTGGGGGGCGAAGTAAACCGGCGCCGGGTGCTGCGCGGGTCGCGCCCGATTGCAAAAATGCGGCGAGACCGGAACAATCGCCGCCAACCTTCCCGAACCCGCGGTCATCCATAAAAAGGACCGGATTGTGATATCGAGCTTGCCTGGCGTGCTGTTCGATGGCGTGGCATACGGCAGCCTGCTGTTCCTTATCAGCATCGGGCTGTCCGTGACGATGGGGCTGATGAACTTCGTGAACCTGGCGCATGGCGCGTTCGCGATGCTTGGCGGCTACGTGGCGGTGGTGCTGATGAACCGGGCCGGGGTGCCGTTCCTGGCAGCATTGCCGCTGGCGTTTCTGGGCGCGGCGGCAGCCGGCTGGGTGCTTGAGCGCACGCTCTATCGCAGGCTGTACCGGGCCAGCCACCTGGACCAGGTGCTGTTCTCGATCGGCCTGACGTTCATGGCGATGGCGGGCGCGACGTGGCTATTCGGGCCGGGCCAGCAGCCCGTGGTATTGCCGGATTTCCTGATCGGGCAGATTCGCGTGGGCGGGGTCGACCTCGGCGCCTACCGCCTGTTCCTGATCGCGGTGGTGATCGTCATCACGCTGGCGCTTGGGTGGCTTGTTGCGCGTACCCGCTTTGGCGCGCAGGTGCGCGCGGCAGTCGATCATCAGCAGGCGGCGCGCGGGCTTGGCATCGACGTCGAACGCGTGTTCAGCCTGACCTTCGCGCTGGGATCGGGTCTGGCCGGTCTTGGCGGTGGGCTGGGCATCGACGTGCTGGGCCTCGATCCCACGTTCCCGCTCAAGTACATGGTGTATTTCCTGCTCGTGGTCGCCGTTGGCGGTGCCGGGAGTATCCGTGGCTCGCTGGTCGCTGCGATCGTGTTGGGCGTGGCGGACGTGGGAGGCAAGTACTACGTGCCCGAGATCGGCGCGTTCGTGATCTACGCGATGATGGTGCTGCTGCTGGTAGCGTTTCCGGCAGGTCTCTACGGGAGGCGCGCATGAAGACCCGTGTGCATCGTCTGCCCGATGGCCGCTGGCATCCGGCGGAGATCGTGTTCTGGCTGGTGCCGGTCATGGCGTTCTTCTTGCTGCCCGACTATCTGATCCTCGGCAGCCAGATCCTGATCGTCGGACTCTTCGCGCTATCGCTCGATCTGATCCTGGGCTATGCGGGCATCGTGTCGCTGGGCCATGCGGCGTTCTTTGGCCTGGGCGCGTACATGGCCGGTCTGCTTGGCGCGCATGGCTGGGGTGAGCCACTCACGGGCTTGCTAGCCGCGGCAGCGGTGGCGGCGCTGGCCGGATGGCTGTGCAGCTTCCTCGTAATCCGGGGCGGCGATCTGACCCGCTTGATGGTGACGCTCGGCATCGGTCTGATGCTGTTCGAGGCGGCGAACAAGGCGGCGCTTCTGACGGGTGGCGTCGACGGGCTCTCCGGCGTGACGATAAACAAGCTCCTTGGCATGTTCGAGTTCGACCTGTTCGGCAAGACCGCCTATGTCTACAGCCTGGTGGTGCTGTTTGTGATCTTCCTGCTGGTGCGAAGGCTGGTGGCCTCGCCATTCGGTCTGTCGCTGCGCGGCATTCGCGAGGGCGCGCGGCGAATGCCAGCGCTGGGGACCGACGTGCCCGCACGGCTTCGGGCGGTCTTCACGGTGGCGGCGGCGATTGCCGGCGTGGCGGGGGGCTTGCTGGCCCAGACCACGCAGTTTGTCGGCATGGATGTGCTCGGCTTTCCGCGCTCGGCCGAATTGCTGGTGATGCTGGTGCTTGGTGGCACTGGGCGGCTTTACGGCGCGTTGGTCGGTGCGGCATTGTTCATGATCGCGCAGGACGTCCTGGCTGGTATCAACCCCGTGTACTGGCAATTCTGGATCGGGTTGCTACTGGTGGTCATCGTGCTGTTCGCGAGAGGTGGTGTGATGGGGGCGCTGTCGGCGCTAGGCCGGCGCAGGCATCCGTCCGTACCTGCGCGAAAGGAGGCCGACGCATGACCGCGATCCTGCGCACGGAAGGGCTGAGCAAATCGTGGGGCCCGTTCGCGGCGAACAGCGACATCGCGCTGACGTTCGAACCGGGTGCCCGCCATGCGCTGATCGGACCCAATGGGGCGGGCAAGACCACCTTCGTCAACCTGCTGACCGGGGCGCTGGCCCCGTCGGCAGGACGCATCTGGCTCGGCGAGCGTGACATCACCACGCTGCCGCAGCACGCGCGCGTGAAGCTGGGCATGACGCGCACATTCCAGATCAACACGCTGTTCCCCGGGCTGACGGTGCTCGAATCGGTAGTGCTGGCGGTCGCCGAACGCACGGGGGCGGGGCGCGTCTGGAGGCGCACGGTGGCGTCGCAGGCGGCACTCGTCGACGAGGCGATGGCAGTGCTGGCCATGCTCAGGCTCGAGGCCGACGCCGATGTCGAGACCCGGCAATTGCCCTATGGCAAACAGCGCCTGCTGGAGATGGCGCTCGCGCTGGCCACGCGGCCTTCGATCCTGCTGCTCGACGAGCCCGCCGCCGGCATTCCGACCGGTGAGAGTGCCGAGTTATTCGCGGTGATTGCAGCGCTGCCCCGCGACATCACCATCGTTTTCATCGAGCACGATATGGATCTGGTGTTCCGCTTCGCAGAACGCATCACGGTGCTGGTGGCCGGGCGCGTGTTGATGGAAGGGACGCCGGCTGAAGTCTCCACCGACCCAAGAGTGCGTGAGGTCTATCTTGGGGAGGCCGCCCATGAGTGATCTGCTACGGCTGGAGGCCGTCAGCGCCGGGTATGGCGAGGCGACGGTGCTCGAGCAGATTGATCTGGCGCTGGGCGCCGGCGACAGCCTCGCGCTGCTGGGCCGTAACGGTGTGGGCAAGACGACGTTGCTGTCCACGCTGATGGGCTTCACGCGATTGCGTGGGGGCAAGCTGCTCTGGCAAGGGCGGGATCTGGCCAGGGTGCCGCCGCATCGCCGTGCCCAGAGCGGCATCGGTTGGGTGCCGCAGGAGCGCTGGGTCTTTCCCTCGCTGACCGTGGAGGAGCATCTCGGCGCGGTGGCCCGGCCCGGGCCATGGGATGTCCAGCGTGTGTATCGGACCTTTCCGAGGTTGGGTGAGCGCCGGCGTAATCTCGGCAACCAGTTGTCTGGCGGGGAGCAGCAGATGCTGGCCATTGGCCGGGCACTGATGGTCAACCCCGCCTTGTTGCTGCTGGACGAGCCGATGGAAGGGCTGGCCCCGGTCATCGTGCAGGAGTTGCAGCGCGTGATCGCGGGGCTGATCGCAGATGCGGGGATGGCTGTGATCGTGGTGGAGCAACACGCGCGGTTGGCCTTGGGCATGACCCGGCAGGCGATTGTTCTGGACCGGGGCCGAGTGGTGCACCGGTCGGATAGCGCCACACTGCTGGCCGACAAGGCGTTGCTGGATCGGCTGGTTTCGGTCCGATAGCCGAGGGGCGGGGCGTTCGCAGTAGCGCTCGGACGATTCCGAACGTTTTCGGAATCGTCTTATATCCGCGTGGTCTCCCGGCTTTGACAATGCATGGGTCGCTGCAAGGGTGGCGACGCGGGCCACACGCCCGCCTGAACGCTTTGTCGAAAGAAAGGAGTCACGCCATGCATCGCCACGATGTCTGCATCTTACTTGCCGTTCCGGTCTCCCTCCCCCTGGGGAGGCCGGGGCATGGATAAGCCGGTACCCGGAGCCGCTTCGCGCAAGCCCGCCGGCAAGCGGCAGGCCGGGCCACCAGGGCAACCCAATGCGGGCTTTCCATCGCCGGATGTGATGGCGTTCCGGCAGTTGCAGCGCGTCGAAGGGGCAATGGGTGTGGTGACGGTTGCAGTCGAGCACGCCGCCGCGCCGGAGTTTTCGAATGAAGGGGCTGCGCTGATCCTGCGCATGTTGAGGCAGGAGGCAGCCAGGGCTCTCGAGGAGCTGTCGCCGTACTGATTGGCGCCGGGGCGGATTCACGGCTTGTGGTATCCGCTCCGCCAATGCCCGTCAGTGCATCCGATCCAATCCTGGATCGCAATTGGTAACAGGATTCTTGTCCATGGATGTTCGTACCATCGGTGTCGATGACCTCGACCTGATTTGCCAGCATCGGGAGGCGATGTTTCAGGAGGCAGGCTTTGCCCCGGGCACGTTGCGCACGATGACAGACCACTTTCGCGCCTGGCTGCGGCCACGCCTGGCGGATGGCAGCTACTTCGGCTTTCTGCTGATAGATGTGGGGCAGCCTGTAGCGGGTATCGGCCTGATGCTGGTCGACTGGCCACCGCATCCCGCGCATCCGACGCAGGATCGCCGGGGCTATGTCCTCAACGTCTATGTGGAGCCGACGCGCCGGCGCCGGGGTCTGGCGCAGCAGTTGATGGCGCTGGCCGAGGCGGAGTTCGCGGGACGCGGCGTGGAGTTTGCCATTCTCCACGCTACCGAGGCAGGTCGACCGCTCTATCAACGGAGCGGCTGGAATCAGACTTCGGAGATGTCCAAGGTGATTGCCCCACCCGCGCCGTGATGGCCCGGGCGCGGGAACCACGCCGAGCGCCCTGGGGCTACTTTCCCGAGTCCTTCACGCCATCGAACTTGTCGAATTCGACGTTGTAGAGTTCGCCGTTCACCTTCTCTACCTTCCGGATATAGACCGTCTGGACCACGTCGCGGGTGGCGGGGTCAATCGTGATGGCGCCGCGCGGGCTCTGCAGTTTCATGCCCTTCAGCGCGCCAACGAGCTTGTCGCCGTCCGTCGCGCCGTTGGTCTTCTTCAGCGCATCGTAGATGGCGGCCATGCCGTCGTATGCGGCCACGGCCATGAAATTCGGGCGTCCGGCCCCTGGGTTGGCATCGGCAAAGGCCTTCAGGAACGCCTTGTTCTCCTTCGAATCATGCGCCGCCGAGTAGTGGAACGACGTGATCACGCCCAGCGTGGCATCGCCCATGGCCGGTAGCACGTGGTCGTCAGTCAGGTCGCCCGTGGCGATGACGCGGATACCGGCATCGGCCAGCCCACGTTCGCGGAAGCCCTTCATGAACGCCACGCCCTGTTCGCCTGCGGGCAGGAACAGGAACACGGCCTCGGGTTTGGCATCCTTGATGCGCTGGATGAATGGGGCGAACTCGGGATTCCGTAGCGGCACGCGGATCGATTCGACAATCTGGCCGCCACCGCCCAGGAAGTTGGTCTTGAAGGCCGTTTCGGCGTCGATGCCAGGGGCGTAGTCTGCGACCAGCGTCACGACCTTGCGGATGTTATTGCGAACGGCCCACGTCGCCATCGGCGCCGAGATCTGCGGCAGCGTCATCGACACGCGGGTGATGTAGTTCGACTTGGTAGTGATGACCGACGACGCCGCATTGAAAATCACCATCGGCTTCTTCGCCTGCTCGGCGACCGGCGCAACGGCCAGCGCCTCGGGCGTCAGGCCGAAACCTGCCAGGATATCGACCTTGTCGCGCACCACGAGCTCTTGCGCCAGCCGCTTGGCGACCTCGGGAACCGGACCCGTGGTGTCCTTCATGATCACTTCGATCTTGCGGCCCGCCACGACGTCGCCGTTCAGCTTCTGCCAGGCCTTGATGCCGCCTTCCATCTGCTTGCCGTAGTCGGCAAAGCTGCCAGAAAACGGGGCGATCAGGCCGATCTTCACGGGATCGGCTGCAAGGGTGAGGAGGGGATACGTGAGGACGGCGAAGGCGCTGCACGCCGTGATGGCACGCCGCATCGGACTGAACGTCATGAGAGTCTCCCGGAAGTGCAGCATCGGACGGCTGCATCGAAGAGGGAGTGTAGGAGGGGTGGGGGCTTTGTGCTACCCCGGGTTTTCTCCCCCGCCGCCGGGCGGAACAGGGGGAGAAAACACCGCCGCGAAGCCTCAGGTCACCGTCGCCAGTCCCAGCGTCAGTAGCAACGCCACGACCGAAATGATCGTTTCGGCGACCGACCAGGTCTTGAAGGTCTGGGTCACTGTCATGTTGAAGTACTCCTTGACCAGCCAGAAGCCGCCGTCGTTGACGTGCGACAGGATCAGCGAACCGGCGCCGGTCGTCAGCACCAGCAGTTCGGGGCGCGTGCCCGGCACGCTGGCGGCGATCGGGGCGACGATGCCGGCGGCGGTGGTCATGGCCACGGTGGCCGAGCCGGTGGCGATGCGGATCATCACGGCCACCAGCCAGCCGAGTACCAGCACCGAGACGTTTGCGTGGGTGGCTACGTCGACGATGGCGGTGGAGATGCCGGAGTCGCGCAGGATGCGGCCGAAGCCACCGCCGGCACCCACCACGAGGATGATGATGGCGGTCGGTGCCACGCACTCGTTGGTGAACTTCAGGATTGCATCGCGACCGAAGCCGCGGGCCTTGCCGAAGGTATAGAAGCTGACCAGCGCGGCGATCAGCAGTGCCATGACCGAGTTGCCGATCAGCTTGAGGAAGTCGTTGGCGAAGGTCTTTGGCGTGGCAATCAGGTCCGCCCAGCTACCAATCAGCATCAGAATCACCGGCAGCAGGATCGTGAAGATGGTGATGCCGAAGCCCGGCAATTGGCGCGTGCCCTTGATGTTCTCGGCTTCTTCGGTGAACTGCGCGGCCAGCGGGTTGACCTCGGGCAGTTTCACGTGGCGGTCGATCAGCTTGGCGAACAGCGGGCCAGCGATGGCGGCTGTCGGGACACCGACGATCAGCGCGTACATGATCGTCTTGCCCATGTCAGCGCCGTAGGCCTGCACGGCCAGCAGCGCGGCAGGGTGCGGCGGAATCAGCCCGTGCACCACCGAGAGGCCGGCCACCATCGGGATGCCAACCAGCACCATCGAGGTATTGGTGCGCTTGGCCACGTTGAAGGCGATCGGCACGAGCAGCACGAAGCCCACCTCGAAGAACACTGGCAGGCCGACGATGAAGGCGATGACCACCATCGCCCAGTGCACGTTCTTCTCGCCGAAGAAGTCGATCAGCGTCAGCGCGATGCGCTCGGCGCCGCCCGATTCGGCCATCATCTTGCCAAGCATCGTTCCGAGCCCGATCACGAGCGCGATATGCCCGAGCGTGCCGCCCACACCCGCTTCGAACGACTTGATGATGTCGCCCATCGGCATCCCTACGGCGAAGCCCAGGGCCACCGAGACCACCACGAGCGTGATGAATGGGTTCAGTTTGAATTTGGCGATCAGGATCACCAGCGCGATCACGGCGATCAGCGCATAGACCAAGAGCGTGGTTCCGGTAACGGCACCCATGTCGTCTCCTTTTTGCGGGTGCCGTCGGTCCGGACGGTCCGCTTCCGCGTGTGAAAAAGCCGCTATGCCTTGTGTCGCGTAGCGGCGGGTTGAGAAAGCTGAAAAAGCAGAAAAGCTAAGAAGCTAAAAGCTATGAAGCTGTGGCCCTGGCTCGGCTGGCTCGCCGACCACGCCCACGCCGGCCGGGTTCAGGCCGCCGGCTTCTTGTAAGCGATGCAGTCCACTTCGACCTTGCAGTCGACCACCATGCTCGATTGCACGCAGGCCCGGGCCGGCGGATTGGCGCCGAAGTATTCCTTGAAGATCTTGTTGAACGACGTGAAGTCGCGGGCATCGTCCAGCCAGACGCCGCAGCGAACCACATGCTCCGGGCCGTAGCCGGCTTCCGCCAGGATGGCCATGACGTTCTGAATGGCCTGGTGGCTCTGCGCGACGATGCCGCCGTCGATGACTTCGCCGTTGACCATCGGTACCTGGCCCGATACGTAGAGCCAGCCGTCCGCTTGCACGGCGCGTGCGAACGGCATGTGCGAGCCGCCCTGGCCGGTGCCACCTTCGACGCCGAATCGTTTGATATCCATGGAAACTCCTGTTTTCAGTGTGGTGGCTGGGTGCCGCGCGGCAGGAAGCGGCCGGCGCGTACGCCGGTGGCGGCGCGTTGCCGCCATGTCAACTCGCCGTTGACCCAGACGGCCGCAATGCCTTCGGCCGGTTGCTGTGGATCGGTGAAGCTCGCCGCGTCGCGGATCGTGGCGGCGTCGAACAGAACGAGATCGGCCCAGTAGCCTTCGCGCACGAAGCCGCGACCGGTCAGGCCGAAGCGCTCGGCCGACATGCCCGTCATCTTGTTGACGGCCACCGCGAGCGGGAACAGTTCGCGATCGCGCGCGTAGTGGCCCAGCACGCGTGGAAATGCGCCCCACAGGCGCGGATGTGGCAGCGGATCGTTGGGTAGCCCGTCGGATCCAACTACGGTGGCCGGATGGCTCAGGATGCGATCGACGTCCGCATCCTCCATGCAGTGATAGACAGCGCCGGCGGGCTGCAGGCGGCGTGCCGCCTCAAGCAGGTCGACGTTCCATTCGGCGGCGATATCGGCCAGCAGCCGGCCACCCATCGTGGGATGTGGCTCGGACCAGGTGACCTGGATGTCGAAGTCGCTGGTGACCTGCTTGAGATCGAGTGTCGACGAACTGGCGGTGTAGGGGTAGCAGTCGCAGCCGACCGGTTGCCAACGTTCCGCGCCTTCGAGCGCGGCGAGCACCTCGCCGCTACGGCCCCAGTTCGACACGCCCGCGCATTTCAGGTGCGAGATCACCACCGGCACGCGCGCGTGGCGGCCGATGCGAAAGGCTTCGTCCATCGCGTCCAGAATCTCGGCGAACTCGCTGCGCAAGTGGGTGGCGTAGATCGCGCCTGCCTTGGCCAGCGGTTCGGCCAGCGCCAGCACTTCATCGGTGGGAGCGTGGAATGCGTTGGCATATGCCAGGCCGGTGGAAAGCCCAAGCGCACCATGATCCAGGGCTTCCTGAAGCTGGCCGCGCATTGCGGCGGTCTCGGCCTCGGTCGCGGGCCTGTCCAGCCGATCCATATGATTGCTGCGCAGCGCGGTATGGCCGACCAGTGCGGCCACGTTCACGGCTGGTTGCGCGGCGTTGACGGCAGCCACGTACGTTTTGAAGTCGGGGTAGCGAAAGGCGTCGGCGCGGCCCAGCAGGTTCATCGGGTCGGGTGGATCACCGGCCAGCGTGACGGGCGCGGCGCTGATGCCGCAGTTTCCGACGACCACGGTGGTCACGCCTTGGGAGATCTTCGGGGTCATCGCGGGCTCACGCACGACATTGGTGTCGTCGTGCGTATGGACATCGATGAACCCGGGGGAGAGCACCAGACCGTGACCCTCCACGACGTTCGACGCCGAATCGGGGTCGATCGCGCCTGGCTCATCGATGCGGGCGATGCGGCCATCGCGAATTGCCACGTCGGCCAGGCGCGCCGCGGCGCCCGAGCCATCAAGCAGCAGCACGCAGCGGATCAGGGTATCGAACAGGTGTGGCATCGTCAGTCTCCGAGCGGCTGGCGGCTGTCCGGCCCGTCACTGTCCTGGCTGATGCCACGGTGGGCATCCAGCACGTATTTCAGCCGGCGCAGCTTTTCCTTGCTTTGCTCCTGTTGCAGCAGCGCAAAGCGGGTGGCCAGTACGTCCAGCACCATCAGCATCGCGTAGCGCGAGGCCGACGGCTTGAAGATGAAATCCGTTTCCAGCGTCCGCACGGGCAGGAGCACGTCGGCGCGCGCGGCCAGCGGCGAGCCAAGCGCGGTCACGGCAATCAGCCGCGCGCCATACTCGCGCGCGATGTCGCAACTGGCGAGTATCTCCGGCACGCTGCCGCTGGCCGAGAACGCCAGTACCACGTCATCGCGCGTCAGCGTTGCGGCGACCATCTTCTGCAGCAGTGCGTCGTGATACGTGGCCACCGGGTGCCCCAATCGCGCCAGCCGATACCGCGCCTCGTCGGCCATGAAGGTCGAGCCTCCACCCATGCCAAAAGCGTAGACCATGCGTGCGTTGAGTAACAGGCGCGCGGCAATGTCGATCCGCTCGGGATCGATCAACTTTCGGTTGACTTCGAGCGTGGTGAGAACGTCGCCGTGGATGCGCTCGGCCAGGGCGGCCGGCGCGTCGGTATCGACCGGGCCCGGCGCCGGTTGCAGGAAACGCGATCCCACTGCCGTGGCTTGTGCCAGGCGCAGCTTCAGGTCGCGGACGTCACGGCAACCGATGGCTTTTGCAAAGCGCGTGACACTTGCCTCGCTGACCGCCGCCTTGCGCGCCAGTTCGTTGATGCTGGCCGCCGCGGCCCCGGCAAGATCCTCAAGAATCACCTGCGCCACTTTCTGCTCGGCCAGTCGCAATGACGGGCCACGCTCGGCGATGCGGGTCAGGATATCGAAGGGCGCAGTCATGGCGTACGGTGGGTGGGCGGGCCCCGTCGGTTACCTCTGCCGACGAAGCATGTTACTTTCTAACAAGGATGAAATATCGTAGTTTCAAGGCTATCATTACGTCAATTGAATTTTGACGGGGTGATGTCAGTCATGCGTGAAATAAAGTACCAGACCGGTATGATCGATCCGCTGAACAAGGCGATGGGGCGTCTGGACGCGCCGCTCACGCCGTCCGAGGCGGGTCAGCCGGGCTGGCGTCTGCTGGCCGAAGAGCTCAGTCTCCCGGCAGCAGTGCTCTATGAAGACCGTCTGACGCACAACCTGCAGTGGATGCGCAATTTCATGGGCGCATACGGCGTGCAGCTGGCACCGCATGGCAAAACGACGATGGCGCCGAAACTGTTCGCGCGTCAGCTTGCCGAGGGCGCGTGGGGCATCACGCTGGCCACCGCCCATCAGACCGCGGCGGCAGCCGCGCACGGCGTCAAGCGCGTGCTGATGGCCAATCAGCTTGTGGGGCGGCGCAATATGGAGATCGTTGCCGATCTGCTGGCAGCCGATCCGTCATTCGAGTTCTTCTCGCTGGTCGATTCGGCCGCGCTCGTCGACCAGCTTGGCGCGTTCTTCGACGCGCGTGGTCAGACGCTGCAGGTGCTGCTGGAACTGGGTGTCGAGGGCGGCCGGACCGGTGTGCGCGATGCCGCGCAGCAGGCGGACGTGCTCGATGCGCTGTCACGCTGGCCGAACGCCCTGAAGCTGGCTGGCGTCGAGATCTATGAAGGCGTGTTGCAGCAGGAAGCCGATATCCGCAAGCTTCTGCAGCGCACGGTGGCCGTAACGCGCGAACTGGCCGCGGCGGAGCGTTTCGGACGCAGCCCGGTGGTGATGTCCGGCGCGGGCTCGGCATGGTACGACGTGGTGGCCGAAGAGTTCGCGCGCACCGATATTGGGATGCCGATCGATATCGTGCTGCGTCCCGGGTGCTACCTGACGCACGACGTCGGCGTCTATCGAGCGGCGCAGGAACGCATCCTGGCGAGTAATCCGGTGGCGCAGAAGATGCGGGAGGGCCTGTTGCCCGCGCTGCAGCTCTGGGCCTATGTGCAGTCGATTCCCGAGCCAAACCGCGCCATCATCGGCATGGGCAAGCGGGATGCCGCGTTCGATGCGGGCATGCCGATACCGGCGCAGATGTATCGTCCGGGTGCGGCCGGCCCTGTTGCCACGCCCGCGCGCTGGAAAGTGACGGGCATGATGGATCAGCACGCCTATCTGGAAATCGAGGCTGGCGATGACATCCGCGTCGGCGATATGATTGCCTTCGATATCTCGCATCCTTGCCTGACCTTCGACAAGTGGCGCCATATTCCTGTGCTGGACAGCCAGTTCCAGGTCATCGACATTGTTCAGACGTTCTTCTGACCCCGGTGTCAGTCCCCGTGGCCAGACCGAATGGAATGAAGAGGAGATGAAGCCGAGATGAGTATCGATATCCTTGCCTATGGCGAACCGCTGATCGAGTTCAACCAGCAGCCCGACGATCCGTCGCGTTACCTGCAGGGCTTTGGCGGCGATACCTCCAATTTCTGCATTGCCGCCGCGCGCCAGGGCGCGACCACGGGCTACATCACCGCCGTAGGCGCCGACAGCTTCGGCGAGCGGTTGCTGGCGTTGTGGACGCGGGAACGTGTCGATACCCGACATGTGGTGGTCAATGCCTCCGCGCCCACCGGGGTCTATTTCGTCTCCCACGACAACCACGGCCATCGCTTCGACTATCTGCGCGAGCGTTCCGCGGCCAGCCGCTATCACCATGAGCAGTTGCCGCTGGCGACCATCGCGCAGGCCCGCTTTCTGCATCTCTCCGGTATCAGCCTGGCAATCAGCACCAGCGCCTGTGATGCAGGACTGGCGGCGATGGAACATGCGCGCAAGGCCGGGGCGAAAGTATCGCTCGACACGAATCTGCGATTGCGGCTCTGGTCGCTGGCCCGCGCGCGCGGCATCATGCGCGAGGCATTCTCACTGACCGACATATGCCTGCCGAGCTGGGACGACATCACGATCCTGACCGGGCTCGATGACCGCGACGCGATCGTCGACTACCTGCTGGGTTGCGGTGTGGAACTGGTTGCGCTGAAGCTCGGAGAAGAGGGCAGTTACATCGCCACGCAGGAGTCGCGCGCGCTGGTGGCGCCGTTCCCCGTACGTCCGGTCGATGCCACCGGCGCGGGCGACTGCTTCGGCGGCAGTTTCATCGCACGGCTGGCTGCGGACGCTGATCCGTTCGATGCGGCACGCTATGCCAACATTGCCGCCGCACTATCGACCACAGGTTACGGGGCCGTGGCGCCCATCCCCCATGCCGAAACCGTGCGGGCCCGGCTGGAGCAGGGCGTCACAGTTATTGCCTGATGCATTCGGCAACAGCCTTGTCCCATTTCACGACAATTCGGCCCCTTGCACCAACGCACCAATTTATCGAAGATCCGTCATGCCCATCCAAGCTTCCCCTCTGCTCGAACGCCTGACCAATGTGCCGGTGATTCCGGTGCTCGAATACCACTCCGTCGACGACGCGCTGCATATCAGCGAGGCCTTGGTGGCCGGAGGCCTGCCGCTTCTTGAGATCACGCTGCGCACACCGGTGGCATTGCAGGCGATGGAAGCCGTCGCCAAGGCCTTGCCGCAAGCCGTGGTTGGCGCTGGAACCGTGCTGACGACTGACCAACTCCAGGCCGTGCGTGATGCAGGCGCGCAGTTCGCGGTGTCGCCTGGGCTGACGCAGAAGCTGGCCGATGGCGCTCAGGATGCGGGTATTTCGCTGCTGCCGGGCGTGGCGACGGCGAGCGAGGCGATGTTCGCGCTCGAAGCGGGCTTCTCATTCCTGAAGTTCTTCCCGGCGGAGGCAGCCGGGGGCGTGCAGATGCTGAAATCGCTGCACGGACCGTTCTCTCAGCTCAAGTTCTGCCCGACTGGAGGTATCGATCTGGCGAAAGCGCCTAACTATCTGGCCTTGCCCAACGTTGTGTGCGTAGGCGGTTCGTGGGTGGTGCCGAAGGATGCGATTGCGGCGAAGGATTGGAGGCGAATCCGCAAGCTGGCCGAAGAGGCGGCCCAGTTGCGGAAGGTCTGAGCCTGACGGCAGTCGTCGAAAGGATGCGGCACTGGCAAGCCGCAACAGGAAAAAGAAAAGGGGCGCACGAGCGCCCCTTTTTCATGCTTCAGTTGGACAACCTGAGCGCTCAGCCGTCTTACTTGCGCTCGGCCGAATTCTCAAGCTTCTGACCGCCCTTCTGAATGTCCTGGCCAAGTCCTGCCATGGTATTGCAGCCTGCCAGCAATGTGGCGACCAGTACGCACCAGATCCATCCTTTCTTCACGAGGGGCTCCTTTCAGGGATAGTAATCAACGGGCACATTTTATCGCCGCGCCGATACTTGTCGATGCAGGATATGTGCCAAAGTGTAAGTCCATCTGTACTGCAATTGATGTGATCCGCGCGTTGCGCCACACCTCAATGCCGGTTAGACCAAATTGGTTGGCCGAAGGAGCTGGCGAGCGCGCTCGGCCACGGCTGCGTGGGTCTGCACCAGCCATTGCGCGGGAAAGGGCTGCGCCAACAGATAGCCTTGCACGCCATCGCAACCCCAATCGCGTACGGCCTCAAGCTGGGAGCGAGTTTCCACACCCCGGGCATGGACCGCCACGCCCCGCGACCTGGCGAACACACATGCCGCGCGCAACAACGAGGCAGCATCGCGCGCCTGCGCCGAACTACCCAGATGCCGTGCATCGAGCATCACCATGTCGGGTGCGACCAATGCCAGCGCGTGCCGGCTGACCTGGTCATCCGTGAAATCGGAGAGGGAAATCTGGATGCCGCAGTCATGCAGTCGTGCGGCTTTCTGCGTGGCATCGGCAACTGCCCCGATGCACTGGACCGGCACCTCCACGCAGAGACGGTCCGGGGAGATACCGGATGTTTCCACAGCGCGCTGCAGCATGGTGATCGCATCGTCGGCCAGGAGCTGCGGGCTGGACGCCAGCAGCGTGAACTGGACCTTTGCCACATGTTTGGATTCCTGGATCAATTGCAGCAGTTGCTGCACCAGCCAGTGGCCGACCTCGCGCATCATGCCGAGCGCTTCGACGGCTGGCAGGAAGTCCTGCGGCGAAATACGCCCAAGCACTGGGTGATGCCAGCGTAAACGCACTGTATAGGCGGCAATCTCCGCTGTGTCGAATAGCGCACGAGGCTGCAACTGCAGGCTGAACTCGCCGCGTGAAACGGCCTCGGGCAGGGCCGCCAGCAGAGTCACCATGCGCGGGGTAACGGGCTGACTGGCATTGGCAATGCCACCACCGCCACGTCGGTTGATCTGTAGCATCGCATCGAACGCCTGCTGCAGATTGCGTTCGGTGGCGCTTTCCGGGCTATCGATGGCAGTGCCGATGCTGCACGAGAGGAATAATTCGAATCCGTCGACCGAGTAGGGGAGCCGCAGCGCCGTCGCAATGCTTTGGCTCAGTTCGGCCATCTCTTCAGTGGTTGCCGGCAGCAGGCAGGCGATGCCAAGGTCGGCCGGACTTAGCCAGTGCATCACGGCGGGCATGACGCCGACACCGGCTATGCGGGATTTGACCTCAGCCCGCAGCAGGCGGGTGCGCCGGCTGCCGATCGTTTCGCAGGCAAACTGAAAACGGTCCAGGCGGACGATCACGATCGCCAGCGGGTGTGCGGTTCCAATCTCGGCGCGATGCCCGGCAAGCGCTGCCAGAAAGGCGGCGGGTTGGGACTCGGACAGCGCAGGCTCGCGGTCGTGGTCGTCCCCCCAAGGCGCGTCTTTGGCTTCAGAGTCCATCGAATACGTTTGCTGGCAGCAAGTTCATGTTAGGCAATAGCCGCCGGCGATACCGCGACTGCGTTCCGTCCTGATGTTCTCTTGCCCGGCGCGCTCCGGTGGTGCGGCAGGGTCTATTGGGTGTGCGCGGCCGCACTACCTATGCACGGCTGGTCAGATAATACGGCAGGAACCTGCGAGATCGTAATTCGACGATGCTGGCACAGGCATATCGTCGCAGCGAAAGTTGATCTTGAGCAATATCGGGATTGCCCGGCTGTCGCGTATCTTGAACACGGCAGTGGCGAGCGATTAACACACTTGGTTTGGAACAAAAGAAAACGGACACCGAAGTGTCCGTTTTGATCGATCTATCGAAATGATCGGATCGGGTCAGGTATCGCCGATCAGTATTGCCGATCAGCCGGTGGTGTCGGGCTCGGGGCCGTCCTCCGCCGGTACGCGAGAGGCCAGCACCTTGTCGATGCGCTTGCCGTCCATGTCGACAATCTCGAACTTCCAGTCCTCCCACTGCACGGCGTCGGTGGTTTGCGGCAGTCGACCCAGCAGCAGCAGGAGCATGCCTGATAGCGTGTGATAACGCTCCTTGGCCTCTTCCGGCACCGCCCGCAGGCCGATGCGGTCCTTGAGTTCGGGAATCGGGATCAGTCCGTCCAGCAGCCATGAGCCGTCGTCGCGCTGCACGGCCCATTCGTCGCCGGCCGCATCCGGCTTGAACTCGCCGGTGATCGCTTCCACGAGATCCTGGAGCGTGACGAGGCCCAGTACTTCGCCGTACTCGTCGATTACGAAGGCAACTTGCCCGCCGGACGAGCGGAAGTTCTCGAGCAGTTCCATGCCGGTCACGCTTTCGGGCACAAACACCGCTGGCTGCAGCACGGCCGTCAGCTCGGCCTTTTCGCCGCGCAGGCGCTTGGCCAGCATTTGCCGGGCGCTGACTACACCGAGAATGTCGTGCATCCCGCCGCGTACCACCGGAAAGCGGGCGTGGTCCGATTCCTCGATGCGGCGCAGGTTCTCGTCCTCGCTCGCCTCGACGTCCAGATAGACCACATCGCCACGAGGCACCATCAGCGAAGCGAGTTGGCGGTCGTCGAGGCGGAACACGTTGCGCACCATCGTGTGCTCCTGCTGCTCGATGATGCCGGCCTCCGAGCCTTCTACCAGTAGCGCGTGGATTTCCTCCTCGGTAACTGCCGGACCGCGATTGGCTTTCACACCAAGCAGGCGCAGCACAAGGCGGGTGGAGCTCGACAGCAGCTTGACGAAAGGCGTGGAGGCAACGGCCAGGAACGAAATCGGGCGGGCGGCCATCCGGGCAATGGCTTCCGGCGCAAGCTGACCCAGCCGCTTGGGCACCAGTTCGCCCAGCACGATGGAGAAATAGGTCAGGCCCGCCACGACGATCGCCGTGGCAACGTATCCAGCCGTAGTGGCTGAAATACCAAATCCCTGAAGCCATACGCCAAGTGGCGCCGCCAGCGTGGATTCACCAACCACGCCGTTCAGCACGCCGATCGACGTAATGCCGATCTGGACCGTCGAGAGGAAGCGGGTAGGGTCCTCGCCCAGTTTCACGGCCGCCATGGCGCCCCGGTCGCCCTCGTCGATATGGCGCTGGAGGCGGGCCTTGCGAGCCGTCACAAGCGCGATTTCGGACATGGCGAACAGCCCGTTCACCAGAATGAGCGCCAAAAGTATGGCAATTTCCATCAGGGTGCGCGCCCTGTGCGCGCGGGAATTGAAAAGTCAGAGCATACCATCGGCATGTGACGGGATACTGCCTCGGTGGCGTAAGCATCACTGTCGTGGCGGCACAAGGGCAGATCATGCCGTCAGCGGCTGGATGTCACGCTCGATGATCGACCCGGCAGCCGCGCGCGCCAGCCGCAGTGCATACGCGGTCTGGAGGCCCGCCCAGAATTCCGCACTAGTGCCGAAATAGCGGGCCAGCCGCAGGGCGGTGTCTGGCGATATAGCTCGCTGACGCCGCACGATATCGTGAATTCGTTGCGGCGCCATATGCAAGGCCACCGCCAGTGCTTCTGCCGACAGTTCGTTTGGCGCCATGAACTCGGTTTCCAGGACCTCGCCAGGGTGTGCAGGCGGGATCGGCCGGCCGGTGGCAATGCTGCGAAAATCCGAGCGCCGCAAGTCTTCGCGCTTGATTGTCATGCGCGCTCCTCATTCCTCGTATTCGGCGATGCCGACGTCCCACGCTTCGCCGTTGATGAAGCGAAAGCAGAGATGCCACGGACCTTGAATGCGCACGCGCCAGTGTCCACGGCGCTTGCCGAGAACGGGTTCCAGCCGGTTTGCGGGTGGAGCGACCATATCGGGAAGAGACGACGCAGCGTCAAGGATCGCGAGCTTGCGCAGCGCGTCGGCCTGAATGTGAGCGGGCAGTGTGTGAACGGACTGGCCGCAATAGATGGTGGCCGTTGTCTTGTCGGAGAGCGAGCGGATCATGATGGTTGGCGGTACGGTCAGTCATTGGTTCCGGGATGGAGCCATCGTACGAATCGCGCACCATTACCAATATGGGATGAATCTGAAACCCCGGATTCCCGAGGTTCTGAATCGTGGATGCGAAAACGCCCACCGGTACCGGTGGGCGTTCCGAGGCCGCCGCTATCCCGTTTCGCTCAACCTGCCAGCGCACGGCCTACGACGAGCGGGTCGACCAGGCCGACATGCTCCGGGCTGCGATTTGTATAGGCAAAGCGATGGAGCACGACGCGCATCGCGTTCAGGCGCGCCCGTTTTTTGCAGTCCGAACGGATCACGGTCCAGGGGGCGTCAGCGGTGTCCGTACGGGCGAACATCGCTTCCTTGGCCTGGGTGTAGTCTTCCCATTTGTCGAGCGAAGCAAGGTCGACCGGACTCAGTTTCCACTGCTTGAGCGGATGGACCTGACGCTCCTTGAAACGGCGCCGTTGTTCCTTCTGGCTCACGGAGAACCAGAATTTGAACAGATGGATGCCGCTGCGGACGATGTGCCGCTCGAACTCGGGTGCCTGATACAGGAAGTCGTGATACTCGGCATTGCTGCAGAAGCCCATCACGTGCTCGACGCCTGCGCGGTTGTACCAGGAGCGATCGAACAGCACGATCTCGCCGGCTGCCGGCAAGTGCTGGATATAGCGCTGGAAATACCACTGCGAACGCTCGGTGTCAGTGGGCTTTTCGAGCGCCACTACGCGCGCACCGCGTGGGTTCAGATGCTCCATGAACCGTTTGATCGCGCCGCCTTTGCCGGCCGCGTCGCGTCCCTCGAACACGATCACCACGCGCTGCCCCGTTTCGCGCACCCACGCCTGAAGCTTCAGCAACTCCACCTGCAGGAGGTACTTCTGCTTTTCGTAGTTGCGGCGCGACATCAGGTTCTGATACGGATACGTGCCTTGGCGCCAGGTGGCTGACAGTTCGTCGTCAGGATGGCGCTTCTTGCCGGCAGGCCACGTCGAGGGCTCGCCCTCGAGGATCAGGCGGCGCAGTTCGGCGGCCTCGTCGGGCGACAGCCCGTCCATGACCGTGCGGACGGTGGCAAGGACAGTATCCGGGTCCTTGCCGGCGACATCGGCCAGCATGTCACGCAAGCCACTGGCCACGAGCACCCTGGCGGCTTCTGCGCCATCGCGCACAGCGTGGAGTTCGGCCGAACGCGCCGAGTTGGTGGGAAGAACGTCCCCCTTGCTGACCGGACGCTCGTCGGCAATGGAGCCTGCAAGCGGTTGTGCGGCGTCGACGGCCTGAAGCCCGTCGTTGGCCGCCGCGTTTTTCTTGCCGATGGCCATGTTAGTTTCCGGCGGTCTTGCGAAGAATCACGTACAACTGATCCTTCAAGCGCAGCTTCTCTTTCTTCAGGTTTTCAATGGCTTCATGGGTTCCGACGACGATGCCGCTTTCCATGTTCTTGATCTGATGATCGAGATCGTTGTGGAGGTTGAACAGACGGGAAAAGTGGGCGTCTTCAGTCTTGAGGCGGGAGATTTCTTCGCGGTATTCCGGGAACATGTTGTGTCCTGTTAAGCGGGGGTGAGGGCGAGAGACTGTGCCGATTGATTACATTTTGTGTAGTTGGCGGCAGCTTGGAATTGACGTGGGTCATGCTTATTGCGGCGCTCACGAAGAATCAGACATTTCCTTGTGAGGACAACGAAGCCCGCGGTGGGCTGACCTCGGAACGCCTCGCTATCACTGTCGATCGTCAATAGTCCGCGCGCTCATGGCCGCAATAGCGGCGTTTGCATGGCGGATGACTGAATTACAACGATTACCTTTGAGGTAGTCGCCCGGGTATGGCCGGCGTGCTGTAATGCCTCCCATGGATACGCTCACTCCCGGCTCTGAAGCCGCCCTCGATTTCCCCGGCCTGCTGCGCTACTGGCGCGGAAAGCGCGGCTATAGCCAGCTTGCCCTGTCGTTGGCGGCCGGTGTGTCGCAGCGCCATATCAGCTTCCTCGAGTCAGGCCGCGCCCGGCCCAGTCGTGAGATGGTGCTGGCGCTCGCAGAACGCCTGGGCGTGCCCTTGCGGCAGCGCAACCGGCTGCTGCTGGCCAGCGGCTACGCCCCGGCCTATAGCGAGCACGCGCTGGCCTCGCCTCCGATGCAGATGGTGCGGCACGCCATCGCGCTGATCCTGGCGAAACAGGAACCGTATCCCGCCGTGGTGCTCGACCGGTTCTGGCACCTGGTCGATGCCAATCAAGCCTACCGGCGCATGCTCGACAAGCTGCTGCAGGGCCGCAAGCCAGCCACGCTGGACGATGCGGGGGGGCGACTGAACCTGATGCTGGCGGTGTTCGATCCCAACGGTCTCTGGCCTGTGATCGAGAACGCGCGGCAGGTGGGCCGCTATTTGCTACGGCGCGTCTGGCAGGAACTGCAGGTACAGGCGCAGGACCAGACCGCGCGCGAGATCCTGCGGCGGATCGCCGAATGGCATCCGGACATGGTCGGGCCAGGAGGCGTCCTGCTTGTCGAGGACGATCCGGCCGAAGGCACGCCGCCGCCCGTGCTGCCGGTGGCGCTTCATGCCGGGCGATTCCGTGCATCGCTGTTCTCCACGCTGACCACGCTGGGTATTCCGCAGGATGTCACCCTGCAGGAACTGCGGATCGAATGCTTCTATCCCGCTGACGACGCCACAAAGGCGGTATTCGAAGCGCTTGCGGAGGTGCCGGCAAATCCATTGGCAGCATCGACGAATCGCTGAACAGCTAAAAAAGCACAGTCGTGCTAAGATCGTCGCGCCGCTGCGAGGTCTCTCGCGGCGGCATCGTTACGTCTTCAGGGCGGGGTGTAATTCCCCACCGGCGGTATGTGGCCGGCGCCATTGGCGCATTGTCACGAGCCCGCGAGCGCCCACGCTCTCCGCGTGGGGTCAGCAGATCTGGTGAGAGGCCAGGGCCGACGGTTAAAGTCCGGATGAAAGAAGATGGGCGGAATTCGCATGACCCCATGCGCGCGCGATGTCGTCCACTGCGTGCCGTCGGGGTGTCTTTGCCGTTCTCGCTGATCATCCCCTGAAACGCCCATCCATGGAAATCCACGCACGGAGCGTTTCAATGCTGACCCTTACCAAATCCACCAGCTTTCCCGATTCCCCCGCCACGCTGGCGCCATCCGATGCCGACACGCGTCCACTGGCCGAGCGCATCGTGCAGGCCCTCGATGCGATGCGGGATGGCCGTCCGGTCGTACTGCTCGACGATGACGATCGCGAGAACGAGGCCGACCTGATTCTTGCGGCGGAGCGGCTGACGAACTCGAACATGGCCATGATGATCCGCGAATGCAGCGGCATCGTCTGCCTGTGCCTCACGCCGGAGAAGGTGCGGCAACTCGGCCTGCGGCCGATGGTCGAGAACAATCGCAGCCAGTACGGCACTGCGTTCACGGTATCGATCGAGGCGCGTGAAGGCGTGACCACCGGCGTCAGCGCGGCGGACCGGATCACGACCATTCGTGCCGCCATCGCCGATGAGGCAGGTATAGACGCCGTGGTGAGCCCCGGACACGTGTTTCCGCTGGTGGCAGTGGAGGGGGGCGTGCTGGCGCGTCGCGGGCATACCGAGGGCTCGGTCGAGCTCGCGCGTATGGCGGGCCTGTCGCCGGCCGCGGTGTTGTGCGAGCTGATGAATCCCGATGGCACGATGGCACGCCGGCCCGAAGCGCTGGCGTTTGCCGAGATGTACCAGCTGCCGGTACTGACGATCGCCGATCTGGTGGCGTGGCGGGAAATTAACGGCTGACCAACCGCAAACAAATGACGCGGCGCTGGTCCCAAAACGATGCAGATCGATCAAGATCATCGTCGCGCGCGAATGCTGTGCGAAAATGCGGGGGACTTTTTCCCGTCCTTACGAGGGTTCCCAATGTTCTCCCGCTTTATTTCACGCGCGGCGCTGCTCGCCGGCGCGTGCCTTTGTCTTGCCACGCCAATTGCCTATGCGGAATCGGATGGCATGGGTCCAATGACCCCTCCGATGCCCAATCCTGCGGTGCGCCCGGTAGCAGCCGGCGCTCTGTATCAATGCCAGGGCCCGAATGGTGGCACCGTGTTTCGCGCCTCGCCGCGTGAAGGGTGCACATTGGTGGCCTCGCCCGATCCGGCCGCACCAGACCCGCAACGCTGGATGCCGCTGATGGGCGCCAGTGGCATGGTTTCCTATCTCGATCAGACAGCCATCCGCCGGCGCGGCACCGAAGTGGGCGTGGTACTGGTGCATAACGCACCGGCCGGTGTCATCAAGACCGCCAGTGGCGACACGATCCGTTCATCGCTCAAGCGCATGGTGCTTAACTGCGCGACGTCGATGTATGCCGTGATCGAGCAGACCCTCTACAACAAGCGCTACGCGCGCGGCGAATCGCTCTATACGATTCGCGGGCCTCAGGCCGGGATGCCCCAGCCGGCAGCGCCCGGCACGCTGGCCGGTGAACTAATCGGCCGTCTCTGCCACTGAGCATTCGCACGGCGTATTCGCCTACCCGGCCGACCGCGGGAGTGCTAACCGGCACTCCGCGTCGGCCGGTGGCCTATCAGGCGTCAGTCCTGGACTTGACGCGCCTTCCAGGTGCCATTCGACTGCTTGCAGAACCAGCCTGACCAGGCCTCGGTGGCGCTTCCGCGCTTCAGTTCCGATTTCAGCCGGCGGCAGGATTGGCCCTTGTCCGTCTTGGTGGCGATCGGGCTGACCGTGCCATCCACGGCCTGACGACGACCCTCGCCGGGGTAATGCCATTCCACGACCTGGTTGTCTTCCGTGTCGTTGAGTGCCTTGCGCACGGTTTGCTGGAGTGAGGCAACTTCCTTCTTGTTCAACGTGCCCACGATGCTGCCGGACAGGTAATTGTCGAAGTAGGCCAGGGCCGGCTGGCTGGCGCCAAGCAGCAGGGCGCAACCTGCCGTGGCTGCAATGGCAAGGCGGAAATGACGCCGGAAGGACATGACGGTTCCTTGTGAAGTGACATTGTCGATGGGCCGATTGTAAGCGCGTGGTGACGGATTGCGTGCAAAGGAAGGGCGTCCGCGGCACATTCGTCGATGCGGCCGTTAACGCCTGGGGCCACCTTGTCAAACCATGACCTATGCTTGACTTCAACCCGCAAACGCTTGTCCGGAGCGGCTTTCAGCCCACAGGTGTGACATTTTGTTGCAAACGTTGCGACACCGAAACGTGACTTTTAAGGCTCGAATTGTTAAGGTTTCGCATCGCAATGCAACAAAGCCATCAAACCTGTCCTGCGGTGGGCCTATCTGGCACTGGCACGGATATGCCGACGCGGGTGTCGTTGCGCAGCACCCTGGCTCATCTCTTGCTGCTTCCGCATGTTGAAGATTCACGATCCGGCCACATGATCGGGTCGCTGCTTCCGTTAACCCACTCCCGGGCCTTCATGACCGCCATTACACCTTCGATTCGCCACGACCAGATTCCGAACGCCGCGCCTGCGCGGCGCTTATCGGCGAGGATGTCCGGTCTTGGGCGGTGGATTGGTGGTGGTTTGCTGGCGGCGATGGTGGTGACTGCCCACGCGTTCGACTTCGAGACCGTGGCGGCACGCGCGCGCCAGTTGTCGGCGTCGCCGTACAAGCCGGTGAAACACGACTTGCCGCGCGAACTGAAGGACCTTCCCTACGAGCGTTATCGCGAGATCGAGTACAAGCCCGAGCGCTTCGCGTGGCGCGGCCAGCGGTTGCCGTTCGAGGTGTCGTTCTTCCACGAGGGCATGGTGTTCGACCAGCCGGTGAAGATCAACGAGGTGGTCGGCAATAGCGTGCGCGAATTCCGATTCGATCCTTCCGCGTTCAACTATGGCTCTCATCGGGTGGATCCGGCCAAGCTCAAGGGCCTTGGGTTTGCCGGTTTCAAGCTGCTTTACCCGCTGAACCAGGGCAAGCGCAAGGATGAGCTGGCGTCGTTCCTGGGCGCAAGTTACTTCCGCGCGCTGGGCAAAGACCAGTGGTATGGCCTGTCGGCCCGCGGCTTGGCGGTCGACACGGCCTTGAACTCGGGCGAGGAGTTTCCGCGCTTCGTCGAATACTGGATCGAGCGACCGGCGGCCAACGACAAGCAGCTGACCATTTACGCGCTGATGGACTCCCGTCGAGTGAGTGGCGCGTACCGCTTCGTCATCAAGCCCGGCAACGAGACCGTGATGGAAGTGAAGTCACGTCTCTTTCTGCGTGAGAACGTGACCAAGCTGGGTCTGGCGCCGCTGACGAGCATGTATCTGTTTGGCGAGAACCAGCCGTCTCAAGACACCGACTACCGGCCCGAGGTGCATGACTCCGATGGCCTGTCGGTGCAGCTTGGTACCGGTGAATGGATCTGGCGTCCGCTGGTCAACCCCAAGCGACTGTTGGTGACATCGTTCGCCGCCACCAATCCGCAAGGGTATGGCCTGATGCAGCGCGATCGCAGCTTCGACAACTACCAGGAGATCGGAGCCTGGTACGAGCGCCGTCCGAGTGCCTGGGTGGAGCCGAAGGGTAACTGGGGTTCTGGCCGCGTGGAGCTGGTGCAGATTCCAACGCCCGACGAGACCAACGACAACATCGTCGCGTTCTGGGTGCCCGACAGCCCACCCAAGCCCAAGCAGGCATTCGATTACGAGTACCGCCTGAAGTGGCAGAAGGATGGCGAGAACCTGCCGCCGCTGTCATGGGTCACGCAAACGCGCCGCGGGCAGGGCCTTACGCGCAAGCAGGACGACACCAGCTTCTCGCTAATGGTGGATTTCGAAGGCCCGGCCTTCAAGAAACTGCCTGAAGACGCGAGACTGGATGCAGTGATTTCGGCGGACGCTAATGGCGAACTGCTCAAGACAACAGTCCAGCGCAATGAGGCCACGGGTGGCTGGCGCATGACGATGTTCATGCGGCGCAAGGACGAGAACAAGCCGGTTGAGTTGCGCGGCTATCTTCGCAACGGCAATACGACCCTATCCGAAACATGGAGCTACATCTTACCCCCAGGCTAAAGCAGTTACCGGCCCAGGCGGCGGCAGTATGCGAGCGCTATGTCGATCGTCTGCCGGCTTCGCCCGAGGTACGTAACGAACTGCTGGCCGATGCCCTGTCTCCGGCCGTGTCGAGCCTGCCGGCCGAGGGCATTGAAGTGCCGTCGGCGATGACGGAGTTGCAATTGCGCCTGGCTGGGCGCGACCCGAAGGAGAAGGACATCGCGGATCTGAATACGCGGACTACGGCCGGTGGTGCTGCATATGCCTCGGTGCCCCGACGCTTCGCGATGGCGTACGGCAATCCACAGGTCGATGGTGCTCCGTTGCTGCAGCGGCGGGACGATGGCACCGTGCGTGTGGACACCGGCCCGGAGCCGCAGCGCGCGTCCATGGTTCCGCGTCAGTGGCCACCGCATGTGATCTCCGGCTGGATTCGCAATAGCTGGCGCAAGATGCTGGGCCGGCCGCCGGTCCCCGAAACTTGGGATACGCTGCACGACGGCCCGGATGCCGAAGGCAAGTGGCATCCCGCAGGTTCGCATCGCCGCTGGTTCCTGCTGGCGCTGGTGGTCATCCAGACCGCGCTGGCCACGTATTTCATGGCGAAGGTACTGCCGTATCACGGCGCGGATCCGCTCGAAGTGGCGATCCTGGTGCTCTTCGCGGTGCTGTTCTCGTGGGTGTCGGCTGGTTTCTGGACGGCGATGATGGGCTTTCTGGTGCTGGCCAAGGGCGGCGACCGCCATCTGATATCGCGCAGTGCCGCGAGCGATGCGCCGATCGATCCCGCAGCCCGCACGGCCGTGATCATGCCGATTTGCAATGAAGACGTGACGCGCGTCTTTGCCGGTTTGCGCGCGACCTACGAATCTCTCGAGCGCACCGGCGAGCTGCAACATTTCGATTTCATTGTCCTGTCCGATAGCGGCAATCCCGATCTGCGCACGGCTGAACATGACGCGTGGATGGAAGTGTGCCGTGCCGTAGGCGGCTTCGGCCGCATCTTCTACCGCTGGCGTCGCCACCGCGTGAAGCGCAAGACCGGCAACGTGGCCGACTTCTGCCGCCGCTGGGGCAGCAAGTATCGCTACATGATCGTGCTCGACGCTGACAGCGTGATGAGTGGCGATTGCCTGGCCACGCTGACGCGGCTGATGGAGGCCAACCCGGGCGCGGGCATCATCCAGACCGCGCCGCTCGCGGTTGGCCGTGACACGCTTTACGCGCGAGTGCAGCAGTTCTCCACCCGCGTTTACGGCCCGCTATTTACGGCTGGTCTGCATTACTGGCAACTTGGTGAATCGCACTACTGGGGCCACAACGCAATCATTCGCATCAAGCCGTTCATGGAGCACTGCGGCCTGGCGCCGCTGCCGGGCAAGGGTCCGCTCTCTGGCGAGATTCTGTCCCACGACTTCGTCGAAGCAGCGGTCATGCGCCGTGCGGGTTGGGGCGTGTGGATCGCATACGACCTGCCGGGCTCGTTCGAGGAATTGCCGCCGAACCTGCTCGACGAGGTCAAGCGCGACCGCCGCTGGTGCCAGGGCAACCTGATGAACTTCCGGCTCTGGATGAAACAGGGCTTCCACGCGGTGCACCGCGCGGTGTTCCTGACCGGCATCATGGCCTATGTGTCGGCGCCACTCTGGTTCCTGTTCCTGCTGCTGTCCACGGCCGCGCTGGCCAAGCACGCGCTGGTGCCGCCCGAGTACTTCACCAAGCCGTACCAGATGTTCCCGACCTGGCCGGAGTGGCATCCGGAAAAGGCGCTCGCGCTGTTCTCGGCCACGGCTACGCTGCTGTTCCTGCCCAAGCTGGCCAGCGTGTTGTTGCTGCTCAAGGACGCCAAGCAGTATGGCGGTGTGATGCGGCTGTTCATTAGCATGTTGCTGGAGATGACGATGTCGGCCCTGCTGGCACCGACGCGCATGCTGTTCCACACCAAGTTCGTGATCGCAGCCTATAGCGGCTGGGGGATCTCGTGGAAGTCGCCACCGCGCGAGGACGCCGAAACCACCTGGGGCGAGGCATTCCGTCGCCACGGCTGGCATACGCTGCTGGGGCTGGTGTGGGGCGCGGGCGTCTACTGGATCAGCCCGGGCTTCATCTGGTGGCTGCTGCCAATCGTCGGGTCGCTCGCGCTGTCGATTCCGTTGTCCGTGATGCTGTCGCGGGTCTCACTGGGTCGAGCCGCGCGTCGCGCGGGCCTGTTCATGATTCCCGAGGAAACGGTCGTGCCGCGCGAAATCGTGGAGACGCAGCAGCACGTGGAGAATGCACAGGAGGTGCCGGGATTCGTTGATGCCGTGGTCGATCCGGTGACCAACGCGCTGATGTGCGCCACCGCTACCGCGCGCAAGATCCAGCCGGAGGCGGCACGGCTGCAACACGCGGCGCTCGTGCAGCACGCGCTGACGAACGGGCCGAAGTCGCTTTCGGCCGCGCAAAAGCATGTGTTGCTGGGCGATCCGTTCGCGCTGGCCAGGCTGCATGAGCTGGTTTGGGGTTCGCCACTGGCGGACAGCGCCTGGAAGGAAACGCGCGTGCTGATGCGCCGGGCCCCGAACGTGTTGCCATTGCGTCCACGTGCGGCCTGAGGGACGCATCGCTGGAAACAAGAACGGCAGGCTTTGAAGCCTGCCGTTTTTGTTTGTCCAGCATCCGGATGCGAAGGGGAGACCGGCCTCTTTCCAGCCATGCCGTGGCGCCATATTCGCCCGGGCTGCGACCTGACACTCCATGGCATCTTCGCGCGAAGCGACCACGGCAGCATCGGTTCTAGGATGGAACTCTGGCCGATGCCGAATCCGCCTGCATGTTGGCGTGTGGTACTTGTTTGAAACGGGTTATCGCAACGCGGCGGTGCAGATCGGGGCGTTGATATAGACGTCGCCGACCCGCCGCTCGCCGCGATCGTTGCGAGTCATGTAGCGGAACATCATGCTGATGCCGAGCTTGGTCAGGATCTCGACGTCGCGATTGGCGCAGATGTTGCGCTGTAGCGGTGCCGCGTAGTTGACCTCGAAGCTGGCGAGGTCGAGCATCGGGCCACGGTAGTTGGTCAGTTCCAGCTGAAACAGGATGTGCTTGCCTGGAACCGACTGACAGCGCCGCAGGCGAGTCTCTCCGTCGATCTCGATCGGCAGCGCATCGTTGAGCTGGCGGCAGGCGCGCGCCAGCACGCTGTCAGGGCGATTGGTATTGCGCAGTAGCTCCGGCACGCCGGCGGCGCCCGTGTTCTGGCCGGTGGCGGCACCCTTGAGCATTCTCGCCAGGGCGTCGGCTTCGTCCACCGCCACGGGCGCGGAAGACGGAGCCAGCGTCGCGGTCGGCCTGCCCGGCGCGGCCCATGCGGGCAACGGCGGCAGGGCTGCGATCGCAACCAGGCTCAGCGAGGCAATTAACGGCTTGTATCGTATGGTCATGCAGGATAACGGTGCCGGGGACGGTTCCCGTGATCCGTCTCCCGCGATGCGTCTGACTGCGTGGTCGGTGCAACATCCGAGCCGACAGGCAGGCATTGTACCCTCCACCCCGGCGCGCGTGAAAGCCAGTCCAACAATGTTCCGCACCGGTGGTGGGTTGCCGGCCGATCGATGCCAACATCCTTGCTTCCCCGACGCGTGGGCCGGTGCGCATTTGCAGGCTGTGCAACAATTGCGCCTTGCGTTTCCGGAACCCTTTCATGACGTCGACCAAGGGCGTGCCATCGTCCTCCCGTTTTCCCCTCTGGCTTCTGATTTGCGCGTCGCTGACCGCCATCGCGCCGCTGTCCATCGATATGTACCTGCCGAGCTTTCCGACGTTGGCAGCGGATCTGCATACCGACATCGGACAGGTGCAGCTGACGCTCGGCACGTTTCTGGTTGGGCTGGCGATAGGGCAGGCGTTTTACGGCCCGATCAGCGATCGCTTCGGCCGCAAGCCGCCGCTGTACGTCGGACTCACGATCTATGGCGCGGCGGCCGCAGGCTGTGCGATGGCGTCGACCGTCGATTCGTTGATGCTCTGGCGGTTCCTGCAGGCGCTCGGTGGCTGTACCGGCCTGGTGGTCTCGCGCGCGGTGATTCGAGACCGGATGGAAGCCCATGAGTCGGCGCGGGCGTACTCCTCGCTGATGCTCGTGATGGGCCTGGCGCCGATCCTGGCGCCGCTGATTGGTGGCGCGGTGCTGGCGGCTTCCGGCTGGCGTGCGATCTTCTGGATTCACTGTGGCGCAGCGGTGCTGCTGCTGTGGTTCGTCCACGCGCGCATGGAGGAGTCGCTCGACGTGCAGCGCCGCCGGACACTGCATCCGGTTGCAGTGCTGCGTAGTTACTGGGAGTTGCTGCGCGATCGCGAATTTCTTGGCTATTCGCTGGCGGCGGGATGCGTGCAGGGCGGCATGTTCGCCTATATTGCGGGGTCGCCGTTTGTGCTGATCGAACTGCATGGCATCGATCCCTCCCACTACGGCTTTGTTTTCGGGGCGAATGCGTTTGGCCTGATCGGCATGTCGCAGGTCAATACCCGCCTGGTCCGCGCTCGCGCGCTTGACGATGTGTTGCGCGTGGCGCTGTTCGCGCCTTGCGTGGCAGGTCTCGTCCTGGCCGGCACAGCCCTGATCGGCTGGACAACGCTTCCGGTACTGCTGGTCTGCTTCTTCGTATTCCTGTCGGGCCTTGGCTGCATCACGCCGAACGCCTCGGCCTTGGCACTATCCCACCAGAGTCATCGCGCCGGCACGGCTTCGGCGCTGATGGGCACGTTGCAGTTCGGCTTTGGCACGCTGGCAGGCGCGGCGGTCAGCCTCTGGCACGATGGCACCGCGCTGCCGCTGGCCGTTGTCATGGCGGTCTGCGGCAGCGGCGCGGTCGTGCTGCGTCTCTACGGGCGGGCAGGTATGCGGCAGCGCTCCCAATCCGCAACCTGATCCCGCCGAGCTTGCCTGGCCCAATCAGGCTCAGGCCGCCTGGTTTGCCGGCGCGCCCGATGCCACCGATACGGCCGGCGCGTTCTGCATCACCACGACCTGGGCCGGCATCGGCGCCTGGAAGCCCGCCTGGCCGAAGCTGTCGCGAATCGTGCGGTTGGTATCGAAATAGACCTGCCAGTAGTGATCGGTATGGCAGTAGGGGCGGACGGCCAGGACCGGGCCAACCAGTGTGAATTCCAGGATCTCGACATCGACGGGCGGTTCGGTCAGCACGTTCGGAATGGCCGCGATCTTTTCCTTGAGCAAAGCCGTGGCGGCTGCCACGTCAGTCGACCCGGCAAGTTGCGCCTTCAAATCGACCCGGCGGAACGCATTGGCCGAGAAATTCTGGATCGTGTCGCTGAAGATCTTGTTGTTGCCGACGACCGTCATGACGTTGTCAGGCGTGTCTAGCGTGGTGGAGAACAGGCCGATCTCGCGCACCGTGCCGGTGACACCACCGACGGATACAAAATCTCCGACCTTGAACGGACGCAGGACCACCAGGAACGCGCCGGCCGCGAAGTTCGACATCAGGCCAGACCAGGCCATACCGATAGCAACACCGGCTGCGGCGATCAGTGCCGCGAACGTCGTAGTCTGGATGCCGAAGTAGCCGAGGATGCCGATGACCAGCACGACATTCAGCGTCACGGTAACGATCGAGCCAACGTAGCGCAGCAGCGTCGGGTCTACCTTTTGCCTGGCCAGCGAATTCTGGACCATGCGCACCACGAAATGAATCAGCCAGCGGCCGACCACCCAGAAGGCGAGGGCGGCAAGGATCTTGACGCCGAAAACAGTGGCATAGCCATAAATCACATCGCGGATGCTTTGCAACGAAGAAGTATCCATAGGGGCACGCTCCAATTCTTTATGGAAAAGTGAAAATCAGGCACTGCAGAATCTGCGCAAATCGGTGTGGATGGTGCCAGGGCTGCAAGACACGCCTGTGTCGGCGTTGCTTCGGGAGCCCAAGGGCATTATTGGGCGCGTCGAGATCAAAGTTCAAGTTAATCTTTGTGAACACAAAGTAAAACGGCCGGATGATTCCGGCCGTTTTATTTGGGGCGATTCGAGACCGCAAGCGTTTCGATTACCAGCTCGTTTCACGCTCCGGTGTGGCGGAGATGCGGTGCAGCGTCAGGTCGGCGCCGTTGTACTCCTCCTCGGCATCCAGGCGAATGCCGACGACCTTCTTCAGCGTGCCGTAGACCACGGTGCCGCCCACCAGCGCAATCACGATCCCCATGGTCGTGCCGATGAACTGGGCCACGATCGAGACGCCGCCAATGCCGCCAAGCGCGTGGCTGCCGAAGATGCCTGCGGCGATGCCGCCCCAGGCGCCGCACAGGCCGTGCAGGGGCCAGACACCAAGCACGTCGTCGATGTGCCACTTGTTCTGCGCCAGCGTAAACAGATGAACGAACAGCACGCCAGCAACCGCACCGGTAATCAGCGCGCCCAGCGGATGCATCAGGTCCGAGCCCGCGCAAACGGCGACCAGGCCTGCCAGGGGACCGTTATACGCAAAGCCGGGATCGTTGCGGCCGGCCCACCACGCGGCCAGCGTGCCACCCGCCATTGCCATCAGCGAGTTGATGGCGACAAGGCCGCTGATCTTGTCGACGGTCTGCGCGCTCATCACATTGAAGCCGAACCAGCCCACCGCCAGTACCCAGGCGCCCAGCGCGAGGAACGGAATATTCGAGGGCGGGTGCGCGCTGATGCGGCCATCCTTCTGATAGCGGCCGCGGCGCGCGCCCAGCAGCAGCACCGCCGGCAGCGCGATCCAGCCGCCGACAGCGTGGACCACCACCGAGCCGGCGAAATCATGGAACGGCGCACCGGTCACGGAGGCGATCCAGTCCTGGATGCCGAATCGGTTGTTCCACGCGATGCCTTCGAAGAAGGGGTAGACGAAACCGACCAGCACGAATGTAGCTGCCAGTTGCGGGTTAAATCGCGAGCGCTCGGCAATACCGCCCGAGATAATCGCCGGGATGGCCGCCGCAAATGTGGCCAGAAAGAAGAACTTCACCAGCTCATAGCCGCTTTTTTGCGCCAGTACATCTGCCCCGGACATGAATTGCACGCCGTAGGCGACCGTATAACCGATAAAAAAGTATGAAATCGTCGAGACCGCGAAATCGACCAGGATCTTGACCAGGGCATTGACCTGATTTTTCTTGCGGACGGTGCCAAGCTCCAGGAATGCGAACCCCGCGTGCATGGCTAGCACCAGGATTGCGCCAAGCAGGATGAACATTGCATCCGTACCGGTTTTCAAGTTGTCCATCGTTGCCCCATGCTCAAAATGGGAGCATGGGTATGCAAAAGCCGTTCCAGATCTGGGCATGAACGCCGAAAAACCGCGCAAACTCAGTGCGCGTGGCACTTGGATGGCGTTTCGGGCCACTCTGAGTCGTGGCATGCCAACGCCCAAAAAGAGGGAATGAGGTGCAAATGCGCCGTGATGGCGCACGTTGTGTTGTCAAAGCAGACCCGAAACGGTGCATTGCACCTGAACTGGGCGCTGTTGAGTCTGCGGGGGATTGGTACCTGGTAAATGGGGGGCGCGTGTTCCAGTGACGGGTACGGCAATTTCTCCGGGAATGTCAACGCGCGATATTCGGTATGCCGGACAGCCGCAAAAAGTGACGTTTCGATTCTCGGAATAGAGGGGGAGAACGCCCGCTAAGTCTTGCCACAGAACGATTTCCGGCAGTTTTCGTTGCATTGGTGCCACTGGGGATTGCCCAAGGCACAAAGGGCAGATTAGACTGCGCCGATCGGACTTCTGCCATGCGGTAAAAGTCCGGTGACGACGACCAACAAGGGAAATCAGCCATGAATAAAGGTGAACTGGTATCGGCCATCGCCGCGGAAGCAGAACTCAGCAACGCCGCCGCCGAGCGCGCGCTGAACGCTGCGCTGGACAGTATCAAGAAGGCAGTGGCCAAGGGCGACTCTGTCACTCTGGTGGGTTTTGGCAGCTTCAGCTCGGGCAAACGTGCTGCCCGCACCGGTCGTAATCCGCGCACCGGCGAAACGATCAAGATTCCTGCGGCCAAGACTGTGAAGTTTTCGGCAGGTCAGGGTTTCAAGGACGCTGTGAACAAGAAGAAGTAAGCACATCGCGTCTGAGAAGCAAAGAAAGCGGCCTGTGGGGCCGCTTTTCTTTTGTCGGAAGTTTCTTGCATGGCTGGGGTGGGCCGGGCTCCCATTCACGCACGCGGCGAGTTACACTGCCGGCGCCTGAATGCCCGAATCTGGATTTCCTGCGATGAACGATTTGTCCCACCAGCTTTCCATGACCGTGCTGATGACGCCGGACATGGCCAATTTCTCCGGCAATGTCCACGGCGGCACGATCCTGAAATACCTCGATATGGTGGCCTACGCCTGCGCCAGCCGCTATGCCGGCCGCTACGTGGTTACGCTGTCGGTGGACCAGGTGATGTTCCGCCAGCCGATCCACGTGGGCGAACTCGTGACGTTCCTGGCTGCCGTCAACTTTACGGGCCGCAGCTCGATGGAGATCGGTATCAAGGTCGTGACCGAGAATATCCGCAGCAAGGTCGTGCGCCATACCAATAGCTGCTACTTCACAATGGTCGCCGTCGACGACAATGGTGCGCCGGCCGAGGTGCCGCCGCTGCAGCCGCGTGACGAAGTGGAGCGCCAGCGTTTTGAAGCCGCCAAGCAGAGACGCGCGCTGCGCCAGGAAATGGAACGTCGCCACGACGAAATCAAGGGCGCTACGCCCTGACCCCGACATGACCAGACTTCGTATCGGCATGGCCGCGGGCCTTGCCTTCGGTATGCTTGCCTGCGCGGCACAGGCTGAAGAAATCGGCAGTGTTTCCACCAATTTCCGCATGACGGGATCGGACAAGGTCGTTATCGAGGCTTACGACGATCCGCAAGTCGACGGGGTGACCTGCTACGTCTCGCGCGCCCGGACCGGCGGCATCAAGGGCACGTTCGGCATGGCCGAAGATCCGCCAGAGGCGTCGATCGCCTGCCGCCAGGTGGGGCCGATCACGTTCAAGGGTCCGATGAAGGCGCAGGAGGATGTGTTCTCCGAGCGCATGTCGATCCTGTTCAAGACGCTGCACGTGGTGCGCGCGGTGGACCGCAAGCGCAATACGCTGGTTTATCTGACGTATTCGGATCGGATCGTGTCCGGCAGCCCGCAGAACTCGGTCACTGCCGTGCCGGTGCCGGCGGGGACGCCGATTCCGGTGAAGTGATATTCAGACACCGAGGTTTTCCCCCCCCTCTCCCGCGTGAGGGAGGGGGGGCGTAACCTCAGACAATCAAGCCGCGAACAGCTTCCTGAGGTTCGACTTCAGGATTTTCCCGTTCGGATTCCGCGGCAGCATCTCCTCCAGCACGATCACGCGCACCGGCACCTTGAAGGCCGCCAGACGCGCGCGCACGAACTCCTGCAGCTCGGCCTCGGTTGCCTTCATGCCAGGCTTCAGGCTGACCACCGCGCCGGGTTCCTCCCCCAGCGTGCGGTGCGGAATGCCTACTACCGCCGCATCCATGATGGCCGGATGATCGTATAGCGTGCTTTCCACCTCGATGCAGTAGATGTTCTCGCCGCCACGGATCAGCATGTCCTTCATGCGGTCGACGATATAGAGGAATCCGTCCTCGTCGATACGCGCCACGTCGCCGGTGTGCAGCCATCCGTCGACGAAGGTCTTCGCGGTTGCCTCGGGCTTGTTCCAGTAGCTGTGGACCACATTGGCGCCGCGCACCAGCAACTCACCGACCTCGCCGGGCGGTAGTGCCCGGCCGAATCCGTCGTCGATCTTCATCTCGCAGATCGGCAGCGCCGGGCCGGCGCTGTCGGGACGATGGACGTATTCCTCGGCACTGTGGCTCGTGAACGTGGCCGACGTTTCCGTCATACCCCAGCCAATGCCCGGTGCGGCATGTGGGAATACCTCCTTGATCCGGCGCACGAGTTCTGGTGAGGCGGGGGCCCCACCGTAGTTCATGTTCTCGAGCGACGACAGATCGAACTCGCCGCGCTGAGGGTGCTCCAGAATCTGCCACGCGATGGTCGGCACGCCACCCGCTCCGGTGCAGCGCTCTGCCTGAATCAGTTCCATGGCGCGCAGCGTGTCCCAGCGATAGAGCAGCACGATCTTCCCGCCGGTGGCGAGCGTGCCATTCAGGATGGACATGCAGCCGGTGACGTGAAAGAACGGTACCGCCAGCAATCCCCCTTTCTGTGGGGCGTCCGGATTCGGTTCCGGCACCGGCTCGCCACGGCGCAGCAGGTTGCGCAGCGGGCTGAACTGCGCGCACACGGCCACCGTGCAGGCATTGCGGTGCGTGCCGACGGCGCCTTTCGGCTTACCCGTGGTGCCGGACGTATAGAAGATCGTCACGTCATCGTCAGGATCCAGCGGGACGACCGGGAGCGATTGCGAGGGGAGGGCCGGCCATGCATCCGATTCACCGATCACCGATGCCAGCGGCACGATACGCGGGTCGTCGAAGGTTGCATTGGCTGGCGCGCGCACGACGTAGATCCGTTCGAGATCGGGGCAGGCTGCCAGATGCTCCGTGATGCGATCCAGCCGTTCGTAATCGACGATGGCAATGCGGCTTCCCGAATCGGCCAGACCATATTCCAGCTCGGGACCGGTCCACCACGCATTGAGCGGGGTGACGATGGCGCCGGCGAGAATCGCCGCGTAGAACGCCACCGGCCACTCGGGCAAGTTGCGCATGGCCACGGCCACGCGGTCGCCCTTGTGGATACCGTCGCGTACCAGTTGCTGGGCCAGTGTCGTGGACGCCTGCGCGAACGCGCGATAGCTGACGCGCTCCTCTTCGTAGACCACGAAGGTCTTGTCGCCCCAGGCTGCGGCGATCAAAAAAAGATCGCGCAGCGTTGGTGGCGCATTCTTCCAGACCGTGGTCGGGATGCCCCGGATCACACGCGCCTCGGTTTCGAACGGCGCGCCCGGCGCGGTCAGCCGGGCGTGCGCTTCGGCCAGGGACATGACCGGCCATTGGCCGGCTCCGGCCTCCGGCGGCCGGGATTGCTGCGTGTGCTGTTGGTGCTGCTGTTGCTGCGGTTGTTGCGACATGCATGGCCTCCCGCAAAAACAATCGTCAGATGGTAACGCCCCCGTCAACAACCAGTGCCTGGCCCGTCATGAACGTGCTGGCGGCAGAAGCCAGATAGCAGGCCGCGCCCGCGATTTCCACCGGTTCGCCGATGCGGCGCAGCGGCGCGTTCTCGGTGGATTGCTTGTAACGCACCGGATCTTCCCAGAGGGCACGTGCGAAATCGGTCTTGATCAGGCCCGGGGCAATGCAGTTTACGCGGACATTGTGCGGCCCGAACTCCACGGCCAGATTGCGGGCCAGCTGGAAATCGGCGGCCTTGGACACGTTGTAGACACCGATCGTGGGCGAGCCGCGCAGGCCACCGATCGACGACACGATGATGATCGAGCCCTCGCGGCGTTCGATCATCTGCGGCGCCACCATCTGGATCAGCCAGTGGTTCGAGATCACGTTGTTATCGAGCACCTTGCGGAACTGCTCGTCGCTCACGCCACTCATCGGGCCGTAGTAGGGGTTCGATGCCGCGTTGCAGACCAGTACGTCGACCTTGCCGTAGACGCGATTGGTTTCGTCCACCAGATGCTGCAGTGCATCCTTCGACGAGATATTGGCGGCCACGGCCAGCGCGGTACCCGCGCCGTGCTTGGCGTTGATGGCGTCGACGACTTCCTGGCAGGCCTCGATCTTGCGCGAGGAGACGACGACCTTCGCGCCCTGGATGGCAAGCTGCTCGGCGATGGCCCGGCCGATGCCGCGCGAAGAACCGGTAATGATGGCTACCTTGCCCGACAGATCGAACAATGACATGGCGTCTCCTGTTGTTTGACAGCGGTCATTGCCGCTGTCTGGATGGGTGATTGGCCGGGACATTATGGGCAGGCGCCAGGACTCAGTCCATAACGAAAACGGTGCCAGGATGCCTGTATCAGCAAACTTTCTGCGGGCAATTCACGCGATGCATGGCGTGTGCCGCTGCGCGGAATGGCGACCGGGCCTCTATCCGAGCACCGCTGGCAGCCGTGCCGCCAGCGCGGCGCGCAAGGCGGGATCGAGCCGGATCTGGAAGCGCGTAGCCAGCGTGTCGATCACGGCGTCGGCTGACGCCAGCACGGTTTTTCGCACGCTGCCGTCGGGCGAGCGTTCGCTCAGGTTGCCATTGGCGAGCGCGAGCCGGGTGTCGCCGTCGGTACGCGCGGCCATCAGCGTACGAGTGAAGTGGCTGTCTGGATGCGTGGAGACGTACCAGTTGCGCGGGATGAAATCGATCCAGGGCTGCGGGGTCAGGTCGAAACGGTAGATCGGTTGCCAACCCGAAGCGTCGTCGCTGATGTCGGGCACCATCAGATCCAGGCAGTGAAAACCCGTACCCGTCAGCGCGTTCGCCGGGGAGGGTTGCAGGCGATAGGGCGTGTTTTCATCCTGCGGCAGCGATAGCGACAGGGCGCGGTCCGGCGTCGGCCCGCCGAAGCCCACATCGGCGATATAGCTTTCGTGCGCCACTTCCACGCGCAGGAGCATGTGCGACAGCCCCGTCGGCGTGGCTTCCGGCACATGCCAGCGCACGCGCGCGGCAAGCGGCGTCACCGCATAACCGAGTGCCTTGAGGCCGGCGCAGAGCAGGGTGTTCTGTTCGAAGCAGTAGCCGCCGCGGCCCTGCACGACGAGTTTTTCGAATACCGAGGGCAGATCGATCGACACCCGGCGGCCGAGCAAGGCATCAAGATTCTCGAACGGGATATGCGCGAGTTGCGCCGCGATCAGCGTGTTCAGCAGTGGTAGCGTAGGGGCGTCGGGAACCTCTGCGATGCCGATGCGTCGCAGCCAGGCGGCCAACTGGTCGGGGTGGAGAGCGGGGATTTCGTCGGCGGCAAGCATGGTGGGGGGGCTGGCGGAAATTAGTGGGGGCGCTCGAACGGAAGGGGGAACGCTACCGAATCGCACGGGACGTGACTACTATACGGCCGCAACGGCCGCGATGCGAACCTTGCGCCAAAGCATAAAAAACTACGGAGACGCCCGTGAAAACCCTGATCGATCACCTGTCGAACTACGCTGCCTATCACCGTGATACCCGCAATGTCGTGACGCATTTCATCGGCATCCCGATGATCGTCCTGGCCGTGACGGCGCTGCTTGGCCGGCCCGCGCTGCCGCTCGGTGACGGCGCTCGATACCTGACGCCGGCGATGATCGTCTACGCGCTTTCGTGCCTGTTTTACCTGCGCCTGTCGTTCGCCTTCGGCGTGGTAATGGCCGTGATTCTGGCGTTTTTCGTGTGGGCCGGCGCATGGCTTGCAGCGTTGCCGACGGCCGGGTGGCTGGCATCGGGCATCGGTCTGTTCGTCGCGGGCTGGGTCATCCAGTTCGTCGGGCATTACTTCGAAGGTCGCAAGCCGGCGTTCGTCGACGATCTGGTTGGTCTGCTGGTGGGGCCGCTTTTCCTCGTCGCGGAGACGGCTTTCGCGCTTGGCCTGGCGCGTGAAACGCGCGATGCGATGCTGGCGCACGCGCATTGAATGACCCGAAAACGCGCCGTCGCGCGACGCTCGCGGAATGCGAAAGTGGGGGGACGTAACGCTCCGCAGCGTGTTTGCTGATGCAAACCAGCTACAAAACACGGGGTTTTCACTTGGTTTGCCCTGCGGCATGTACGAAAACCCCTTTACTTCTGGCTGTTTCCGCTATGATTCAGTGCGTACCGGCACTGACGTTCAGCAACATGCCAAACGTTGCGATCGGCCGGCACACTATCTTCAACTCTCGTATATAGACATGGCGACCAAAGCGAAACCGACCGCGAAGACCGCAACCAAGCCCGCTGCCAAGAAGGCCGCGGCACCCAAGGCACCCGTGAAGGCACCTGTGAAGGCTGCTGCCAAGAAGGCCGCTCCGGCCAAGAAGGCTGCTCCCGCCGCTGCCGCGCCGACTCCGAAGCCGCTGAAGGACACCTTCAACAAGTCGAGCCTGGTCGCTCACCTGGTAGCCCAGACCCAACTGGAAGCCAAGGCCGTGAAGACGGTGCTGGCACACCTCGAAAACACCATCGTCAGCGCACTGAACAAGAAGGGTGCTGGCGAATTCACGCTGCCGGGCCTGCTGAAGGTGACCGCACAGCAAGTGCCGGCCAAGAAGAAGCGCTTCGGCAAGGATCCGTTCACTGGCGAAGAGCGTTGGTTCCCGGCCAAGCCGGCCAGCGTCAAGGTCAAGGTGCGTCCGCTGAAGAAGCTGAAGGACGCTGCGGCCTGATCGCCCGCATCTTTGGTAGTCGTCAGTCCGGTGCCGATTGCTCGGCGCCGGGCGACTTGAAACCCCGTGCCCGAAAGGCCCGGGGTTTTTTGTTGGGCGGGCGGGATCGGGCGGGATCAATACATCAGTAAGCCTTGAAGTTCGCCGCGACCCTTTGCCGAAGGAAATCACCTGCCGTAATCGCCGGATACCGCTTCGACGGCCCTTCGATCACCGTATCGCGGTTGGCCTGGCAGAAGAACGCAAGGCTGTGGCGCGGGCCCATGTACTCTCCCGGTGCGGGATTCCGGACGCGATGGAAGTTCGATGGCAGGCGGTCGTCGCTCCAGCGCATCAGCATGTCCCCGATGTTGCAGGTGACCACGTCCTCGATCGGCGCGATCGGGGTCCAGGCCTGGGCATCCATCTCCTTGCCGGGACACACCTGCAGACCACCCTGGCCTTCGCGCTGGAATAGCAGCGTCAGGCAGTCGAAATCGGTATGGGCGCCGGCGCGCCACAGGTCGAGCTTGTCCTGCGCCTCGGGTGGAATCGCGTAGTAATGCAGCAGCCGTAGCGTGCTCTGGTAATCCGGCGCGACCGGGTCATGCGCGCGCGAGAAGAAGTCGGTGTCGAAGCCGAGTCTGTCGGCGAAGCAGGACAGCACTTTCATTCCCACATTCCAGCATTGCGCCTCGAACTCGAGCATCGTCTGCCGGAACCCGGGCAGTTCGGCCTCCGAAGGCCAGAGTGGCGCCATGTGCGGGCGCGTGATCTGATAGGACTCCTTCTGGTCCGGCGTGCCGGTGGATGGCCTTACCTGCGCGCGCGATTCCCAGCCCGCGTTGTTGGCTTTCTGCAATGGATACCGGGCTTTTACCGTCTCCGGCAGTGCGAAGAACTGCTCGGCCATGGCAAAAGCCTGCCGTATGGCGGCCAGGTCGATACCGTGGTGCCGCAGTTGGAAGAAGCCGATGTCGGTGGCGGCACGCCAGAGCTGATCGGCAATCTCGGGCTTGCGGGTGTCGAAGTCCGACAGGTCGATGCAGCGGATCTCGCGCGTGTCGGTTTCGGAGCCGTGGGCGCCCATGCGTGATTCGCGGGCAAGCTCGTGGAGGGGAAGTGTGGCGTTGGTCATGGGTGTCCTGGTTCGGGAATGTGGGCCGATCGGTCCATCCCGGAAGCAAGACACACGCATATCGCGGCAATGCGGCTCTCGACTTCCGGGATGGACACGGAACTCAAGAGCAATTTCCTGCCGCCCCGATGCCTGGAAAGGGCGGGGCGGTTGAACGCTTCTACTCTTCTATCGTAGGTGACGCAGGATTCGGGCCAGCCGGCACGCGGCCCGATTCACCAGATTGGCGCGGCCGACGGTTACTCCGTGGCGTCGAATGCATCGTGATAGCGCACGGTGCCCACCGGCACGTCAGGCCCGAAGGCAAGGGTCTGGAAATACTCCTGCGGTACGCCGGGCAATACCAGCCGGGAATCGGCCTGGAAGCCGAATCTGCCGTAATAGGCCGGATCACCCAGCACGACGCAACCGCGTCCGCCAAGGCGCCGCAATTCATCAAGTGCCGCCAGCATCAGCACCGAGCCAATGCCCCTGCGCTGCCGATCTGGCGATACCGAGACTGGCCCAATGCCATGCCAGCCCGAATCGCCGGAGGAAATGGTGACGGGCGAGGCTGCAACGTGGCCGACGACCCCGCTTTCATCCTCCGCTACCAGCGAGAGCGTCAGGCATCCGGCACGACGCAAGCCGTTGATGATGAAGGCTTCGGTGTGGCTCGAGTGGGGCTCGTCCCTGAACGCCGCTTCCGTGAGTTGGGCGATGGTTTCAACATCCTCGGGACGCTCGGTCCGGACGGAGATGGTCATGCAGTTTTCCTCATTGATGCTCTCGCGGTGGACATCAACCATACTGCAATACGGTCAACCAATCATCCAGATCGTGGGAGGCGGGCAATGGGAAGCATTGGTGCGGTGGTGGTGGCGTCAGTCGCCTTTGTGGGCAGTCATTTCCTGCTGTCCCATCCGTTGCGGGGACCGCTGGTTCGCGTGGTCGGCGAAAAGGGGTTTCTCGGCATCTATTCGCTGGTCGCCTTCCTGACGCTTGGGTGGATGGTGATGACCTACAAGCGAGCGCCGGTCTCGTCACCGCTATGGGTGGCTGGCGACGGCATCTGGGCGGTGGTGACGGTGGTCATGCTGATCGCCTCGATCCTGCTGATGGGATCCCTGATCCGAAATCCGGCGTTGCCCACAGTTGGCCGCCCGGGCGCCTTCCCGGAGGCTGCGCGCGGCGTGTTTGCGGTAACGCGTCATCCGATGATGTGGGCCTTCGCGCTTTGGGGCGTGTGCCATATCGCTGTGTATCCGGTGACGAGGAACATCGTGGTCGCGCTGGCAATGATCGTGCTCGCCCTGGTGGGTGCCGCATTGCAGGACCAGAAAAAGGAACGGCTGCTGCCAGACCGTTGGCCGGACTGGGAGGCCAAGACGAGCTATCTGCCATTTGCGGCGATCGTCGCCGGCCGGGCCCGGCCGGCCGGATTTGGCTCGCACGCGCTTCTGGGTGGGCTTATCGTCTGGCTCGCGGCGACCTGGGCCCATCTGCCGCTCGCCGGGATTGCGGCGGGTATCTGGCGGTGGCTGTAGTCGCGACGTCGTTGCGACAACGTAGCGCCCCGGCAGAGACCGGGGGGCGTCAAATCCACTGGTCGTTCTCGACTGTACGCTCGCCCGTCGCACCGTCACCCGTGTTCACCACGCCTCGCGGCTCGATCAGCAGCAGTTTGACTTCCGCGTTCGCGCAGGGCTTGTGCTCGACGCCCTTCGGCACCACGGCCATCTGCCCGGCACGCAGCACGATCGACCCGTCGCCCGTGGGTCCCGCCCGGAAGTCGATGCGCAGTTCTCCTTCCAGGACGATGAAGGTTTCGTCGGTGTCGGCATGGCGGTGCCACTGGAATTCGCCCTCGACCTTCACGACCTTGAACTGATAGTCGTTCATTTCAGCGACGACGCGCGGTTGCCAGTGACCGTCGATCAGCGTGATCTTGTCGACCAGGTCGATGGCCCGGCACTGGCCACGATCGGCATGCATGGTGGGATGTTTGGGGGCCTGGGGCATCGTTCTCTCCGCTCAAATGTTGACGATTCGAGCTTACGCACGATCCGCGCGACGGTATTGAACGATCGTGGGTGTGCTCAGCCGCGTTGCATGTACCCGGCGACCTGCAGCCAGCGCCCTGGCGTCAGTCCGAATGTCTTCGAGAAGTGCCGCGTCATGTGGCTCTGATCGGCAAGCACAAGGATTCTCGCACGGAGCATCGACATCTCCGCTGGCGCATGACGCCGTCCTTCAACTGCGTCTGAAGGACCCAGATGCATCTATATCAGTGCGCCAGTCATCTGCGGCGACCCTTTCCCCGGGAACTGAAAGCACATTTCATATTGCGAAATCTCGGGAAAATTCCAGCGCCGGGTTCTTTTCGTTCTCCGAAAACTCGTTCCACATCGCAAAAAATGGAGTTTATCTCTTTGAAATATAAGGATAAATTAACTCTTATGTCTTATATAAGACCTTGTCGCGATGCATCAAAAACCCCCTACAATTATTTCCACGCTGCTTGCTTCGACACCCGTAGCGGCACAGGCAAACACTTCTTCAAACACGCTTCATTCTTAGGAAATTCGTATGGCTCAGTATCAAGACGACATCAAGGCAGTTGCTGGTTTGAAAGAGCAACACGGCAGCGCGTGGAATGCCATCAACCCCGAGTATGCCGCTCGGATGCGTGCCCAGAACAAGTTCAAGACGGGTCTGGACATCGCCAAGTACACCGCCAAGATCATGCGCGCCGACATGGCCGCCTATGATGCGAATCCTTCCAAGTACACCCAGTCGCTGGGTTGCTGGCACGGTTTCATCGGCCAGCAGAAGATGATTTCCATCAAGAAGCACTTCAAGAGCACCGAGCGTCGCTACCTCTACCTGTCGGGCTGGATGGTCGCTGCGCTGCGCTCGGAGTTCGGCCCGCTGCCGGACCAGTCGATGCACGAAAAGACCTCGGTCAGCGCGCTGATTCGCGAGCTGTACACGTTCCTGCGCCAGGCTGACGCGCGTGAACTGGGCGGCCTGTTCCGCGAACTGGATGCCGCTACCGGTGCCGCCAAGGCCGCCATCCAGGAAAAGATCGACAACCACGTCACCCACGTGGTGCCCATCATCGCCGACATCGACGCTGGTTTCGGCAATGCCGAAGCGACGTACCTGCTCGCCAAGCAGTTCATCGAAGCCGGTGCATGCTGCATCCAGATCGAAAACCAGGTGTCCGACGAGAAGCAGTGCGGCCACCAGGATGGCAAGGTCACCGTGCCGCACGAGGACTTCCTGGCCAAGATCCGCGCGATCCGCTACGCCTTCCTCGAACTGGGCGTGGACGACGGCGTCATCGTGGCCCGTACCGATTCGCTGGGCGCAGGCCTGACCAAGCAGATCGCCGTGACCGCCACCCCGGGCGACCTGGGCGACCAGTACAACTCGTTCCTGGATTGCGAGGAACTGTCGGCCGACCAACTGGGCAACGGTGATGTCATCATCAAGCGCGACGGCAAGCTGCTGCGTCCGAAGCGTCTGCCGAGCAACCTGTTCCAGTTCCGTGCCGGCACGGGCGAAGCACGCTGCGTGCTGGATTGCGTGACCGCACTGCAAAACGGCGCCGACCTGCTGTGGATCGAAACTGAAAAGCCGCATATCGCCCAGATCGGTGGCATGGTCAGCGAAATCCGCAAGGTCATCCCGAACGCCAAGCTGGTGTACAACAACAGCCCGTCGTTCAACTGGACCCTGAACTTCCGCCAGCAGGCCTACGACGCGATGAAGGCCGCGGGCAAGGACGTGTCGGCATACGAGCGCACCCAGCTGATGAGCGTGGAATACGACGACAGCGAACTGGCCAAGATCGCTGACGAGAAGATCCGCACGTTCCAGGCCGATGCATCGCGTGAAGCCGGTATCTTCCACCACCTGATCACGCTGCCGACGTACCACACCGCTGCGCTGTCGACCGACAACCTGGCCAAGGAATACTTCGGCGACCAGGGCATGCTGGGCTACGTGGCTGGCGTGCAGCGCAAGGAAATCCGTCAGGGCATCGCCTGCGTCAAGCACCAGAACATGTCCGGCTCGGACATCGGTGACGACCACAAGGAATACTTCAGCGGCGAAGCTGCCCTGAAGGCGGCTGGCAAGGACAACACGATGAACCAGTTCTGATCTGGGTCGTACTCCTAAGCAAGTTTTAGGCAGAACGCCAACCCTTCGCGGGTTGGCGTTTTTTTATTTGGCGACGCGCAAAAAAAAGAGCCGACGAATCGGCTCTGTCCAAACTCTCAACGTGACGACCTGAGAAACTTACTGCGGTCCGAGCTTGCGAATCAGCGCATCCAGCCGTGCCATTTCGTCTTCGGTCAGATCGGTCAGCGGCGCGCGCACCGGACCAGCATCGTGGCCAACCAGCTTGGCGCCAGCCTTGACGATCGACACCGCGTAGCCTTGTTTGCGATTGCGGATGTCCAGGTACGGCAGGAAGAAATCGTCGATCAGGCGACCCACCGTGGCATGGTCGTCAGCGGCAATCGCGCGGTAAAACTCCATCGCGGTCTTCGGGATGAAGTTGAACACGGCCGACGAATAGACGGGCACGCCCAGCGCCTTGTAGGCGGCGGCATAGACTTCGGCGGTGGGCAGGCCGCCCAGGTATGCGAGCCGGTCACCAAGCTTGCGGCGAACACGCACCATCGCCTCGATCTCGCCCACGCCGTCCTTGAAGCCGATCAGGTTGGGGCAGCGGTCGACCACGCGTTCCAGCAGGTCGGCGCCGATGCGGGAGTTCGCGCGGTTGTAGACGATCACGCCGATTTTCAGCGCCTTGCAAACCTCTTCGATGTGGTTGGCGATGCCTTCTTCGCTGGCTTCGGTCAGGTAGTGCGGCATCAGCAGCACGCCGTGGGCACCCAGGCGCTCGGCTTCCTTCGCGTATTCGATCGCCACGCGGGTCGGGCCACCGGCACCGGCAAGAATGGGCACCTTGCCCCGGCAGGTTTCTACCGCGGTGCGGATCACGTTCGAATAGTCCTGCTGCGTCAGCGAGAAGAACTCACCCGTGCCGCCGGCGGCGAACAGCGCCGACGCACCGTAGGGCGCCAGCCATTCCAGGCGCTCGATATAGGTATCGGGGCGGAAGTTGCCTTGCGCGTCGAAATCGGTGATAGGGAAAGAGAGCAGGCCTTCCGAGATGATCTGCTTGAGTTCTTGCGGTGTAGTCATGTCACGCTTCCTGATCGCCACATGGCAGATGGCGGTTGGTGGGGAACAAGGTGGGTTATGGCCTCGTTCCATCTGGTCGATGGCTTCGAGATAAGTCATCGTACAACTATAGCGAAAAGCGCGCAAGCATCGACAGGGAAGTTCGAGGGAAAACCCCGGGTTTGATTGCTTCGGAAGCGTGCCGGCGGTCAAATGGAAAGTGACGGCCTGAAGAGCGAATTGCCCTGAGAGCCCGCAACCAGGCTGAAAGAGGGCGATATGTGTCGGACTACGGAGTCGGAGATTGCGCGGAGTAGGGGTAAACGCGCACTGCATTCATCCGAGCCTCGTTCTTATAATTCCAGTCGTATGACGACATATCTCAAGCCGGTCCAGAAGCACTCCCGCATCCAGGAACCAGGGCTGTGAGGAGACCTCTCATGAATGCCACCCCCACCACAGGCGCTGCCGCTGCATCCACCGCGCGGCGCACCAATGTCCGTTACTGGATTCTCGCGCTGATTTTCATCGTGACTACGGTCAACTACGCGGATCGTGCCACGCTGTCGATTACCGGGCCCGCGATGCGTGAGGAATTCGGTTTCTCGGCCGTCCAGATGGGCTATATCTTCTCGGCCTTCAGTTGGTCGTACGTGATGGCGCAGATTCCTGGCGGCTGGCTGCTCGATCGCTTTGGCGCCCGGCGCATCTATGCCGTAAGCATCTTCCTCTGGTCATTCTTCACGCTGCTGCAGGGATGGGTCGGCATCTTCGCCTCGATGGGAGCGACGATGACGGCGCTCTTCATGCTGCGTTTCGCCGTGGGTCTGGCCGAGTCCCCGGCATTCCCGGCCAACGCAAAGGTGGTGGCAAGCTGGTTCCCGACCGCCGAGCGCGGTACCGCGTCGGCCATCTTCAACGCCGCGCAATACTTCGCCGCCGTGGTGTTCACGCCGCTGATGGCGTGGATCGTTCACAGCATGGGCTGGCATCACGTCTACCTGTGGATGGGCATCATGGGCATGCTGCTGGCGATGCTCTGGCTCAAGGTCATGCGCAGCCCGGTTACGCATCCGGCTGTGAATCGCGCGGAACTTGAGCACATCGAGCAGGGCGGTGGCCTGATTCACATGAATGAAGGGGCAGGCAAGTCAAAGCAGGGCGCCAATCCTGCTGGCTGGTTCTATGCCCGGCAGTTGCTGTCGAACCGGATGCTGGCCGGGGTCTATCTGGGCCAGTACTGCATCAACGTGCTGACGTACTTCTTCCTCACGTGGTTTCCGGTGTACCTGGTGCAGGCGCGCGGCATGTCGATCCTGAAGGCGGGTTTCGTCGCGTCCCTGCCGGCCATCTGCGGTTTTCTCGGCGGCGTGCTGGGCGGCGTGATCTCCGACCACTTGCTGCGCCGCGGCTACTCGCTGACCATTGCCCGCAAGGTGCCGATCGTGGCGGGCATGTTGCTGTCGGTGTCCATGATCGCCTGCAACTACGTGGATGCCGAATGGCTGGTGGTGGGCATCATGGCGCTCGCGTTCTTCGGCAAGGGCATCGGCGCGCTGGGCTGGGCCGTGGTGGCTGACACTGCGCCCAAGGAAGTGATCGGCCTGGCGGGCAGCATCTTCAACACGTTCGGCAATATCGCCGGCATTGTGACGCCGATCGTGATCGGCTATATCCTGAGCGCGACAGGCTCGTTCAACGGCGCGCTGGTGTTCGTGGGTATCAATGCCCTGGTCACCGTGCTGAGCTATCTGGTGATCGTCAAGGACATTCGCCGCGTCGAGCTGAAGCACCCCCAATAAGGAAGGAATCCCCAACATGTCGGACTTGTCGGTACAAAACGCGCAGGGCCAGGCCGCCGAACGCGCGCCGCTCTACATCCGCATTCACGCCAACGACAACGTGGCCATCGTCGCCAACGACGGCGGGCTGCCAGCCGGCTCGGTATTCCCGTGCGGCCTGACGCTCGTGGAGCGTGTGCCGCAGGGCCACAAAGTGGCGCTGGTGGACTTGAAGAAAGGTGACGCGGTCACGCGCTACAACGTGACCATTGGCTACGCCTTGCAGGACCTGCCGCGCGGCGCGTGGGTCAACGAGCGTGTGATCGAAATGCCAACCGCGCCGGGACTGACCGATCTGCCGATCGGCACACGCGTGCCCGAGCCGCTGCCGCCGCTGGAAGGCTATACGTTCGAGGGTTTCCGCAATCCGGACGGATCGGTCGGCACGCGCAACATTCTGGCGATCACGACCACGGTGCAGTGCGTGTCCGGCGTAGTGGAGCACGCGGTGCACCGGATCAAGACCGAGCTGCTGCCGCGCTATCCGAACGTCGACGACGTGATCGGCCTCGAGCATACCTATGGCTGCGGCGTGGCGATCGACGCGCCCGACGCGATCGTGCCAATCCGCACGCTGCGCAATATCGCGCTGAATCCGAACTTCGGCGGCACCGCCATGATGGTGAGCCTGGGTTGCGAGAAGCTGCAGCCGGAACGCCTGATGCCGCCGGGCACAATCCCGATCCAGACCGGCGCCGGCGAGGTGCAGGTGGGCGTGGTTTGCTTGCAGGACGACAAGCACGTGGGTTTCGCGTCGATGATCGACTCGATCATGGCGATGGCCGAGACCCATCTGCAGACCCTCAATGCCCGCAAGCGCGAGACGGTGCCCGTATCGGAACTGGTGGTGGGCGTGCAGTGCGGCGGTAGCGATGCGTTCTCCGGCGTGACGGCCAATCCGGCTGTCGGCTTTGCCACAGACCTGCTCGTGCGCGCCGGCGCGACCGTGATGTTCTCGGAAGTGACCGAGGTTCGCGACGGTATTGACCAGCTCACCGCCCGCGCCGCTACCCCCGAGGTGGCCGAAGCGATGATTCGGGAAATGGACTGGTACGACCGCTATCTGGACCGTGGTCGCGTCGATCGCAGCGCCAACACGACGCCAGGCAACAAGAAGGGTGGCCTGTCGAATATCGTGGAAAAGGCCATGGGTTCGATCGTCAAGTCGGGCAGCGCGCCGATCTCAGGCGTGGTGTCACCAGGCGAGAAGGTCAAGCAGAAGGGCCTGATCTACGCGGCAACTCCGGCCAGCGATTTCATCTGTGGCACGCTGCAACTGGCTGCCGGCATGAACCTGCACATCTTCACGACGGGGCGCGGCACGCCGTACGGACTGGCCGAGGTGCCCGTGATCAAGGTCGCAACGCGCAGCGATCTGGCGCGCCGCTGGCACGACCTGATGGACGTGAACGCAGGCAGCATCGCAACCGGCGAAGCCACGATCGAGGATGTGGGCTGGGAGTTGTTCCACCTGATGATCGACGTGGCCAGCGGCCGCAAGCAGACCTGGGCCGAGCACCACAAGCTGCACAACGCGCTGGCGCTGTTCAATCCGGCGCCAGTGACCTGAGTGGTGGTTTGTTGAGGGGTGTCGCCTCTCTCCCGCAGGCGGGAGAGAGGTGAAAGATCGCCAGCCTTAGCCGCCAACGATCTGCTTGGAGTACGTCGCGCGCTCCATTTCCACGACGTTCACAGACACCTGAACGCTTTGCGCTGATGCGCCGGGGCGGACCATTTCCGAGATCGCATTGCACACCAGCTGGCCGAGTTCCTTGCGCACAGCCTGATCACGGCCGTCCAGGATCTGCAGCGTGGCGTGGACAAACGCGCGGTCCACGTTCTCCGTTCCCTGGCGATAGGTGGAGAGCGTCACGCAGCGCGACTTGATATCGGGTTCCTGGAATTGGCCGCTGGACAGCAGCGCGGCGTTCGCCTCGTCGAGCAGCTCCTCTTGAGAGCAGGTCAGACGGGTGTTTTCCGTGAGTTCGATGACGAGATGGGGCATGGAACCGGGTCCGGTTGATGGCGGGAAACCCGCATCGTACGGCATTCCGGTGCGGCGTGCCCGCATCCGTTTCCCATCCCGTCAGTGTTGCGCTCCGTTACCGTGTGACGCCGAACGCCGCTTCGATCTTGCGGATATGGTCACGCAGCAGCGGACGCACTTTCTCCAGCAGATGGGCTGGCGGCACGATCGCATTGGGACCACTGCAGCTCAGCGTCATCGGGGGCAATGAGGGACCCGGCCGGAACGCGTGGGCGATCGAATTGATGTCGGGCAGCCATTCGCCAAACGACGTGGTGCAGCCAAGCCGGCGTTGCTCGTCACGGCTGTTCGCGAGGATGGCTTCGGCTTCGGCAGGGGCGACCTTCTCGTCCGTGCGGAATGCCGTCAGCGCCTGACGCTGCTCGGCTGGCGGCAATGCCACCAGGTAGGCACGGCCTGCTGCCGTATTGAGCCCCGATACGCGGCTTCCCACGGCGACGCGCAGAGTCAGGTAGGTCTCGGACTGGCAGTTCTCGAATACCAGCATACGTCCGCGGTCGCGCACGATCAGCGAGGCGACGCCTTGCGACAGATCGGCCAATTCCTGCATGTAGGGGCGCGCCACCGCCAGGACCTCTGCGCCCTGCTGCGCGGCGGGCGCCAGCGCCAGTGCGGAACTGCCCAGGCGGTAACGCACGGGGTCCGTCAGGGCCTGGAGGTAGCCAAGTTCGGTCAACGTGTGGGTCAGGCGCGAAATCGTCGATTTCGGCAGGCCACAGCGCTTGGCGAGTTCGGCATTGCCAAGCTCGCTGTCGAAGGCACGAAAGCACGCCAGCACATCCAGGCCACGCGCCAGCGCGGTCACGAAATGGCGGTCTTCCTTGCGTTTGCTTTCCTTGGGTGCGGCGGCGATCTCCGCCATTTCGATCACATCTTCCATGGCGTGCTCACTCTTTGCCCGTGGCAAGTTGCACGTGCAGCTTCGCCTGGATGGTGGTGCCTGCGAGCAGGCGTGGTGTTGCGAAAAGGGGGAAAGACGCGAGACCAGAACGGTTCGCGGGTACTGCGGTACTACGCATGATGTCTCCGGCTAAGGCGTCCGGTGTTGATGACTCACCGGTATTCGATGAGTCGCATCGTCCCACCGATGCTCGGCAATTGTCAACCGCAGCGCGGAATCATTATTCTGCATTGCAGAATTCAACGGCTGAATCTAGTGCTCGGAGGCTTGCGCCTGCAGCCATTCCCGTGGCGATTTGCCGACTTTGGCCGCGAAAACACGCGATAGCGCAGAGGGGTTGGCATACCCCAGTTCGTTGGCCAGCAGCTTGATCGGCACGCCATCACGCAGCCGCGCCTGTGCCAGGCTGATACGCCAGCCCGCCAGGTAGTCGGCAGGCGTCTGTCCCACGATTTCGCGAAAGGCGGAGGCGAAGGCGCTGCGCGACATGCCGGCGCAGGACGCCATGCGGTCCAGGTTCCAGGTCTCGCCAGGGGCTTCGTGCATCGCCACCAATGCGCGGGCCAGTCGCGGATCTGAAAGTCCGGTGATCAAGCCCGCCTGAATGCCTGCATCGGCCGGATGGTCGAGCATCCAGCGCAGTAGCTGGATCAGCACGACTTCGAACAAGCGGTCTGCCAGCAGCCGCTGGCCGCAGCGGACGCGCGCGGTCTCGGCGAACAGCAGCGATAGCGCGGCATCCAGCCCCTCGACCCGCGCCAGCGGCAACACGATCAGCGGGGGCAGGGCCCTCGCGACCGGGTTCATCGCACCTCCGGCGAACTCGAGCGTGGCGCAGGTGAACTGCGAGCCTTCGATCGGTGGATTGTGGAAGGTGTGGATGACGTGCCGCGGATAGAACAGCAGGGACGGCTCGCGGATTTCCATGCGCCGAGGCAGGCCACGGTCCGAGTGCGAGAGCGTCAAATGGCCTTCGCGCAGCACGTGCAGGAAGCCGCGCTCCTTCACGTCGAACCGGCTGATCCCGCAGAGCGCCCCGGTATGGAACAGGTGGGCGCGAACGCGGAAGCGTTCCAGCAAGCCGGAGAGGCGGTCAGGGGTGGGTTCGATCGGGTGGGACATTTTGATGGATGAATTGGTATGTTTCGTGGACGTATGGTATCCGATCGTTTTGCGCCCGGCGGCATAGTGGAGCCCATGGACGGTACAGCCCGTCCAGTTCCCAGTACCCCTCCACTTACCATCCAGAAAGGAGCTTCATCATGACCGCACGTGTTCCCCTCCTAGACCAACACACCGCTCCGGCCGCAAGCGTGGCTGCCATCGAACAGATCCAGACCGCGTTCGGCGTCGTACCCAATATGTTCCGCGCCGTGGCCAACTCGCCGGCAGCGCTGCAGTCGATGTGGGGGAGCTTCGGCGCGCTCGGCGGTGGCACGATCTCGGCGCAACTGGGCGAGAAGATCGCCGTGGCCGTTGCCGACCGCAATCGCTGCGAATACTGTCTGGCCGCGCATACGGCGCTGGGCCGCAAGGCGGGCGCATCGGCCGAGGAGATGGCAGCCGCCCAGGCTGGGTTGTCGAACGAACCGAAGACGGCTGCCGCGCTGGGGTTCGCGGTGAAGGTCGTGGAAGCGCGCGGCCAGCTTAGCGACACCGACGTGGCATCGCTACGCCAGGTCGGTTTCAGCGACGAAGAGATTGTCGAGATCCTGGCACACGTCGCATTGAACCTGTTCACGAACTACGTCAACGTGGTGTTCAACGTGCCGGTGGATTTCCCGGGCGTGAAGCTGATTGCGCGTTGAGGTTGCGTTGAGGTTGCGCCGAGATTGCCCTGATGGCGCGCGAGGCTGAAAGCCAATGAAAAAAGGGCCGCAATTGCTTGCGGCCCTTTGTGTCTTGCTGCGGGACCGATTGAGCGTCAGTGCTGAATCAGCCCTGAATCAAGCGTGAATGGCACCCGATTCGAGCTGCTTGCCAGTCAGGCTGGCCACCGCGACCGCCATGGCGCGCTCGCGAGCCTCGGCGGCGGCGGGCGCCGGCATAAAGCGCTCCGGTGCCTCGCGTGCCAGCTGCTGCAGATGGCGCAACTTGGCCTTGAGATCCGGGTCGACGCGCGAATCCGGCGTGATGGTGGAAGGGCAGGCCACACCGAGGATGTCGAGCGCCTTGCGGAAGATGTCGACGGTCAGACCTTCGGCCGGGTTCACTTGTACCAGGTGCGCGCGCTGCTCGTCGGTCAGCGACTCCGGAGCAACAGTCGAGATGATGACCCATGCGCCAGGAGCCGGGTGCTGCGCGAACCAGGCGTCGATTTCCGCGCCGTGTCCGCCTGCCACCGGCGGCGTCATGCCTTCGACCTGCAGATCCAGCTGCTGGAAGATGGCGGCCGGCGTGCCACGGCGCCAGGCGTCCGAAACCACGACGCGGGCGCCGGCAATGCCGAACAGGCGACGCAGATAGCCGAGGGCGATGGGGTCGAAGTACCTGACGTCTCGCAGGGTTCCCGTGTTTGGCGTGCCGCCCAGGCGGGTAGCGGAGCGGTCCGAATACAGGACGCCGGGGACGTCCAGCATGATGAGGCGTTCAGACATGGGATTCCTGTGTTTGTCAGTCGCAGTTAAGCGGTTAGGTTGAATCAAGCGTATCTGGCTTTAGGGTGCGATGGGCTACACAAATTGTGCTCAAGTGCAACAGCCGTGTAACTTGGCCACACAACTCGTAAATACCGGTTAGCGCTTGATATCAGTTGTTTCGTGCAGACACACTGCCAGGCTGCGGTCCGCATTGTCTCGACAATGTCGATGCGCGGATACAGACCCGATGCACGCCTCAACGAGTGGTTTGGCGGGTCGGTTGACAGGAGTTTGAAAGGAAATGTTCGCGGAGGTGAAACATTTGATGCATTACAAACGGGGGGAAGGGCGTTCAGCGCTTGCGCAGCAATTGCATTTCGAAATGTTCGAACGAGTACTGGCACGTGATGCCGCAAAACAATTCGGCTCGCCTGACCGGCTGCTCGCAGGCATGGCAGGTGCCGCAAGGCTTGAGCCGGGGCGCCCAATCGCGCCCGGCGTTCTCGAAGTCTTCCAGAAAGCTGCTGTCGTCCTGTACGGCTTTGCGTAGCATTCGCTTGTCTCCGCGAGGGGCATTTCCTTGGCCAATGACGCAATGCCTTCGGCCCGTGGGTCATGCTCGCGGGGCGTTTTGCGTCGGTCAATAGGCGTGTTGCCATTTACGGACGACAAATGCGAAAACTGAAGCCTTGCCCCGGCGATGGGGGCTCTCAGGGCAAGGTATTGCGGCGGTGCGTGAATCCTCAGAAGCGGAAGCGCGCGACGTCTGCCTCCAGCGCTGCGGCCTGTTGGTCGAGTTGCGCCGCCTGGCCGGACACCGCCTCCACGAGCGCGCCGTTCTGGGCGCTGGTCTGCTCGAGCCGTGTCAGCGCATCGGCGACGTGCCCGATGCCGGTTGCCTGTTCGTCGGCCAGCAGGCGCAGTTCTTCGGCAAGGGTGTGGCTGTGATTCACCGCGACATCGATGCCTTCCATGGCGGCCACCACGCGCGTGCTGAGGTCCGCGCCGCGTGCGATCTCCTTCGCCGCGTCGCCGACAATGCCGCCGATTTCGCGCGCAGCCGTGGCGCTACGCTGGGCCAACGCGCGGACCTCCTGCGCGACAACGGCGAAACCACGTCCCGCTGCGCCCGCGCGAGCGGCTTCCACCGCTGCATTCAGCGCCAGGATATTGGTCTGGAAGGCAATCCCTTCGATCACCGTGACGATTTCGGAGATGTTGCGCGACTGCGCGTGAACGTTGGCCATGGCGCCGCTCATGTCGCGCACCGAAGCCATGCCTGTGGTGGTGGCTTCGCGCGCGCGGCTGGCCATGTCGCTCGACTGCCGGGCTTGTGCGTGTGCCTGCTGGACCAGTTCGGTCAGGCGCGCTACGTTCCCTGCCGCCTCGGCAAGCGCTGAAGCCTGCGTGCCCGTGCGTGCAGCCAGTTCGCGGTTGCCGTTGGCGATACCGTCGCTGGCGCTGGAGATTTCGTGCGCGCATTGCTGGATGCGCGCGAGCACGCCGGCCAATTGATCGCGCATGCCGGCCAGGAAGTAGAGCAGGCTGCCTTGATCGTGCGCGCCCACGGCGATCCGGGCGGTCAGGTCGCCATTGGCGATGCGATTTGCAACGGCAGCGGCGTCGCGCGGTTCGCCACCGAGTTCGCGTGTCAGGCTACGTGCCGCGATCCAGGCCAGCGCGGCGGCGGCAAGGAAGCTGGCCACGAGCAGTACCGCCATCACGGTCTGGGCGGTGACTTGCGCTGCGGCCACGCCGGCAACCGTGTCCGCAGCTTGTTGATCCAGCGTGGACCGTGTCTGTTCGATCAGGCCGGCGAGCTTCTGCAGCTGTTCGCCGACGAAGTGTCCGTCGACCGAGACCGATGAATCGAATTGCAGGGCGTCGAGTGGCTGCTTGCCGATCAAGGCCACGAAGTTGTTCATCAGTTCGCCGGCAGTCGCGCGCTCTTTCTGTAGCGCGTCGGCTTGCTGCGGGGCAGCCGTGCGCACGCCGTCAACGGCCTGGTCGAGCCGGCGCAACGCCTGGGCGACCTCCGACGCGGCGGTGTCGCGCTCCGCGGTGCTGGTGGCCAGCGTCAGCGACAACTGGGCGCGGCCCAGCGTGGCCAGCGCCGCCTGAGCACGCTCGGCGGAGATAGCGCCGCGCATGTCGCGCTGGTAGAGCGTGTCCGTATCCTGTTTCAGCTGAATCAGATTGATGATGCCGGTGAGTCCGACGGCCGCGCCGAACGCGTAGATCAGCACGAATGCCGCAGACAGCCGCATGACCAGCGGCAGGCGCGCCAGTCCTTGCCACAGGGATTTGGCTCCCAGTCCAGGCAGACCCAGCTTGATGGCTTGCAACACGAGAAACACTCCTTCGGGGCCGCGACCCCGTCACTCCATGACCCGATGCGCTGCGGCACGCCGGCCTCGCGGTCATTCCCTGGGGAGTGCGGGGCGTGGGTCGTGCTGCAGTGCAGCGCGATCGTCGTGCATGAATGTGACGATAACGTGACACCCCTGAATGGGTGACGTCGTCATACAGGTGACACATTGTTATCATGAAATGGCGGGCGCTCCATTTATCGTCCGCGCCGGAAGCCGCCCCGTGGCATCACGCTGCGCGGTCGATAACCTGTCATTCAACCCTTATCCGCATGTCATGCTGACCGTCGCCTCCTCGTTGGCCACGGCCCGAGAGGCTGTGTGCCTGCCTTCGTTGCAGGCGGTATTCCAGCCAATCGTGTCGCTGGGCAATGGGGACATTCTGGGTCATGAGGCGTTGATTCGCGGCCCGGCCGCGTCGTTGCACGAGATGCCTGACGCCTTGTTCCGACTCGCGCAGGCAAATGGGACGACCGTGGAGCTTGAAGTGGCGGCGGCCCGTACCGCGCTCGATGCGTGGTCGTCGCTGAACCTGCCGGGCAAGCTGTTCCTGAACTTCAGTCCATTGACGCTGCGCCATCTTCTGGTCGGGCGTGGACACACCATGGCCGCGTTGCTGGGGGCCGATGGCATTGTCGGCGGTGCGGCGGCGATCGCACCTTCCCGGGTCGTTATCGAGATCACGGAGCAGACTGCCATCGGCAATGCCCAGACCTTTGGCCAGGCCATGGCGCTGCTCGGCGAGCTAGGCGTGCATTACGCTCTGGATGATTTTGGCTCGGGCCATGCCAATCTCGACATGCTGGCCGATCTGTCGCCGCAGTTCATCAAGCTGGACAAGTCGCTCGTGCGCGGGATAGATACGTGCTCGCGCCGGCTGGAGATACTGCGCGGGATGCTGCGCATGATGGGGGCATTCGGTGGTCACGTGATCGCAGAAGGCATCGAGCGGGTCGAGGAATTGGCCATGGTGCGGGATCTTGGTGTTTCCGCGGGCCAGGGCTACTTTTTGGGGAGGCCAGTGGCGCTGCCTGAACCGCAGGCGTCGCCGGAGGTGCGGGCTGTGCTGGCCTCGCGGCAGATCGCGGTGTTTCCCCAAGCCTTGCGCACGGGATGGTCGGGCATGACCGCCGGGCAACTCCTGCGCCCCGCGCCGACGATCCATCCCACCACCTCCAATAACGACGTCCTGGCGCGGTTTCACAGCCAGCCTGATCTGCACGCGATGGCAGTGGTGGACGAGGCAATGCGGCCGGTGGCGATGATGAACCGGCAAATCCTGATTGACCGCTACGCCACGCCATTTCATCGGGAACTCTATGGCAGGAAGGCCTGCATCACGCTGGCCAATCCGGCGCCAGTTTGCTTTGACCGCCGCACCAGCCTGGAGGATATGGCCGAGCTTTTCGCGGGCGAGCAATCCCATGTGCTGGCCGATGGTTTCGTGATCACTGATCAAGGCAGATACGTGGGTCTTGGCACCGTGGCCGATCTGCTACGCGCCACCACCGAGGTACGCATGGAGGCGGCACGTTACGCGAATCCGCTAACGTTCCTGCCCGGAAACATCCTGCTGAACCAGCATGTCGACCGACTCATTGCAGCCGGCAGCGCATTTCATGCGTGCTATGTCGACCTCAACCAGTTCAAGCCATTCAACGATCGTTACGGCTACTGGAAGGGCGACGAAATGCTGAAGGGCGCGGCCGCGATTCTGGCGCAGGCATGCGATCCCGCGCGCGACTTCCTCGGGCATGTCGGCGGCGACGACTTCCTGGTGTTGTATCAGGGGGACGATTGGGAGGTGCGTATCCGGGATGCCATTGCACGCTTCAACGATGCAGCACTGATGTTGTACTCGTCGATGGATCGCGCTGCTGGCGGTATTCACGGCGAGGACCGGTTCGGCAATCCGGCGTTCTTCGTGCCGGTAACGATGGCCGCTGGCGTGGTCAGTGTCAGTGCGGAAGCAATGGCGACGCTGCGGCTCTGCAGCCAGCATATCGGTGCGGCCTCGGCGGTGGCCAAGCGCAGCGCCAAGCGCGCGCCATCAGGCGTTGCGCGGATCGATATCGCCGAACTGGCTGCGCGCGGCGTGCTCGATATCTAGATCTGGATTTTCAGACGGATCTACGCAAGCGATTTGAGCATCCGCGCTGGGGTCGATGACGCGGAGGCCACGCGAGCCGCAGCGGACAATTCGTGGCGCGCCGCTTGATCGAGGATGTCCAGCCGATACCCCTGGGCATAGACGACGCTGACCGTGACGCCGGTCTCCGGGCACAGGTTCAGGGTACGGCGCATTCGCGATACCAGCCCGGCCAGCGCGCGGGAGTAGGGCGGCAAGTCATGGCCCCAGATCGTATGTTCGATGCGGCGGCTGGCCAGGATGCGGCCCGCGTTGGCGAACATCAGCATGGCCAGGTCGAACTCCTTGGGCGTCATCGGAATCCGGTCGCCATTGAGCGTGGCGTAGCGACCGGGGTTGCTCAGCTCGTATGGCCCGGCGCGCAACGGTATGGCTCCGCGCAAGCGCGTGCCGCTCATGCGCCGGCGCAATGCGGCGATGCGGGCCAGCAGCACACGCGCAGCCAGAGGGCGGAGCACGTAGTCGTCCGCGCCGGCATCGAGGGCCTCGACGAGGTCGTCGTCGTTGTTTTCGCTGGCAAAGATCACGATTGGTACGTCGCGGTTGCGCACGGCCCGGACGGTGCGAATCACGTCGATGGCGGAGATGTCGGCCAGTTCACGGTCAATCAGGAGCATCTCGTAGCTGTCATGGCCGAGCCCTTGAATCAGGTCACGCCCGGCGTGAAAGACGTTGCATTGGTAGCCGGCGACGGCAAGGAGTTCCTGCAGCGGATGCAGGGGCGACGAGCTGTTTGCCAGCAGCGCGATGTTCGTTCGGGCATTCATGCGACATTCTCTGGAAAGCGAAGTAAACGCGTTGCAGCGTATCCAGCGTTTGTGGGGCGAACAATCGGTGTTTCCTTAAATGGATGGCGTTGACGTAGGAATGAAACGAAATCGGACATCCGCCCGGCGACGCGTGCGTGGCGTCGCTTATCCACAGATTGTGTGGATAACTGCGTCGGCGTCTGCGCCAGTCGCGCCGGGTCATGGGAGCGCATCGGTCTGCCTAAAAATTAGGCAGCATGGATTCGGGGGCGTGGCTCGGGGATGTTTGAAGTGATGTGCTGTGCCAGAATAGCGTCCATCCCGTCCGGCCCTGGCTGCCTATGTTGACCCCTAGTGTGATTGCAGCGATCGTCGTGTCTCTTCACGTGCTGGGCGTGATCGCGGCGCTGCACGCCGTCATGACCGTACGCACTGCGCCCGGGGCCATCGCCTGGGCTGGGTCGCTGGTCATGATGCCGTACTTCTCGCTGATCCCCTATCTGATCTTCGGACGAAGCCGCTTCGCGGGATACGTCAATGCGCGGCGCTTCAACAATCACCGGCTGCGCGAGATCCGCCAGAACATGAGCACCCAGGAACTGGATTCGCTCAGCGCCTGCCTGGTGATGAATCCCGATCAGGAATGCATGCGCGCATTGCCGCGCCTGACTGGCATGCCATGCCTGGGCAATAACGACGTGCGGCTGCTGGTCAACGGCGAGGCAACCTTCCAGGCGATCTTCGCCGCGATCGATGCCGCCACACAGGTCGTGGTGGTCCAGTTCTTCATCGTTCACGACGATGAACTTGGACTCGAACTGCAACGCCGCCTGTGCGAGCGTGCCAAGGCAGGAGTCAGGGTCTATTTCCTTTACGACAGCATCGGCTGTCACGCGCTTGGCCGGGCCTACCTGCGTGCATTGGAGGAAGCCGGCGTCAACGTGCGCTCATTCGCCACGCATCCCGGCTTTGTCAATCGCTTCCAGCTCAACTTCCGCAATCACCGCAAGCTGGTGATCGTCGATGGCGAGCGCGCCTTCGTCGGAGGCCACAACGTCGGCAACGAATACCTCGGTCGCAGGCCACCACTCGCGCCCTGGCGGGATACCCATATCGAGATTCGCGGCGCCGTAGTGCTCGAGCTGCAGATGACGTTCGCCGAGGACTGGTACTGGGCCGCGCACGAGGTGCCCTACCTGTTGCTGCCGCCGCCGAGGCGCTTCGGCGACATGGTGTGCCAGATCGTGCCATCGGGGCCGGCGGATGCGCAGGAGACGTGCTCGCTGTTCTTCGTCGAGGCGATCCAGGCCGCGCGCAAGCGCATCTGGATTACGTCGCCATACTTCGTGCCCGACGAAGCCGTATCCGCGATGCTGCGACTGGCAGTGCTGCGTGGTGTGGACGTGCGCATCCTGATACCGGCCCGGCCGGACCATTACGTGGTCTATGGAGCGTCGACTATCTATGCCCACCAGGCCGTCTGCGCCGGCGTGAAGGTGTTCCGGTACCAGCCGGGCTTCCTGCACCAGAAGGTCATCCTGATCGACGACGACGCGGCGGCCGTCGGCACCGCGAATTTGGACAATCGTTCGTTCCGGCTCAACTTCGAGATGATGGTCATGACGGCTCACCCGGAGTTCGCGGCCAGCGTGGCGGAGATGCTGGAAGCCGATTTCGCGGAGGCCCGTCAGATCGACCGCGAGGACTTCCTTGGCGCGCCCGCCATCCTGCGTGTGGCGATGCACGTGGCCAAGCTCTTCGCTCCCATCCTTTAGTGACGCGGGAAATACGCGAACAGCGCGGGCCAGCGGTGCTGGAAGTGGTTGTGTACACTGTCTACTATTGTTATTCGTTGCCCTGGACGCTGTCCGCATGGGAGCTAGCATGAATCGAACCGCCGCGCCCACACCGCCCGCACCGCCGACACCGCCCACGCGCACCACATATCGCCATGGTGACCTGCGCCGCGCCCTGCTCGAAGCAGGCATCGATCTGGCACGGCAGGGCGGGCCCGATGCCATTGTCCTGCGCGAGGCGACACGCCGAGCGGGCGTCGTGCCGAATGCGGCATACCGGCACTTTGCGAACAGACAGGATCTTTTGCAGGCAGTGCGCGCGCACGCGCTTTCCAGCCTGGCGATAGCAATGGAAGCGGAGTTGGCGACGATTCCTCCCGATGCCGCGCCTGCCGAGCGCGCGCGGGCCAGCCTGCGGGCGGTAGGCACGGGCTACCTGCGCTTTGCCTTGGCTGAAACCGGGCTGTTTCGCACCGCATTCTCGGTTCCCGACGATGTGGAGGAAGATTCCGATCCGGCAAAAGCCGGTAATAGCGGACTGAACCCATTCGAACTGCTCGGCGCGGCGCTGGATCGCTGGGTAGAGGCAGGCCTGCTTCCGGCCGAACGACGTCCGGGTGCGGAGTACCTTGCGTGGTCGGCCGTGCATGGTCTGTCGATCATGCTCATCGACGGGCCGCTGCGCGGTCGGGCAAGGGAGCTGGCGGGAGTGATCGGGCAACGACTGCTCGACCTGGTGGAGAAGGGTCTGTAAAAAAAGATGCCACGGGACGGGGACCGCGTGGCATCGTGAAGCCTGTGTTTCAGGGGGAGGGTCGACCCTGAAACCGGGTGGGTCGCCCGTATTGCACGGGCGAGAGGCAGTGTAAGGAGACGATTCTCATATGAGAATCGGAATACTCCGAATTTTGGACTTCTCGATGCGGCTACTGTCTAAGTGACTGTCGGAAGTCAATTCCGACCGGATATCGACAGGAGGCTGTGATGAGGGGCGCCCACGGGTGGGTCCTGGCGGCAGTGACCGCGGCAACGATGCTGGGCGGCTGCGCAACGTATCCCGGCTATGACAGTCCGTACGGTTATGACCCCAACTATCCGCTGGGCGACCTTGGTTCTGTCTACGGTGGGTACCCGGGCTACGAGTATGACTACGCGTATCCCTATTGGTACGGTTACCCGTACGCGTATGGTGGCGGCTATCCGTACTGGCCCGCTTACTGGCCGGCGTACACTGGTGGCGTGTTCTTCGGCAGCTTCTGGTATGGCTGCTGTCACACCTCTTATTACCGCTACGGATGGTATGGGCGTGGGTACCGTGGATACTACGGGCACGGCTGGTATGGGTATCGCGGTGGCTACTACGGCTATCGAGGGTCGCCGGGCTATCCTGGGTATCGCGCGTACCCCGGCTACCAGGGCGCAGGTGGAATGCCAGGATGGGGTGGCGGTGGTCGGGGCGGACGGAGCGGTGGTGGCCGCGGAGGCGGACATCGCTGACAGGCATCACCAGCACTTTTCAAGGAGCCGACGATATGAGCAAACTGGATTCCACCAAATCTCTCACACCCGCTTCAAGAAAGGCACGCGAGTCGCATGACCAGAAGGTCGAGCAGGAACTCGACGAGGCCTTGCGCGAGACATTTCCGGCCAGTGGTCCGATCGCGGTGCATCCTGTGCCGCACGAACCGGCCCACAAGGGGCCGGGCGGAAAAGGATGATTGGAAGGCGTCTGTGAGCGTTAGCGAAAGTGGCCAGGCAACCAGGGTAACTGGCGCACTTTAGGGCAACTGGCGCAATTGCCCGATGACGGACATCAGTCGGCCGTGCGCGACCGTGACCGCGGCTTCATCCTGCAGCGCCTCCTGATAGCGCTTGCGGAAGTCCACGTCGCCACGCTCGCTGAACAGCTTCTGCGCGGCGGCAGCCACGGCCCGGCAGGTTTCGTCGTGATGTTCTTCACCATCGAGTTCTTCGTCGATCTCGATGATCAGTCTCGATAGTGGATCGAGCCAGCGGAAGAAGGATTCCTCGGTCACGAGTTGCACGAACTGGCCGGCTGGAATCGGACCGTGCAGCCGCTCGTACTGGCCACGGTCATAACCGATGACTTCCTTGTGAACCTGGAGCAGCGCCGCGCGCAATGCCCGGAGCCCCAAGCGGCGGGTTTCCTGGATCGCAAGGAACTGTTCGCTGGGCATGTCCATCTTCACTTTCCTCTTCAATGGCAGGCCGAATGGACATGATCATCCGTGGCATCCTCCCGGGGCCGCCAGTGCCTGCCCGCTAGTGTTATCGGGCACACGCGCACACAGCGTGATGCTGTGTACGGTGCGAAGTCAGTATAGGCAGCGGGGCAGGCGCGATCTAGCGTTGAAGCCTAGCGAAATACCCGTATTGCGGCCCCGCGACAAAGCGTGCCGGGCTTGCTGCGCAGGCGCTCGCCACGCCTCGCGCATTGCAGTGCGGCACTCGGCCGCACGGGCGGGGCGGGCGAACGTGGCGCTACTTTTGTGGCTACTTTCTTGTGGCTACTTTTGCGCGGGTAGCGACTTCAGCAGTTCAACGAGATACGGCTTCCATACCTCGGGGTGTTGCAACGTTTGATGCCCATATGTGTTCTCGCTCTCGGGCAACTCCACGTACTTGCCTTGTCGAACCTTCGGCACGGTGCGTTGCATGACGCCGAGGTCCACTGCGTTGATCATGTCGTCGGCGAAGTTCACCGCGTAAAGCGGCGCGCGGATCATGCCCAGATCCGGCTCGGGGTTGTAGTCCCATGACGATTCAAACCAGTACAGGTAGTCATTGGCGTCCATGCCGCGGCTGTCCGCCACGGTCTTGTCGACGTACTGGTTGACCTGGTCGCGCGTAGGGGCGGCCTTCTGCAACGTGGCTGCGCTTTGCGTCATCAGGGCGAACACCGGCGTGGTGCGGGTCCAGTGGGTGGGCTGCCGCGTGTAGTTGCCACCGTTCCAGTCGGGGTCGTTGCGGATCGCGTCGATCAACATCCGGCGCCACAACCAGTTGCGGCCTGACATCGCCACGGGCTGGCTGGCGATTGGCATGAGCGCATCCATCATGCCCGGATGCCGTTCACCCCAGACCCACGTCTGCATGCCGCCCATCGACGTGCCCAGTACCAGCCGCAGATGATCGACCTTGAGTCCCTCGGTCAGCAGACGGTAATGACCCTCCACGACGTCGTTGTAGCCATAGCGCGGAAAGTTCGCGCGCAGCGCGTCGCTGGGCTTGCTCGATCCGCCACGGCCGATGCCGTCGGGCATGATGATGTAGTAGCGCGAGGCGTCGAGCGGCTGGCCCGCCGCGAACAGTTCCTTCTGCATCAGCGGCGTCAGGTACGCGCGGCCTGTGCCAGTGGTGCCGTGGAGCAGAAGCACGGCGTTGTTGACCTTGCCGTCGGCGCCGCGCGTGGGCGTGCCCAGCGTCGCGTAGTGAAGCTTGACGGTCGGCAGCGTTTGGCCGCTCTGGAAGTGGAAGTCGCGCGCTTCGAAATCGCCTTCAGTGGGTTGCATCACCGGCACCGGTGATTGCGCATGGACTAGCCCGGAGGCGAATAGCGTGGCAACGGCGAGGCGCTTGAGCCCGACCGTCGTGATCATTGTCATCATGGTTGTCTCCCCCGTTCTGGTTTGCTGGTTCGCTGGCTCGAACACGCGCGCATCATACGCGCGGCGGGGGAAATCTGCAGATCAGGCCAGGGCAGCGGCCCGCCACGCGCCGGGCGGCTTGCCGAACCGACGGGCGAACGCGCGTGTGAAGGTGGTCTGATCGGGATAGCCAACGCCATAGGCGATATCGGCGAGCGACATCGTGCCAGTCATCAACCATTGCACGGCCTGGTCCAGCCGCAGGCGTGTCTGGTAGCCGTGCGGGGTATCGCCAAACGCCTCGCAAAACAGCGTGTGAAACCGACGCGCGCCCCAGCCCATGCGCGCGGCAAGCTGGTCCACCCGCAACGGCGACGCGAGATTGGCGCGTAGCCATGCATCGATGGCCATTGCCGGGAAATGCGTGGCATCGTTGCGGGCCGCATCGAGACCCAGCGCCGATGCCAGATTGCCCGCGAGCGCCGTTGCGCAATGCCAGGCGTGCTGGAGTGGCAGGTCGCCAGACGGGCGATGCGTCGCCAACGCGCGGACGCGGGCAGCGAAGCTGGCATCCATGGCGAAGGCACGCGGGTTCTCCATTAGCCGCGCGGGCAGAGCGACGGAATTGGCGGGAAAGTCCGCCACGAGCTGGAGGTTTTCGGTCAGGCCCGCGCAGACATGGTGAGCGCCCGCAGGCACCACCAGCCCGTGCTGGCCATCGACGCGATAGGCATGGCCGTCAATTTCGAGTTCGATGGCCCCATCCACGCCGAACAGCAACTGATGGTAGTCATGCGCATGACCAAAGGGTCGCGGCGAATAACGGCGCGGCTCGACCAGCGGCGAGGCGTGTTCAACGAGCTTGGGCATGTCGGGGGTTGCCCTGCGTCTGGCAGAGCCACACGCCAATACCGGCCACGGCCATGCCGAGCCACTGGAGCGGGGCGAGCCGGTCGCCGAACAACAGCGCGGCCTGCACGGCGGCAAGCGGTGGCGCCAGGAACATCAGCGCCGCCGCGTTGGCGGCCTGTCCTCGGCGCACCAGGCTGAGCAGCAGCCAGGTGCCGATCCCTGACAGCACGAACGCAGCCCAGGCCAGCGACGCCCACAGCGTCAGGCCGGTTTCCCAGCGCAATGCGCCAACCCCGCCCGTGGCGCAGACCAGCACCCCAGCCACGAGCATGGCGCCGGCATTCTGCCAGGCCGAGCTGGCGCGGATATCCGCGCGGGCGATCGAGGTTTTCTGGAGGAGGGTTCCCATCGTGATGGAGAGAATGGCGAGCACGCCCGTCAGTATGATCCATGGCGACACGGTCTGCGGCGTGCCGGCCTGCATGGCCGGAAGCACGACCAGCCCGACGCCCAACGCGCCGAGCCCAAGTCCGCGCCAGGTACGGGACGAAGGTTGCTCCTTCAGCAGCGGGATCGCAAGCAGGGCGGTCAGAAGCGGCTGCAAGGCGCCAAGTAGCGCCATGATCGAAGGGGACAGGCCATGCGCCACCGCGCCGTAGCCCGCGCACAGGTAGATGCCCTGCATCAGCGCGCCGGCCAGCAGATGGCGTGGCACCTGCTTGAGCGCAGGCCACGTGACGCCGCTGGCCATCGCCGCCACCGCAAACATCAGCGCGGCCAGAGTGAAGCGGGCCAGCAGGAACAGGTTGGCGTCGGCAACCGGAACAACGGCCTTGCCGACGATGAAGCCGGTGGACCAGATCAGGACGAAAGCCATGGCCGGGAGCCAGGCGGGGAAGGGGCGCGACATTGGTTCGAATCGGGTAGGGCCTTGGAGGAGCCTCGGGATGGCTTTTCCTGGGCCGGAGAATGGTCGGCGGAATGGTCCGCGGAATGGTCCGTATTGTCCGGGAGCCTAACCCGCCACGTGCCGGGTCGTCTTGGCGAATCCTGCAATGCCGGCGCCATGCCACCATCGGCCGACATTTTGTCATGTCTGGCTTTCGGGTAAGGTGGCGTGTCAGTCATCCGATCCACACATCAGCCCCCGCAGCCTCTGCAGCTCCGGAAACAAGCCATGCCTACGCGCTCACCGCAGCAACGCCTGATCGATGAACTGTCTCTGGTCCCGCATCCAGAAGGCGGCTACTACCGCGAGACCTACCGGGACGCCGCGCGCGTCACACGCGTGGCCGATGGTGCCGAGCGTTCGGCATCCACGGCCATCTACTACCTGCTGTGCGATGGCGCCTTTTCGGCGTGGCATCGCATCCAGTCCGACGAGGCCTGGCACTTTTACGCGGGCGACGTGCTCAATGTCCACGTGCTGGCGCCCGACGGCGCGTTCACCACGCACCGGTTGGGTAATCCGCTGTTCCAGCCTGGGACAGTCTTCCAGGCGGTAGTGCCGGCCGGCTGCTGGTTTGCCGCGGAACGCGTGCCGGGCGCGGCCGGCTATGCCCTGGCCGGGTGCACGGTGGCGCCGGGATTCGAATTCAGCGAGTTCGAACTGGCGGCCCGCGACGAACTGGAGCGGCTGGCGTCATCCCATCCACGTCACGCCGCGTTGATTACCCGGCTGGGCAAGGCATAAGCAACGGCCCGTCGCTTGCCTTACCTGTCCTGTCCGTCCGATCAACGAGGCCAACTCACCATGGATGCACGGAACGCTGTCATGCTGGCTGTCCTGCTTTGCGCCACGAATGCGATGACCGCCTTCGCGGCGACCCGGTGCGATGGCCCAGACCACAAAGTTCTCTATCTCGACGATGGCGTGACGTGCCCGAGCGGCTACCGCAATGCCGGCGAGCCGGGCGGCACGCTCTCGATCATCGGCAAGACGGCGGTCACCCGGCAGCAGGAGGAAGCCTATCTCCGGCGCCACGACGCTGAAGCCAGGCAGTTGCAGCAGGTCAGCGCCCGTGAACAGCAGATGGCGATCGCCGCTGAGAACAACCGCCGGTCCAATTGCACCATGCTGTTCAATCAGCTCCGCCAGAACGACCTCGCCATGCGTCAGGGCAACGCCTGGGACAACATGGCGCAACTCAAGACCAACCGTCAGGCCATCGTGAATCAGCGTGGTCAGCTTGGCTGTTAGTGCCGAGGACGCCACCGCAAGCGCGCGGCGACATCCGGACCAACCCTGATCCCGGCCATCTTTTCCTTGACTCGCCCGAGCTTGTCTCCGACACTTTCGCGAACTATGCGGTGATTAGTTTCCAGTCCGGCGACGTATCGGATGCGCGCCGCCGCCCCCTGAAAATTCGGAAAGGCTCTGCATGAAGGTATTCCTCTCTGCGCTACGCCCGGTTGTGCTTGACTCCCTTGGTGTGATTGTCTTTGCCGTTCTGTTCGCCATGAACGTCAACACGCTGGTGGCCACTGCGGCGGGTACTGCGGTGGCGGTCGGCGTGGTGCTTTGGGCGAGGTTTCGGGGCGAGCCCATTGCCGCGCTGCAATGGATCAGCCTGATCAGCGTGCTGGTATCGGCCGCCGCCACGTTACTGACGAACGACCCCCGCTTCGTGATGGGCAAGCCCAGCGTGCTGTATGCGCTGGTCGGCGTGGTCATGCTGCGCGGTGGCTGGATGCACCGCTACGTGCCACCGGTCGCGCGGGAGCGCATGGGCGATCTGCTGACCCGTTATGGCTACCTGTGGGCCGCTCTGATGCTGCTCACCGGCGTGCTGAACCTGGTGGTGGCAGTGGCGTTCACGGCATCGTGGCCGCTCTTTATCGGCGTGTTTCCGCTGGCATCGAAGCTGGCGCTGTTCGGGATCCAGTTCACGCAGATGAAACTGGCCGCGCGCCGGATGGGAATCGTGCAGCCCCAGGTCGGCGGGGAGGGGGCCACCTGACCCCCTCGGTGCATCAGGCTTCGTTTCATCCCGCTTCAGAACGAACCAACCCAGCTCCCCAGCGCGATCACGGCCGCCAGCGCCAGCATCGGGCCAACGATCCCCACCATCACGATGCCGCCGTAGCTTTCCCGATGCGTGGCCCCGCATACGGCCAGTAGCGTGACCACGGCGCCGTTGTGCGGCAGCGTGTCGAGTGTGCCGGCGCTCATCACCGCCACGCGATGCAGGATGGCGGGATCGATGCCCAGGTCGAACGCACGTGTCAGGTAGGTGCCGCCGAGCGCATCGAGCGCGATGGTCAGGCCACCAGAGGCTGAGCCGGTCAGCGCCGACAACACGTTCGTTGCCACGGCCAGCGACACGAGCGGGCCCCCCTCGATCGACAACACCCAGTCCCGCACGACGCCGAACCCGGGCAGGCTGGCTACCACCGCACCGAATCCCACCAGACTGGCCACGCTGAGCACCGGCAGGGCAGCGGCATGGGCGCCAGCGCCCATGCTGTCGCGCAACTCCGGCAGGCGCCGGAAATTCAGTGCGATCAGGCAGAGGATGGCGGCGGTCAGTGCGACGATAACGGACCACACGCCGCTGACTGCCTGCAACGTGGTCGCGCCCCATTCGGGCAGGCCGAGGTAGTCGGCATCCACCCGTGGCAGCACCACAAAGCTCATCAGCAGGTTCACCGCGATCACCACGGCCAGCGGCAGCAGCGCGATAAAGGCTGCTGGCGGCTCGTCGCTGCGACTGCCTTGCAGCGCCTCGGCCGGGTCGAATTCGCGTGCGGTACTGGCAAGCTCGCGGATCAGCGGGCGCTCCGCCACCTCATCGGGCGAAGCCTCCTCCTCGGCAATGGCGTAACCCTCGCCCCTGCGGCGCGCAGCTTTCTCGCGCTGCGACAGCCACCACAGCCCGAACGTCAGCATGATCGCGCTGGCCACGATACCGAGGCCGGGCGCGGCGAACGGCGTGGTGCTGAAGAACGGCATGGGAATCGCGTTCTGGATCGCCGGCGTGCCCGGCAGCGCCGACATCGTGAACGTCGACGTACCCAGTACGATGGCGGCGGGCATCAGGCGTGGCGGGATGTCTGCCGCGCGAAACAGCGCGTGCGCCATCGGCGCCAGCACAAAGAACGCCACGAACAGGCTCACGCCGCCGTAGGTCAGCAGCGCGCCCGCGAGCACCACGGCCAGCATCGCTCGCTGGGGGCCGAGCACGCGCGTCATCCATTCGGCAATGGCCGTGACGGAGCCGCTGTCGTCCATCAGCTTGCCGAACAGGGCGCCGAGCAGGAACAACGGGAAGAACTGGGCGACGAACCCCGCCGCCGTGCCCATGAAGGTCTGGGTCCAGTGAGCCAGCAGCGGTTCGCCCGCCGTGGCCGCGGCCAGCAGGGCCGCCGCCGGCGCGATGATCAGGATGCTCCAGCCGCGAAACGCGAGCCAGATCATCGCCCCCAGGGCGATAACGATGCCAAGGAGACCCATGGTTCAGATCTCCTCGAGTAGTTCGTCGAGATTGAACGAAGAACGCTGGCCGAGCGCATCGCCGTGCTCGGCCAGGAATTGCGCAGCCGCTTCACGCCCTTCGTCGCGCAGCAGGCACAGGAACGACCACTCCGCATTCATCTTCGATGCCGTGCCGTACTCCGCGATCTTGTCGCTGGCAATGCGGTGGATGCGCATATTGGCCCATTGAGCCCCTTCCGCGTCACCAGGATCGGCCACGCGCTGCAGCACCGCCATCATCCGCAACTCCTTGAGCAGCGCGGCGTTGAACGAGATTTCGTTGAGGCGGTTCACGATGTCCCGGGCGCTGCGTGGCGCGCCGGGGCGGGCCACGGGGTTGATCTGCACAAGGATCGTGTCGTGCGAGCAGCATTCCCGCACCAGCGGCGTGATCGTCGGATTGCCGGCGTAGCCGCCATCCCAGTACGGCACGCCGTCGATTTCCACGGCCTGGAATACCGTGGGCAGGCACGCCGAGGCCAGCAGCACCTCGGAGGTGACCTCCGCGTTCTTGAACACGCGGCCGCGGCCGGTTTCCACATTGGTGGCGGTGACGAACAGGTGGATGGGCGCGCGCGCCAGCAGTTCGAAGTCGATGCTGGCCTGCAGGATATCGGCCAGTGGATTGCTGCCGGCGCGGTTCAGGTCATAGGGCGACCAGATCCGAGCCGCCAGATCGGCGGCGACGAACAGCGGGGAATCGTCGAGGGTCCAGCGGCCCAGGATCACGTCCAGCGGGCTGCGGCGGAACGGGCTGAAACGCGCCGTCTCGGAGACGCGCTGCCAGAAGTCCGACAGCGCCTGCCGGGCGCCTTCGGCACCGCCAAGCGCGTGGCCATGCACGAGCACCGCGGCGTTCATGGCGCCGGCCGAGGTGCCGGAAATGCCGTCGATCTCCAGCCACGGCTCTTCGAGCAGCCGATCGAGCACGCCCCAGGTGAAGGCGCCGTGCGCGCCGCCGCCCTGTAGCGCCAGGTCGATCAGCAGCGGCTCCCGCCCTGGCGGCGGTGCGGCGGTCTTGCCATCGTCGGCCATGTGTCTCTCCGTTGGGTGAATCACGTGAGGTACAAGCCGCTCTATTATTTGTGTTGCGCTGCAACTTAGGCAAGCGGAAAGAATGTCGTGTAGACCAGACGTTCCTCCACCACCCGGCGCCGCAACGATTTGCCCGCCCGGACTTCTGGCACGGTGCGGTCGGTGTAATACCGCTCGAACTCCCGGATGGCCAGCCGCGCGGGCTTGCCGGCGACATCGGGCAGCGTCACCGTGCCGGACCAGATCACCGGATCGAGCAGGTCGCCCAGCGATGGCCGGGTCACGTCGATTGCTCCAATGGCGCCAATAGTCCCAATAGCCCCAATAGCCCCGGTGACGGCAGCGGGGGGCGCGATGCGGCCAAGTCCAAGCACTTCGGGGACGATGCGCTGCGGGGCCTGTCCCACCAGATGCTGGCCCACGGTGCCGATATTCAGCGGGGCCTTCGGGTCCAGCAGGCTGTCCGCCAGCACGCGAACATCCTGCCAGGCCAGATCGCTGTCGATGGCAGGGTCCCGCGTCTGCAGCACGACTTCCACCTTGTTGCGTCCGGTCTCGCCCTCGGTACCGAATGGCGGGATAAACGAGATGTCGAGATATTCGCCATCGGCCGACCACTTCATCGGCCCGTGGGCCGGCACGGTACCGCGCAGGCTGACGTTGACCTGCGCCCCGGTGCGGGCGAAGGTGGCGCGTCGGCGCGGCAGGACCTGAGCGAAGTCGCAGAGTACGACTTTCGACACCAGCGCCTCGTCGATCGCATTTGGCTGGTAGCGGACCAGCGCCAGCCGCACGAAGGGCATATAGGTCAACCCCGGGTCCAGCTCGATATCGCAGTACCAGCAACTGCGTTCGGCGTGCCAGTGAACCCGATGCCCGACCACCATGACCTTGGGATTGCCCGCTTCCTGCAGTGGGGCCAATGCCGATGTCACCCGCGCCGGGAAGTCAGTGTCGTGGATCGACATTTTCGGCAGTACCGAATCCCAGAGCGGATCGGCACCCCACTGGGTCACGAGCCCCTCGAGCGGCAGCGGGATGCTGGCGAAATCCCCGCTGGCCGGCAATACGACGCCGAGCAGTTCGCCTTCGCCGGACGTGAACCACGGGCGATCCAGCCATACGCGCACGCCGTTGCCGAGCCGGGTGGTGTCGAAGTCCGTGTTGGTGGGCGTGCCGCTCCAGCGGAACGTCGGCACGCAGTAGCGCACGCGCGGCGCGTCTGGCGGAGCGCTGGCGGGTATGACGGTATAGGCGCCGGTGCCATCGGCAGCCCGCAGCATCGGTGCGCCTGGATCGTCGTCGGCGCCACGCACCATGCGTGGCCCCTGCGCGAATTGCCCGGTACGGGTGATGGCGTTCGGGTCCGAATAGAGGGCCGCCGGCAGGTACTCGCGGAAGCGCGTCGTAGCCCGCAGGCAGTACGACACCAGACGGCATTTCGTATCGCCGAATTCGTGCTGGTCGCCGCGCGCGCGGGGTCGTGTCGGATCGGCGATCATCGCATCGACAAGCGGGCCCAGGCTGTCGAGGTTGGGTGCATTCTCCGGTAGGGCGATCTCTGCCAGTGTGCCCTCGCATTGCGCGATCCGGGGGCCTGCTGCGTCGGCGGGGTCATCGATCCATTCGGTCCATGTCGCCTGCAACTCCAGCTTGCCCGTGCTCGGCCCATGCACCCGCACACGCGCGCCAAGTTTGGCAAAGCGATCGCCCGGGCTGCGTGCTTTGCCCAGTTCGGTCAGGAACTCCGGCGTGCAGACCGGTTGCTGCGTCGCGTGAACCAGTACCAGCGGCCGGTACGGCGTGAGCATCCATGCCGCGCCGGTCAGCGCCATCTGCTGTAGCAGTGCCTTTTCGGCGGCGGTGTCCACCCAGTCTGGCAGGCCGAACGTGCCGATCAGGTCGGGATGGACAAAGCTGGCATAGGTCAGCCTGGCGATCTGGCCCTTGGGCAGAAAGAACGTCAGCGTGCGGGCGTCGGCGTCCCAGCGCGGCGTGCCGTCGTCGGGATACGTGACCTGACAGGGCGGATCGGCGAGCAGCCCGACGCGCTCGGCCAGCACGATGCGCAGCCCGCGCGTATCGGGCCAGCGCTGGTCGAACGCCACCATCAGGACGAGTTCGTTACCCGGAATGGCGACGATCTCGGCGCCCGCGCCTAGTGACATCGGCCCGGTCACGCCCGGCAGCCGGCTGCCGGGCGCGGCGCGTAGCGCGATGCCCCCGGCGGCGACATCGGGCAGCCACGGCGTTGGCACCCGTGCCTCGCGATGGATCACGTACTGGCCAGCCGCGAGCCGGTCGCCAGTCGGGTTATCCAGCGACGGCAGGGCTGGCGGCACTGCGACGGTGGTGGCAACGTTCGCCAGCGCCGTGGGGGTGATCAACGCCACGTCAGTGCCCGGGCCAGCATCGTAGAGCGTGCCCGATTCGCGCGCGGCCAGCGCGTACGCGTCACGGATACCCGATGCGGACCCGAACATCGGATCGAACAGACCGTGGGTCTCGCACAGCGTTTGCGACGCCTTGGGTGGCACCACATGCCGCTCGTTCGCGGGCGTGTAGGCGAAATCGGCGGAAGCGGGCAGCTTGATCGCATCGGCAAACGCGCCGGTCGTCAAAAAGGTGGCCGGATCGGCGTCGTAGTTGCTGCGAATGACCATGCGTTCCAGCGACTCCCCCTCGCTGGCACGTGCGCGCTGCACCAGCACCGGCGGGTCCACCGGCTCGAAGCGCCAGTACGTGACTGGCTGCGTGACCTCCAGTTCGTTTTCTCCATCACCGAGCGAGGGATCGTCGACATCGAGGCTGTTACCGGCGAGATCGACCAGCCGCGCGCGCAACCGATAGGCAAAGCCGAAGCGCAGCCGGGGCAGACTGCCTTTCGCGGCCACGAAGCTGGTCAGGATGCCGTTCCCATCGGCAGCGGCGACGGCATCGGTCACATCGGTCGGCACTTCGGCCTGCACGCCCGAATCGCCATCCTGCGCGCGCAGCGTCCGGCCTGGACGCGGCACTACCAGGCTCCATCCAGCCCAGCGGAACAACGATTCGTGCAGATAGTGATCGTCTGGGTCGGCGCCGCTGGCGGGGTTGGCGGTACTCGTCGTCGATGCGCCCTTGACATAGCCCTCGTCATCGGCAGGCAGCGAGAGCTTCGCGCCCGTCGCGGCAATCTGGTACGCGCCTTGCCGCCGACACAGCGATTGCCAGCGGCCCGGCTTGCCTCCGATGATCGGCTGCACGTCGACCCTATACCCGCGCAGCACATCTTCCGTGAACAAGGCAATGCCGGCTGAAGCCGCCGCGCCGCTGCGGACGGCGCCATCCTTGGCGGCGCTGCTGGCGGCCCCGAAGGCCAGCGCGGCGGCGCGCCCATGGCGGGAGACACCGATCCCCCCGGCACGCAACGCGGCAACGGGCTGGTCGTCCCCGGTGGTGTAGGTCACCGCGCCATCGGTGCCGCTCTTGCGGCTCTTGTCGATCAGCCGCTGCGCCGACAGCACGAAATCCACGGTCTTCAGCGCGGTGCCGTCCGGGTCTACCTGATAGACGTCGAACGGTATGCGCTTCGACTGGTCCCAGCGATCATTGGCGCCGCCCAGCCGCAGCATTCCCATGTGGTGATCGTTGGTGCGCGGGCGGGCCGTGAAGCGTTGCGAATCGGCCTGCCACGCGGTGGCCGGGCAGCCATCCACGCCGGGATCGTGATCATTGGCCCAGCGCAGATCGAGTTGCATCGTCCCTTGCGCGTTGCCTTGCTGGCGGACCTGCTGATCGATCGGGTTTTCGGCGGGCAGGACGAAGTCGAGCAGCACACCAAGTCTGCGCAGCAGGGCTGGGTAGTCGCTGTAGGACGCCAGACGCTTGTGGAAGTCGAGCGTCTGGCTCTCGGGCGGCGGGGGAATGTCCTTGCCGCTCGGCCGGCGCATGGCAAGCGCATCCGCCGAGAGGGGTTCTCGGCGATAGAAGCGGTCGGCCTGGTACAGCGTGTATTCGGCGGCGCTGGCCCAGTTGGCCATCAACTCGGTATCGGGCGTGCCGTTGGGGGGCTGCCAGTCCGGCGGCAGCACGCGCACCGGGAAACTTGCCCCGTTGACCGGGTTGCCGCCCCTGTCGACACCGATGCCGGCCGCGGTGCCCGAGTATTTCGACTTCGGGCCGAATACGCTATTGCGCAGCACCTGCTCGATGCCGCCATCGCCATCGTTGAAGAAGCGTGCGAAGCCACCCTGGCGCTCCGCGCCCACCTCGCGCGGTGCCCCCATGTCGATCAGCATGGCGCGTAGTGCCGGATTGGCCGATGACCAGGGCAACAACGTCGGGTGCCGGCTGGTGGCGCCCACGGCCAGTTGCGCGTAGTACTTGCGCGCCAGACCGAGCACGTTGCGCACGGCGTAGGAGCGCAGGTTGACCCGGCTCATGTCCTTGAAGACGAAGCCATCAACCGGCGTCTCCGGCGCGAAAAGCTGGCTCCAGAGATCGACGTCGGGCTGTGCCTGACCGGCAAGCGGCCCAAGTGGTTCGAGTGGCAGCAACGTGTTGCCGATGCGTAGCCCGAACTTTGCCTCGGCCACGGTCCTTGGCCAGAGCAGCCATTCAGGAAAGGCCCGGAGTTCTCGCTCGTTCGCGCGTTCGGGTGTCAGTCGCGGCGAAGCGACGACCGACACCTTGAGGCGCCCCTTCAAGGCCCCTTCGGTCACACGCCCGGCGGGCAGGACCGTCCAGAGAATCGTTTGCGTGGCCATGCGCAGCCCCCTGTTTGACCAACGTCCGGTCAGGCAAATGCCTCGGCGTACTGCCGCCAGGCGTACTCGGTGTCGTCGTGTATCAGCGCCAGTTCGTCCGTCAGCGGCAGGGCCGGCTGCAGCCCCATGAGTTCGCGGAAGGTCGGGTCACCGTTCGCGCCGGCGAACTTTCGCTCGCAACTGATCGTGACGCTGGTGGAGAACAGGAATACCTCGACTTCGATCGTCAACTGCGCGCGCCCCACGCACTTGCCGCTTTGCGATTCGTACGCCAGCGCAAGGTACAGTTCGATCGACGCCGTGATCAACCCCAGCACGCTGACGCTGCCGCCAAGGCGGAAATAGCCGGTCAGGGCGCAGTTGTCCTGCTCCATGCGAAAATAGATGCCGGCCATGACATGGACACCACCAGATGCCACGCCGAGGTTGACCGAGATGCTGGCGCCAAACTCGAATGAGGCTTCCAGCAATTGGATGCCGCCCGGATCAAGCGTGATGCCGAAGAACCCGCCGCCGCCGAACATGCAGACCGACAGATTGAACGGCTGCTCGCGCGTGCAGAAGTTGAACCGCACCGCCAGCGGCTGACCAATGAACGGCACCGTGAACCCGGCGCCCAGCGCAAGGTTGCTGAGATTGAACATGCCCACCGAGATCGACGGCAGGGCCACGTTGAAGCCCGCATCGATCCCCTTGGTGGAAATGTCGAGGTAGGGCGGGTCGGAGAAGCCATCGAGCGGTATCAGGTCGCGCAGCGTCTCCACAAACGAGAGTGGGCCGATGAACTTGATGTCATTGAGCAGCACGTCGACGTTCATCTTGTCGGCGGTGCCGACGCGGAATTCGATCTTCTCGAAATTCAGTTCCAGGAAGCCGGCGGCGCCTATCAGGATCAGGTCGAAATGCTTGAGCGAACTGACGACCGTCAGCTTCGGCTGCCCGCCGCCTGATTTCTTGACCTTGGCCTCCACGGCTACCGAAAAGCCGGCGGGGTCGTTGGGGTGAAAGATCGGGCCGGAGGCCGGCCAACTGACGATGCGCGGGTTCCAGTTGAAGCGGATGGTCAGTTCATCGCCGAACAGCACCTGCAAAAGCGTGCGGAGCACATCATCGCTCACTGCGAGCGCCTGCGTCATCGCGTCGAGTACGTTCAACAGCGTCTGGCGCGCCGCGCCTTCGAGCAGCCGGAAGTTGGCGAGGGTATTCCGCAGGGGCGCCAGCGCGTTCTGCACGGCCTTTAGGTGGGCAAAAAGCGCATCAGAATCGCTCAGGAGGGCCTGGAACGCCTTCGAGTCGCCGAGGATCGCATCGAGCGCGGCGAACAGCGCCTTGCCTTCGGCCACCAGCGCGGCCACCGTGCCGAGGTCGCCGGCAAGCGCCGAGGCGACGTTGGCGGCCTGAACCAGCGACTGACGCAGGCCAGAGGGTAGCGAGACACCGCCGACCGTCGCACCCGCGGTGGCGCGCAATTGATCCGAGGCGTTCTGCACGGCCGTGATCGCCGTGGCGAGATTGGGCAGGGCAGGTGCGGCGTCGATCGACGTGTTGACCAGTGGCGCGATAGCGTTGCTGAGTGCGGTCAGCGCGGCTTGCAGGGCGTCCAGTCGCGCCTGCGCGTCGGCAACGAGCCCCGGTGCGTAGGTGGTGGCCTGCTGTTTCAGGTCTGCCACCGTCGAGCCGATGGCGCTCACCCCGCCCGTGGCGGCGCTGCCAGTCTGCCCGGCCAGCCCAGTCAAGGCGGCATAAAGCTGCGCCAGACCGTTCAGGAATAGTTCGGCCTGGCTGCCGCACTCCGAGACAAAGCGCGGCACCTGCTCAGGCGTGTCCACCAACGAAGTCACTGTCTCGATGACCGCGCCAAGTGGAATGCATCCGAACAGCAACGGAAGGTTGGGCAGCCCGGCGCTGGGGAAGGCATCCGGGCCGGTCATGCGTCCGCCCACGAAATCGGCCACAGTGCCGGTGACCGGCCCCGTCAGGCGAGACACCGCGCTCGGATTGAGGTTCGGCTGGACGAAGCCGCCGGCGCGATCCCCCTGTGCGGAGAAATCGAGCCGGGCCTTGTTCTTCGGATCGTTTGGCACGATGTTGACGAACACCTGCCCCTTGTTATCCGCGCCGAACTCGCTGGCCAGGTAGGTGTTGTTCCATTCCACGACGTTGGCGTCGCCGCTGCCGGTAAGCTGCGCCAATGCCGGAATGCGCAGCGTGGCCCGAACCACCTTCGGATAGAAGGCGGGACGCTGCTGGGTCTGGCCGTACGCCTTCAGCGTTGGATTGCCGGTGCCAGCTTCCGCGCCGAAGCGTAGCTCGCGCACCTCCAGCATCGTGTCACCAGGCTGCGCGCTGCGGGCCAGCGTCATGGATTGCGGCGCCATCGTCGCGCCACGTCCCGTGCCGGGGACCTCGCCGGGTGGCAGCCCCTGATCCCAAAGCGTCTGCGCTTTGGCGAACGTGCCGTTCGCAGTGCTCGGGTCCATGGCGATGGATTCATACATGAACACCATCGGCAGGTCGAAGCGGATAGCACGCCCGTCGAGATCCGTGCCTTCGCAGCGGAATGGAAACGGCACGCCGCCGACCAGGGGCCAGATCGGGGCCGTCGTCGGCGTTACCGGGCTCAGGTCCGGCGTCACCAGGCTCAGGATGCGCACGCTGGTCAGGGGCATCTGTAGATGCAGTTGCGTGCGGCCATCGGTACCGCGCAGATCGGTCTCCGTGAAGGCCCGCTCGCGTTCGCGCACGATGATGAACGTGCGCTTGCGAAGCACCGCCGCATTGCCGGGCACGCCGCCATGCTGGAATTTTCGCTCGGTGATTTCGACCAGCACCGCGCGGTGGCGGCCGCCGCTTCGGACTCCAGCTCTTCGCCCCGCTGTGCGAAGACCTGCTCACCGTGCTCGATGGCGAGCGCCCAGAGGGACAGCATCGCATTGGCAACGGCGGGCGGGAGTGCGGCGCTCAAGGCGTCGACGCGCGCCTGCTCATCCTTCCAGAGCTTGAGTTCGTCGTTGATCGTCGTCCGGCTGCCCTGGCGGATTTCCGCGTAGATCAGGTCGACGGTGAGTTCATGTGGGCGTCGGCCGGCAGCAACGAGCCGCGCGGCGGCTTCACGGGTGCGAAAGCGGGTATTGCTGATGCGGCTCATTGGAACTAAACCTGAAAAGTGCTCCGGGAGCTGGGTTTTGAACTAAAATCTTCATGTATATGATGGTATCACATTATATATATAACGATGTCTTCTAGAAATTTACGATAAGACCGATAATCGTAAGCATCCCAGGTGTACGATGCGAGACCCTGCCGAAAAATCGCGTCAGTCCATGAACCTGCCCGCCACCGAGCCTGTTGTCCCCCTCATGCTGCCGGCCGCACTGGACGGCCACGACGGCACGAATCGCGCGCGCGGCGCTAACCGACAGATCACGGCCGATACCGACCTTGAGGCCGTCCGCCTGTGGCTTGCCGAGTACGCCAGCTCGCCGCACACGCTGCGCAGCTACCGCAAGGAAGTGGTGCGGCTGCTCGTCTGGGCGACGCGCACGCTGGGCAAGCCGCTGTCGAGCCTTACGCGCGAAGATTTCCTGATTTACGAGCAATTTCTTGCCGCACCGTCCGCAAACTGGGTCGATCCCGTCCTGCCACGGCGCGGGGGCACGCGGCGGCTGTTCGACGGGCCGCTTTCCGAGCGCAGCCGGCGCCAGGCCCTCGGTATCCTTTGCGGGCTGCTCAATTACCTGGTGGCCGCCGGATACCTTGCCGGCAATCCGCTTGCACTGCGGCGCTCGTCCTCGGCAATGCCGGCACGGACCCGCCGCATTGAACGTTACCTCGATCACGCGCTTTGGCAGGTTGTGCTGGAATCGATGGAGACCTGGCCGCAGGCCTCCGCGCGCGAGCGCCAGCACTACGAACGCAGCCGATGGCTGATCCGGCTGCTGTACCACACCGCATTGCGGGCAAGCGAAGCCGCCAACGCACAGGCGGCGGACTTCTTCCAGCGTCGCGGCCGCTGGTGGCTGCACGTCATCGGCAAGGGTGGCGCCGAGGGCGAGGTACCAGTCTCCGACACCCTCATGGCCGACTTCGCACGCTACCGCGCATTCCATGATCTGGCACCCATGCCCTTGCCGGCCGAAAGCACGCCGGCCGTCATGAGCATCGCCGGCGACGCCAAGCGGCACCTGACGCCGACGGCCATCTACCTGATTGCCAAGGAAGTGTTCCGCCGGGCCGCCGACACCCTCGAGCCAACCGATCCGATCGGCGCGGCCACACTGCGCCGGGCCTCGACGCACTGGCTGCGGCACTCGGCGGCTTCGCATCAGGCCGACGCCGGCACTGATATCCGCTTTATCCAGAAGAACCTTCGCCACGCCTCGATCGAGACGACCGGGATCTACTTGCACGCCGAAGATGACCGCCGGCATGCCCAGACCACTCAGGCGGGGTCAGAACCGGAAGCCGCTGCCGTACCGGCCGGGAGCCTCCCCGCGTAGAATGCTCCCCGCGTTGTCAACCTCTGAATCCCTCAACCGATGTCTGTCTCCTACGATCCCCGCCAAATTGCGGAATGGCTGGACTCCTACACGGTGTCCAAGGCTCGCTCCTATGCGAGCGCTGTCTCGGAGTTGCGCTGGATCGACGAGGATACCTTGGCGGGACTGGTGCAAGGCACCCGTACGCGCCCGTATGACGTGCGTGCGTATTTCCACGACATCGACGAAGACATGTGGGTGGAGGGAGAATGCACGTGTCCGGTCGGCGTTGACTGCAAGCACGTGGCAGCGCTGTTGATCGCCGGCCTTGCGCACCAGCCGAAGCCATCGGCCGCCGGCGTGCGCGCGGAACTGGTGACCTGGCTGGAAAATTTTCGCGCTCGACGCACGGCAGCCAATCCCGCTGCCAAGAAAAAACCAGCCAAGGCCACGCATGCCCTGGCCTATGTGATCGGGCAATCGTATCGCGGCTGCGAGATTTCCCTCTACAAGGCCCGCGTGGGGGCCGACGGTACGATTCGCTCGGTCGACGATCGGTGGCAGAACGTCGAGAAAGCGCTGGTCGAACCGCCGAAATTTGTTTCCGAGGAGGATCTGTCGATCCTGCGCGGATTGTGGCTGGGCCGCTCGCATGCCGCCTATACCGGTGGTTTTGCTCTGCAGGGCGCAACCGGCGCCGCCATCCTGGAAAAGCTCATCGCCACCGGGCGTGCATTTACTTCCTTTGTTCCCGCAGGCGCCCACTACCCCGGATCACACTGCCCGGTGCACTGCGGATCAGAGCGCGGCGCAAAGATGACCTGGCAAGCGCAACCCGACACGCGCGTGCGGCCAGTCTTGCAGGCCGAGCCACCCGCCACCCTGTTGCTGACGACCACCCAGCCCTGCTGGTATGTGGACGCGCATTCTGGCGAAGCTGGCATACTCGCCATGCCGTGGCCGGCGGAACAGGTCACGGATTTCCTGTCGATGCCGGCCATCACGCTGGACGAGGCGGCGCTCGTTGGCAATGTGTTGCGTGAAGTCGCCCCCGACCTACCCATGCCGCCCGCGCCCGACGCGTCGTCCGTGCAGGTGATCGACACCGTAGCGACGCCCGTACTGACTCTCGACACCTTGCCGACCTGGTCAGTGTCGCCACTGGATTTTGCGACGGTCAGTTTTGATTACGCAGGTCACAGCATCCCTGCAAATAGCAGCACCACCCTCGTTCGCACTGCTGGCAGCGAGGTCATCCAGATCAAAAGAGACGCCAATCTCGAGCGGAAACGTCAGACCGAGTTGCAAAAGGCGGGCTTCAGAAAAATTCCGGCCAACCGTGCATATGGTTACAAACCGTTTCCAGATGGCATCCTCGGCCCCGAAGATGTCGACGACTGGCCGGATCTCATGAAGCTGGTGCTACCCGCACTACAGGCAAGCGGCTGGCGCGTCGTCATGAGCGACGAGTTTCGGCACAACGTGATCGAAATCGAAGCGATTGACGGCAGCCTGCGTCAGACCGGCGACGGCTGGTTTGACGTCGAGATGGGCATCACAGTCAATGGTCGCACGGTGCGCCTGGAGCCGCTGCTAGCAGACCTCTTTCGTCGCGATGAGCGCTGGCTGTCGGGCAGGCTCGATACCATCGCGGACGACGAAGCGATCGACATGAAAACCGACCGCAACGAGCGGCTTCGCCTGCGTGCCGACCGGCTTAAACCAGTCGTGCGCGTGCTGATCGACCTGTTCGACTCGCTCGGCACCGGCATGCGCATTTCCGAGTGGGATGCGGCCCGGCTCCATGCGCTGGATCAGACCGGGCGCTGGCAGTTTGACGGCGACGCATCGATCCGGCAGCTCGCGCAGCGCTTGATGGCGGGTCCTGGGGTGACAGACGTGCCGGTACCGCGTGGCCTGAAGGCCGAACTCCGTACCTACCAGCGTCAGGGTCTTGCCTGGATGCAGTTCCTGCGCGAACACGGGCTGTCCGGCGTGCTCGCCGACGATATGGGCCTCGGCAAGACCATCCAGGCACTTGCGCACATCCTCACCGAAAAGGAACGTGGCAGGCTGGACCGGCCTGCGCTGATCGTCGTGCCAACGACCCTCATGCACAACTGGTGCGAGGAAGCGCAGCGCTTCACGCCGAAGCTGCGCGTCCTGGATCTGCACGGGCCCCAACGCCACGAGCGCTTTGACCAGATCGGCAAGCACGATCTCATCCTGACCACCTACGCCTTGCTGTGGCGTGACGAGGAAGTTCTTGCCAAGCACGACTTTCACCTGCTGATCCTAGACGAGGCGCAGTACGTCAAGAATGCCGCCACCAAATCCGCCGCAACCATCCGCGAACTGCGTGCAAGACACCGCCTTTGCCTGACAGGCACGCCGCTCGAGAACCATCTCGGCGAACTGTGGGCCCAGTTTGACTTCCTGCTGCCTGGCTTCCTCGGTACCCGTCAGGACTTCACCCGCCGCTGGCGCACGCCCATCGAGAAAGGCGGCGATGCTGTTCGACGTGAACTGCTCGCGCGACGCATCCGACCGTTCATGCTGCGTCGGCGCAAGGATGAGGTCGCCGCCGAGTTGCCCCCGAAGACGATGATAGTGCGCACGGTCGAGCTCGAAGGCGCGCAGCGTGACCTGTACGAGACGGTGCGCGCGGCCATGCAGGAAAAGGTCCGTGCGGCCGTCGCAGCAAAAGGCCTCGCGCGCAGCCACATCATCGTGCTGGAGGCGTTGCTCAAGCTGCGCCAGGTCTGCTGCGATCCGCGGCTCGTCAAAATCAGCCAGGCGGCCCGGATCAAGGAATCGGCCAAGCTTGATCTGCTACTCGACATGCTGCCCGAACTAATCGAGGAAGGCCGTCGCATCCTGCTGTTCTCGCAGTTCACCAGCATGCTCGACCTCATTGCGGCGGCGCTGGAAAAAGCTGGGATTCCATACGTCATGCTGACCGGGGATGCCACCGATCGCGTCACACCAGTCAAGCGCTTCAAGCAAGGTGAGGTGCCGCTTTTCCTGATCAGCCTGAAGGCCGGTGGCGTTGGCCTGAACCTGACGGCGGCCGACACCGTCATTCACTACGATCCCTGGTGGAATCCCGCCGTAGAAAATCAGGCGACCGACCGCGCTCACCGTCTCGGGCAGGACAAGCCTGTGTTTGTTTACAAGCTGATCACCGCCGGCAGTGTTGAGGAGAAAATCGTCGCGATGCAGGAGCAGAAGGCGGCGCTTGCCAACGCGATCCTGTCGGAAGATGGCGCCGGCGCCGTCAAGTTCTCCGCCGACGACATCGAGGCGCTCTTTGAGCCGATCCCGGCCGCACCACCTGTTGTGGCACCGGCGGCGAAGCCCCGATCCCGCACCAGGACGGGAACATAAAAATGGCCTTGCCGCGACGCATAGTCGAGGTCTGACCAGCACGAACCCCAATGGCAAAAACGGGCGACAACCAACACGAACAGCGCATCTCGATGGAGATCGTGGTCGACCGCGTACACCGAAGAAGAATGCGCGATGGCGTGGTACTGCCATCTCGAGGACAGTCTGAGCTTTCCATTCGAAGCGCGGGTACGTCAGGCGATGGTGGCCTCCCCGCTGCGCTCAGGTGACAGAGTCTCCGTCTTCAGACTCGCGCATGATCAGTTGTGCCGCGTTGCCATCTTCGTGCACGCACTTTACAACCAGCGTGAACTCGTCGTGCCCCTTGCCCAGCTTGTTCCCGTCCGCGCCGACCAGAGCACGCACCTTGCCGTCTCTGACTGGCACTACTGGCACGACCAAGGTTGCAGCTTCTGCCCCCCGCACGATCTGACATCCCCCGGCATAATCCCCGAGCGCAACTTACAGGGCGCTCGGGCCGTTATCAGGTCAAGTCGCACCCTGCCAGCCCTTGCCTGGTCAGGGGCTGGCGGAAGATTTGCACTTTTCGGGGGATGGGCAGAAATAGCCTACCAGTAGCCGTAGAGGCTTGCCACCACCGCCAGCGCGCGCGTGCGGGTCGCTTCTGACAAGGGCGGCGCGGCGTCCTCCCTGCCGGTCTCCCCGTGCTGCAGCGCGTGCCGGTAGCCGAGCAACCGCTGGCGCGTGAGGTCCGAGAGCGGCCCAAGCTCGTGCGCGCCGCACCAGCGCATCAGGCGGCGCAGTTCGGCGCCATAGGCGCGCAACGTGTGGGGCGAGCGCCCGGTTCGGTCGCGCAGGAAGAGCGCCAGCGCCTGTGCATCGTCGGCGGCGCCGAGCGTGTTGGCCGCCGCGTGCGGCTGGGCGAAGCGGCCGGCGCGCGTGAGCCACGCGTGGTCAGCAGGGCCGTAAGCGGCCAGCCACGGGTTCGCCGCGACAGCTCCCCTCGCTTCCGCGGCGGTCGGCACCGTTGCTTCGCTCGCTAAGGCGGCGGTGGACCGGATGCGGCGCCGGTGCGTGTGCAGCAGCCGCGCGAGGACCGTCTCCGGGCGGGGCGCCAGATCCGCCGTCACCGTGCGCAGGCGCCCGCGCTCCCAGTATTCGACTGCCCCATCGTGCGCCAGCAGCAGCTTGAGCACGGTCGGCTGCGCGGCCTTGGCGTCGGCCAGCGAGCCATAGCGGCGCTTGACGCGCGCCAGCGTCCAGTGCGCGTAGACCGGGTGCCCGAGTGCCTCCGCCAGGTAGGCGAGGGCCGCCGCGACGGTGGCCGGCAGTGGGCGCGGCGGCACCGCGCCCGTATCGATCCAGTCGGCCGGCTTCATGACTGGGCGGTCCGCTTGGCGGCCGCCTTGCCCGTCGATCTGGGCACGCGCGTCTTGGCCGCTGGTGGCGCCGCGGCCAGGGTCGCACGCAGCAGCTCGTCGAGCTGGGCGCGCTGGCTGGCGGTGACGGCCTTGAGTGCGCTCGCCTCGCCCGCGGCGGTCTGGCGCGCGGCCCGCTCGCTGGCCAGGTCGGCGTCGAGTCGTGCGCGCTCGTCTTCCAGCGCGGCGATGCGCCGCTCGGCGAATTTGAGTTGGGAGGCCAGTTGCGCGCGCTCGGCCCGCACCGCGTCGCGCTGGTGCGCGGTTTCCTGCAGGAGCTGCTTCGACAGCGCCTCGTAGCGCGCCTGGGTGGTGGCGATCGCCTCGGTGTGGGTGCGCTCGCCCGCCGTGGCGCGCTCCTGGGCGGTCGCCAGCGCCGCCTCGAGCTCGCCCCGGCGTGCGGCTTGCTCATCGGCGCGCGCGCACGCCGCCGCCTGGGCGGCGCACGCTACGGCCAGCGCGGTGTCGCGCGCGGCGAGCTGGCCGCGCACCTCGCTCAGTTCGGCCCGCAGCAGCTCGACCCGCAGTTCGGCCTCGGCGCGGGCGGCCTCGGCGGTGTCGGCTGTGGCTTGCGCCTCGCGCTTCAGGCGCACCACGTCGTCGAGCTGCACCGCGACCGCGGCCTGCCACAGCGCGCGCATCGCTTCGGCGATCTCGACCGGAATCTCGGGCAGGGCGAGGTCGGCCAGGCCCGAGCGCACCACCTCGGCCTCGATCGCGTTGAGCGTACGCGACAGCGTTGCAGGGTCACCGCCGCCCAGGCGGTCACGCAGCTTGCGCACCGACACCACGCGGCGAAAGCGTGCGGCCGTGGGCGGCGCCGCGTCGCCGGCCTCGGTGAGCATGGCCAGCACGGTGGCGCGGATCTGGTCGGGGGTGGCGGCGAGGCGGGGCATGGCAGTTTCCGGAGGCGCATTTCAGCCTATCTTACGCACATACCTAACGTTAGAAAAGCCATTTATGTGTTGCTTGGGAAAACCAAAGACGGATAAATCTAGTTATCTTGCGGAAACAATGGCTTCCAGCCACAGGGCGCGCTTGGCCGCGCGGCGGGGGCGGTCAACGTTCCAAAACCAAGGGGAAAAGGACCAGTCAGCAAGTGACTGATTTGACTAGGGTTTTAGGGTGGGCATCACCCTGGAACCCGCATGGCTGCTACGGGTGGCTACCCCGGTAAATTGCGGCGAAATCAAGGGGACCCCTGATCCAGACATTCGTCTATTCGCTGGCCTGGCCGCATATCCAGTGGGCGGCGATGCTGGTGGTGCGGCTGCGCCCGGGTGCGGGTAACTAGTCGCTGGACGAACTGTAGGGGGCGAGCACTAACCGTCTCGCGCGGCGGCTTGCGAACCATAGGTCGGCCCGCGGCCGGAAAAATGCTTGACCTTCCCTGCCGTGGGAACGTCCATATTAACCATGGGGGACAGAAGCCCCTGCGGCGTGGCAGGACCAAGTCGGCAGAGAGCATCGGATTTTCCGCCGGAGGTTAGTCAAATGGGCGTTCCGGGGCGCACGTTGTATGAAGAGGTCTTTGCGGTGTTCGAAAGGGCATGCCAGGAAAGCGATTTCGAGCTGGCCGAGGACCTCCTGCTCGCCCTAGAAGCGATGGATCGCCGGCAGGAAGCTCATCGGCAACTCGACCGCGCCTACCTGCTGCTAGCCGATCTCTGAGAACGGGAGTCCCCCGACTTTGGTTTCTACCTGCTTGCCATCGGCTGGCCAATGCCCCTGGGGACAGCAGTGGTCCTCTTCCATGCCTTAGCGTGCAATATTTTCCGTTTTCTGAAGTGACCCCTTCTTTACGGAGTCCCGCGTATACCAGTCGTTCTTCTCGACAACCGGCTCTTTGCGATAGTGCCGCATGACCCGAAGAAAGCACTCGAGAGGCTGTTCCTTCTTTCGTAACCATCGGGCCTAACGTCGTCGGAGACAATTGCACGTTCCGGCTAATTCGAGAAACATCGTCTATTTTGCAGAAAGCGGCCGCTAACCGATCGAGCGGGGGAGTATCCGAAGGTCTTGCGAGCGCCGAGGCAATTTCTTCCATGTGCGCCGGGCTGCAAGGAAACTCATGTCGATCGGACAGTGCGCTCACTTTGGCTTGCAGAGCCGGGTTCGTGCCCTCGTGAAGGTACGCAAACAGGTTGTAATCCAGGTAAATTCTCATGCGATGGAGTTTGCGTATTGTTAAGCGCGCTCATACGTTTGGGAAATGCTGGCCGAACCTGAAGTTGGCGCATTCGCGCTGCACGTGGCTTGGGAGCAGTGGGAGTCTTACTTCTTCGACATTTGAAGGATTCTGAGCACGATGAGTGCGAAGGCAGTCGCGACGATGGCCGTCACCGCATGGCCCATGCCGGCGGCCACGCCGATCGCGGCAGCAATCCAGATGCTCGCGGCAGTTGTGAGCCCCCTGACGTGTGTCTCATTGTCCGGCTTCAGGATCGCCCCTGCACAAAGGAATCCGATGCCTGACGTGAGACCCTGAAGCACGCGGCTCATGTCGGCAAGCTGCACGCCCGCCTGGAGGGGAACCACGACAAAAACGCATGCCCCCAGCGCGACGAGCATGTGAGTGCGCACGCCTGCGGATTTTCCCGAGCTCTCCCGCTCGTACCCCAGCAAGCCCCCCAAAACGATAGAGACGGTCATTCGAACGACGGCACGTACTGCCTCGGCAGCATTAGCGAGATCGGAGAATTCCGAGCTCAATGTGCGGATGATGTCGTTCATTGCGGAGCGTCTCTGGGTGTGTCCTGAAAATGGCCAAGACAGTCTATGTCGCAGAAGATGACTGTCAGATTGCCGAGCTATGACACAACCGGATTCGCTGGCCGGGGGGCAAGATTAACAACGTATTACATTTCGGCAATAAAGCCTGACAACGGAAGGGCAACCTTAGAATGCCGGCCATTAGTGCTCGTTTTCGCGCCAGTGTGTCCACTCGAAGTGCGCGACATTCTCCTCCAGCCCCCGAACCGCATGACCGATTCTTCAATCTCCCCGTCCCAACCCGCTGGTCTCTCGAGGGCGCTGGACAATTTCCTGACACGCCACCGCATCGGCGTTTGGCGTGTTGTCGTAACGTTTGTCCTGGCAAGTCTGGTCTTTGGCCATTCTCGCTGGGACGGTACCTGGGTGTCGCCGCTGCTGCTGACGCTGGGGATGTTGGGGGTGAGCCTGGCCACGGTCGGGCGGCTCTGGTGCGCGTTGTACATTTCCGGGCGCAAGAACAATACCTTGGTGACCTCGGGTCCATATTCACTGTGTCGCCATCCGCTCTATGTCTGCAACTTGCTAGGCATTATCGGACTAGGGGCGATGACCGAGTCGCTGGCGGTTACCGCAGTCCTGGCGCTCGCATTTGCGCTGATGTACCCGGCTGTCATCCGGACGGAAGACCGCTTTCTGGCTTCCGCCTTCCCGGAATTCGCCGAATACGCACGCCGTACACCAGCGTTCTTTCCCCGTCTGTCGCTGTATAGGGGGGAGTCGACATGGACGGTCCATGTGTCTTCCTTTCAACGCAATATTGCGGACTCGGTCTGGTTTCTCGGCCTGTCGGTGGTCGTGGAGTCGTTTGATTTGTTCCATGACGCCGGCGTCCTCCGGGCGGTCGTGACGCTTGCCTGATGCGGGCAACTCCGCATACACGTACAGCCATGCACTACGCTCACGTCTCCGATTCTGTTGTCGAGAGCATGCTCGTGATGCTGGTCGGCCTGATCGTCCTGTATGTGGGGTTCGCTGTCTATTTGCGGTGGAAGCATGGGCCCGCCCCCAAGCGTAAGACTGATGAGGGGCGAAAGCGGCACCCCAAAACGAGCAGGCGAAAGCGATAATCGTAATCTGCTCTTAATGCTGGTGATCGAGGATTCATGTAAACTTCGGCGACGGCCCAGCCGTTAGTACTTCAACCCCAAGCCCCCCGCACAGTCTCCCAAGGAATGCGACGTTTCGTTCTGATCTTCGTGCTGCTCATTTTGCCGTTCCAGTTTTCCTGGGCGGCAGCGGCACGCTATTGTCAGCACGAGAAAGCCACGGCCACTTGGCACCTTGGGCACCACGAGCATCGTCATCAGCAGCCGGAAGGTAAAACGGATGCCGAGAAAAAGCCATTCGTGGATACAGACTGCGGGGTATGCCATCTGGTCTCCCTCCCGTTCGTCTATGGACAGACGCAGGACGTGTTGATAGCGAATCGGGTAGAAGTGACCGATACTCAACATTCGTCCGAGTTCTCGTCTCTGAATGCCAGGGCTCCCGACCGTCCTCAGTGGCAGCGTCTCGCTTGATCGGCGAGACGACGACTCTTTTTCTCCTTTCGTCTCTCGCCGAATTCTCCTGGTCACATACCTTGGTGCAATTCGATGCGAAGACTATTTCTGCCGCTCGGGCTGGCGGTAGCATTTCTCAGCCCAAACTTTGCCGTAGCGCAATCTGACACCGGCACGTCCATGGTGCCCGTCTTCCCAAGGGAAGCGGCGGGACCGTTGACCCTCGAGGCCGCGTTGTCGCTGGCGGCAGGAAGCAATTTCAACCTGTCCGCCGCCGCCAAGGAACTCGATTCCACAGAAGGTGGGATCATGCAGGCCCGGGTTATTCCGAACCCGGAACTCCAGACGCTGGTCGAGGACACGCGGAAATCCACCCGTACATCCACCGCCCAGATGAATATCCCCATCGAACTGGGCGGCAAGCGCTCGGCTCGTATCAATGCCGCGGAAAGGACGCGCGAACTGGCGCAGGCAACGCTGGCTGGCGTTCGCGGTGACATTCGGGCGCAGGTAATCGAGAGCTTTTTTTCCGTCTTGATCGCACAGGAACGCGTCAAGCTGGCAACTGGCTCCGCGGATATCGCTGCGAGGGGCGCGCAAGCCGCTTCACGCCGCGTCGCGGCCGGCAAGATCTCCCCGGTTGACGAAACTAAGGCACGTGTCGAACAGGCCAACGCCGAACTTGAATTGGCCGAAGCAACGGCGAGCCTGCAGTCCGCCCGTCAGGCGTTGACGGCGTTGTGGGGCAATGCATCGCCGCAGTTTGCCGAAGCACAGGGCAATCTGGACGCGCTGCCATCCAGGCCGGCGCCTGAACTCCTTCAGAAGGAGCTGGAAAACTCACCGCTGGTGGCCGCAAGCCGCGCTGAACTTGACCGCCGCCAGGCATTGGTGGGCGTTGAGCGCAGCCGCCAGTATCCGGATCTGACAGTCAGTCTGGGTGCCAAGCGAGATACAGAAGCCAACCGCAACATGGCGGTGATCGGTGTGGCGATCCCGTTGCCGATTTTTGACCGGAATCAGGGCAACTTGTATTCGGCCATTCGCCAGGCGGACAAGGCCCAGGATGAATATCTGGCCAATCGCATCAGCCTGACCCGAAATCTCCTGATGGCATCGAACCAGCTGTCGGTATCGCGCGCCTCGGCACAAACGCTGAAGCAGACCGTCTTGCCAGGCGCCGAGCAAGCCTTCAACGCGGCGACCATTGGCTTCGAGGCCGGCAAGTTCAATTATCTGGACGTCCTGGATGCCCAGCGCACGCTGTTCCAGGCACGCATCCGCTATCTCGGCGTGCTTGGACAAACCTATCAGGCGGCGACCACGATCGATCGCATTCTGGGACGTTAAGACGGGATTCATAAAACATGGCTATTTCGAACAAACAAAAGGCTGCCATTGCGGCCATCGTACTGGTGGGCGGCGTCGCGACTGGTGGCGTTCTGCTGAGCGGGCGCTCTGCGCCGGAAGAGCAGGGTGGGCACTCGGAATCCAAGGGGCATGGCGACACCGAGCACCATGGCAAGCAGGCGGCGGAAGCCGACCACAAGGATGACAAGTCACACGGCGACGGCGAGCATCACGAGGTCAAGAAGGGCCCCAATGGTGGCGCGCTCTTTTCGCGTGATGGCTATGACGTCGAAATTGGCACGGCCGAATCCAAGGGCGAGGCCCGTATTCGGCTCTGGGTTAGCAAGTCTGGGAAGGCGGTGGCAAATGGCGTGGCAGCGACAGGCCAGCTCGTGCGGGCTACGGGCGAGTCTCAAGCGCTCAAGTTCGTGGTGTCTGGCGACGCGCTGGAAAGCCAACAGCCAGTTGCCGAGCCCCATGTCTTTGACGTGACCGCAAATGTGACCTTGCCCGGTTCGTCTTCGCCACTCGCCGTGCGGCTCTCGAAAGAGGAAGGCAAGATTGAGTTGACAGCGGACCAGCTGGCCAAGACAGGGGTAGTGGTTCAAACCGCGGGCTCGGCAAAGGTCCAGGCTGGCGTCCAGTTCCCCGGCGAAATCCGTTTCAACGAAGACAAGACAGCCCACGTGGTGCCGCGACTGGCTGGCGTCGTAGAGAGCGTTCCGGCCAATATTGGGCAACAGGTTAAGAAGGGACAGGTTCTCGCGGTCATCGCGAGCACCGGACTTTCTGACCAGCGCAGCGAACTGCTCGCAGCACAGAAACGTCTGGATCTGGCGCGTGTCACTTATGACCGCGAGAAGAAGCTCTGGGAACAGAAGATCTCTGCGGAGCAAGATTATCTGAGCGCCCGCAACGCGCTGCAGGAAGCGCAGATCAGTGTCCAGAACGCGCAGCAGAAGCTGACCGCCATTGGCGCCAGCAACAGCTCGACGGCACTCAATCGCTACGAGCTGCGCGCACCGTTCGACGGCATGATCGTTGAAAAGCATATCTCGCTTGGGGAAGCGGTGGCGGACAACGCCAACGTGTTCACGCTGTCGGATCTGTCGTCCGTCTGGGCCGAGTTCGTGGTGTCTGCCAAGGATGTCGAGCGGGTGCGCATCGGCGAAAAGGCGTCGATCAATTCGGCATCGTCCGATGTGAAGGCAGATGGCACCGTTTCATACGTGGGTTCGCTGCTGGGCGAGCAGACGCGGACGGCGAAGGCCCGCGTAACATTGACCAATCCACAGATGGCTTGGCGACCGGGTCTCTTCGTCACGGTCGACGTATTCGGTGCTGATGTCGAGGTGCCCGTTGCGGTGAAGACCGAGGCCGTCCAGGACGTCAATGGCGAGAGCGTAGTCTTTGTCGCGGTTCAAGGTGGATTCGTGCCGCAGCCGGTGAAGGTCGGCCGGACAAACGGCAAGGTCATCGAGATTGTCGAGGGCCTGAAGCCGGGCGCACGTTACGCCGCCGCCAACAGTTTTGTTCTGAAGGCCGAACTTGGCAAATCCAGCGCCGAACACGGCCATTGATACGGGGGAAACAGCAATGTTTGAACGTATCATTAGTTTCGCCATCCAGCAGCGATGGCTGGTCCTGCTCGCCGTGTTTGGAATGGCCGGGTTAGGGATTTTCAGCTACAACCGACTACCGATCGACGCGGTCCCTGACATTACCAACGTTCAGGTTCAGGTCAATACCTCGGCACCAGGCTATTCACCGCTCGAAACCGAACAGCGTGTTACGTATCCGATCGAGGTCGTGATGGCCGGCCTGCCGGGACTCGAACAGACGCGTTCCCTGTCCCGCTATGGCTTGTCGCAGGTGACGGTCATCTTCAAGGATGGCACGGACGTCTATTTCGCGCGCCAACTCGTCAACCAGCGCATCCAGGAAGCCAAGGACAATCTGCCTGAAGGCGTTGTGCCGGCGATGGGGCCTATTTCGACCGGCCTCGGGGAGATCTATCTATGGACCGTTGAAGCCGAAGAGGGTGCTCGCAAAGCTGACGGGACTGCCTATACGCCGACAGATTTGCGCGAAATCCAGGATTGGGTGGTACGGCCGCAACTGCGTAACGTGCCCGGTGTCACCGAGATCAATACTATCGGTGGTTTCAACAAGCAGTACCTGGTCGCGCCGAGTCTTGAACGGCTAGCGTCGTACGGGCTGACGCTGACCGACGTCGTCAATGCGCTGAACAAGAACAACGACAACGTGGGTGCGGGCTACATCGAGCGTAGGGGCGAGCAGTATCTGGTTCGTGCGCCGGGTCAGGTTGCGTCCGAAGACGACATCCGCAACATTATTGTCGGTACAGCGCAGGGGCAGCCGATCCGCATTCGCGACATCGGGGATGTGGAGATTGGCAAGGAACTGCGTACCGGTGCGGCAACCGAGAATGGCAAGGAAGTTGTGCTGGGCACGGTATTCATGCTCATCGGCGAAAACAGCCGGGCTGTGTCAAAAGCGGTCGATGAAAAGGTCGCTTCCATTAACCGTACGATGCCGGAAGGTGTGAAGATCGTAACGGTATACGACCGGACACGTCTGGTCGACAAGGCCATTGCGACCGTCAAGAAGAACCTTCTTGAAGGCGCGGTGCTCGTCATCGTAATTCTGTTCCTTTTCCTGGGTAACATCCGCGCGGCGCTGATTACCGCGACGATCATTCCGCTGGCGATGTTGTTCACCTTCACGGGGATGGTGAACTACAAGATCAGTGCGAACCTGATGAGCTTGGGCGCGCTCGACTTCGGCATCATCATCGATGGCGCGGTGGTGATTGTCGAAAACTGTGTGAGGCGACTGGCGCATGCGCAGGAACACCATGGCCGGCCATTGACGCGCTCCGAGCGGTTCCATGAGGTGTTTGCCGCAGCGAAGGAGGCGCGTCGCCCACTGATCTTCGGTCAGCTCATCATTATGATCGTCTACCTGCCGATCTTTGCGCTGACGGGGGTGGAAGGCAAGATGTTCCACCCGATGGCGTTCACGGTCGTCCTGGCGCTGCTGGGCGCGATGATTCTGTCCGTGACGTTCGTTCCGGCTGCGGTCGCCTTGTTCATCGGCGAACGGGTGGCCGAGAAAGAAAATCGTCTCATGCTCTGGGCGAAGCGTCGCTACGAGCCGCTGCTGGAAAAGTCGCTCGCGAACACGGCCGTTGTATTGACGTTTGCCGCGGTGTCAATTGTTCTGTGCGTGGCCATTGCGGCCCGCCTGGGCAGCGAGTTCATCCCCAATCTGAACGAAGGCGACATTGCCATCCAGGCGCTGCGCATTCCTGGCACGAGCCTGTCGCAGTCCGTGGAGATGCAGAAGACGATCGAGACGACCCTCAAGGCAAAATTCCCCGAAATCGAGCGCGTGTTTGCGCGGACAGGTACGGCGGAGATTGCATCCGATCCGATGCCGCCGAATATTTCGGATGGCTACATCATGCTCAAGCCTGAGAAGGATTGGCCAGAGCCGAAGAAAACACATGCCGAACTGCTGTCCGCCATCCAGGAGGAAGCCGGCAAGATCCCCGGGAACAACTACGAGTTCTCCCAACCGATCCAGCTGCGGTTCAACGAGCTGATCTCCGGGGTCCGCTCGGACGTCGCAGTCAAGATCTTCGGCGATGACAACAACGTGCTCAGCGAGACGGCGAAGAAGGTATCGGCCGTGCTGCAGGGCATCCCCGGCGCGCAGGAGGTGAAGGTAGAACAGACCACCGGCTTGCCGATGCTGACGGTCAAGATCGATCGGGAGAAGGCGGCGCGATACGGGCTTAACATGAGCGACGTGCAAGACGCGGTGGCAACGGGCGTCGGAGGCCGTGATTCCGGAACCTTCTTCCAGGGCGATCGTCGTTTCGATATCGTGGTCCGCCTGCCCGAAGCTGTGCGCGGCGAGGTCGAGGCTCTGCGCCGATTGCCGATTCCGTTGCCAAAAGGAGTGGACGCGAGAACGACGTTTATCCCATTGAGCGAGGTGGCGACGCTGGAAATGGCGCCCGGCCCGAACCAGATCTCGCGCGAGAACGGCAAGCGCCGCATCGTGATCAGTGCCAACGTTCGTGGACGTGATATTGGTTCATTCGTGCCCGAGGCGGAAGCGGCTATCCAAAGCCAGGTCAAGATCCCGGCTGGCTACTGGATGACATGGGGTGGCACCTTTGAGCAACTGCAGTCCGCCACCACCCGCCTGCAGGTGGTAGTGCCGGTGGCGCTGTTGCTGGTCTTCGTACTGTTGTTTGCGATGTTCAACAACATCAAGGATGGCTTGCTAGTCTTCACGGGCATTCCCTTTGCGCTGACTGGCGGGATTCTTGCCCTGTGGATACGCGGCATTCCGATGTCCATTACTGCAGCGGTGGGCTTCATCGCGCTGTGCGGGGTGGCGGTGCTCAATGGTCTGGTGATGCTGTCGTTTATCCGATCGCTGCGCGAAGAAGGGCATTCCCTCGACAGCGCGGTCCGAGTTGGCGCCCTGACGCGACTGCGTCCGGTGCTGATGACGGCCCTGGTGGCATCCCTGGGTTTCGTGCCGATGGCCATCGCCACCGGTACGGGCGCTGAGGTGCAACGTCCCCTCGCAACGGTGGTAATCGGTGGCATCTTGTCGTCCACGGCGCTGACCCTACTGGTGTTGCCGGTGCTCTATCGACTTGCTCACCGCAAGGATGAGGACGCGGAAGATACTCGCGAGCCAGTCACTCAGACGCATCAACCGGATCAAGGCCGCCAGCCTGCATGACGTAAATCCTTGGGCGGTCATCGTACCGCCCAATTTTTATAGGAGTTTCTATGGGCGCAGGTCACTCACACGACCATCCCGGTGGCAACGAGCGATCGCTCAAGATCGCCCTTGCGCTGACCGGTACGTTCCTGATTGCCGAAGTGGTCGGTGGTGTCATGACGAAGAGCCTGGCGTTGATCTCCGACGCCGCGCACATGCTCACGGACACCGTCGCACTGGCCATCGCACTGGCTGCTATTGCGATCGCCAAGCGACCCGCGGACAAGAAGCGGACATTTGGCTACTACCGTTTTGAGATTCTTGCCGCGGCCTTTAACGCATTGCTGCTGTTCGGTGTGGCTATCTACATCCTGTACGAAGCCTACCTGCGGCTGAAATCGCCACCTCAGATTGAGTCAACCGGCATGTTCGTCGTGGCTGTGCTGGGCCTGATCATCAATCTCATCAGCATGCGCATGCTGTCCTCCGGGCAAAGCAGCAGCCTGAACGTGAAGGGTGCTTATCTGGAAGTCTGGAGCGATCTGCTCGGGTCGGTTGGCGTCATCGCCGGTGCGATCATCATCCGCTTCACGGGCTGGGCGTGGGTCGACTCCGCCATTGCGGTGCTGATCGGCCTCTGGGTACTGCCTCGCACGTGGATCCTGCTGAAGTCGAGCCTGAATGTGCTGCTCGAAGGCGTACCCGATGACGTGGATCTGGCAGAGGTTGAGAAGCAAATTCTGGCGACGCCCGGGGTAAAAAGCTTCCATGACCTCCACATCTGGGCACTTACCAGCGGCAAGGCGAGCTTGACGGTTCATGTCGTGAATGACACGGCCGTCAACCCGGAAATGGAAGTGCTACCGGAATTGAAGCAGATGCTGGCTGACAAATTCGATATCACGCACGTGACCATTCAGTTCGAACTGGCACCATGCGAACAAGCGGATGCAGCTCAGCATTTCAATGCATCGCCAGCACTGGTCGGATCGAAGTCGCTTGCTGCAGGAGGAAACTAAGGTGCGGGTACTTGTTGTAGAAGACGAACCGCGTACTGCGGAGTATTTGCAGAAGGGATTGTCGGAGTCGGGTTTCGTGGTCGACATCGCGAACAATGGTGGCGATGGGCTCCACATGGCGGAAGAGACCGACTACGACGTCATCATCCTGGACGTCATGCTGCCAGGTATGGACGGGTGGACGGTCATCAAGTCCATTCGATCCAAGTCCGAGACACCCGTACTGTTTCTGACGGCGCTGGATGATGTGGCGGATCGTGTCAGAGGCTTCGAGTTGGGGGCAGACGATTACCTGGTCAAGCCCTTCGCCTTTGCCGAGCTCCTTGCCCGTATCCGGCGTTGCTTGCGCCAAAGCACCTCGAAGGAGTCCGAGCGATTGCGCATTGCCGATCTGGACATCGACGTGCTTGGAAGGCGGGTATTCCGGGGAACTACCCGCATTGAATTGACGAATCAGGAGTTCTCGCTGTTGCACCTGCTCATGCGCCGGAGAGGGGAGGTGCTGTCGCGAACCACGATCGCGTCCCAGGTCTGGGACGTCAACTTCGACACGGATACCAATGTCGTTGACGTCGCGATCCGGCGCCTGAGATCCAAGGTGGATGATCCCTTCGATCAAAAGCTGATCCATACCGTACGGGGAATGGGCTATGTCCTCGACCCAGAGCGCGGCCGGTGACGGAATGAGGCCCGGGACTTCGATAACCCCGCTGTCACTGACGAGGCGGCTTGGGCTCTTCTTTGCATTGGTACTGTCTATCGCGCTGGCCAGCATGGGCGCCTTTGCTTACTACTCGCTCGCCGCGCAACTCGAGGCCAGAGACGATGAGGTTGTAAAGGGAAAACTCGAACAGGTCGAGCATTTCTTGCGCGAGGTGGACGGGGTGCAGGGCGTCCCGGCGGCGCAGCATCGCTTCGATGATCTGGTGCGAGGTTACTCGGACCTCATCGTTCGCGTCACGGCGCTGGATGGCCGGCTTTTGTTTCGCACGGGCAACGATGCATTGCTGGAAGGCACTGACCAAGCGGCGGTCACGGGAAAGTCATCGCTCATGTTCCAGTCCGCCGATGCGGTGTTGGGGCGAGACGGTACGCGGGCGACGGTGTTCGTGGCGAAGTCTGGCGAGGACAGGAAGCAGGTGACTGCGCGATTCCGGACGACGCTCGTGCTTGGTACCACCGTCGGTGTGATATTGACGGCCCTGGTGGGGGCGGCCATTACGCGCCGTGAGCTGGAGCCGGCGCACGTACTTATCAAGCAGATCAACCGGATCAGTGTGGAACGGCTGAGCTACCGGGTGGACATGCCACCCAAGCCCACCGAAGTGCGTGATATCGCCTCTGCGTTCAATGCGATGCTGCAACGCCTCGAGGATGGTTATCAGAAGCTGTCGCGGTTCTCCGCCGATCTTGCCCATGATTTGCGCACGCCGCTTAACAACCTCATTGGACATGCCGAGGTCGCCTTGTCACGAGACCGCACCGGGCCCGAGTATGTCGCCTTGGTGGAGGAAAGCCTGGTCGAATACCAGCGACTTGCGAGGATGATCGATGCGATGTTGTTCCTCGCGCGAGCTGACAGTGCCAATGTGGCGCTCGAGTTGACGGAACTCCAGTTGAATGCAGAACTTCGCAAGTTGTCCGCCTACTTTTCGGTGCTTGCAGAGGAGCGAAGCGTCGTAATCAGGGTAAGCGGGGATGCCACCCTGGTCGCTGATGCCATTCTGTTCCAGCGTGCGATCAACAATGTTCTGTCAAATGCGGTCCGTCATGCGTGGCCGAATTCGATGATAGATCTGGTGGTGCGCCGCGAAGCGGCACATTGTTGCATCGACATCACGAACGTTGGAGACCCAATCCCGGAGCGGGAACTTTCCCTCATCTTTGATCGGTTCTTCCGTGGGGATAGGGCGAGATCCAACTCGTCACAGTCCACGGGGCTGGGCCTGGCCATCGTCCTGTCGATCATGGAGCTCCATGGCGGCGACGCGTCAGCCGTGAGCGGCTTGGATGGGAAGACACGCTTTACATTGCGCTTCCCGCTCAACGGTGCTGAAGCCTCAGCGCGGGTTTCGGTGGGTAGGCCGAGTCAGGACCGACCAGTCGTTGGGTAGAGTGGTGCAATGAGCCCGATTGCCTATTTGTAATCGCCGGGCAAGGCTGCAGCATGCGTACAATTTATACACTCGTTTTCATAGATCAACGAAGTCTCTAGAAAGGAGATGACTATGAAAACGAAGAAACACGCCTTGCTGTTTGCGGCGTTGCTGTTGGGTGGGATGTCGGCTTCGTATGCTTTGGAAATGACCGGGTTGAAACCGGGCGTGCCTGCGTCGACGGCGACGGCGCAGGCGATGGCGAAGCGTCACGCGACCTTGTATGGCGATCCAGCCGGCCAATCTCAGGCCAGTCGCATTATCGACGTGAAGCCAGGGATGCGGTATGTCAACGTGGACTCTGGCGAGACGGTGGCGTTTCGGGCCGGCGAGAAGATCGTCGCATGGACCTTCGCCCAGATGGTCAGGGATACGAGTGTGGACCTTGGCTTGTTGATGCCGGATCTGCCGGGTAGCGCTGGCGTGCGCGTCTATATTGATAGAAGCGACCTCTTCACAGGTGGCTGAACGTTGCTGAACCGGTGAACTACAGGCCCCGCACAATGCGGGGCCTTTTTCATCGTCATTGGCGTCGGTTCTGCCGCTTAGCAATACACGAGGCGATGGGAAGTTGTAGCACGCGCCACCGCATCATGAACGGCACCGGATTGACGCCGATGGAGGGAAAAAAAGCTTGCCCTCCGGGGAGGGCAAGCTTCGGAAGCTTTCGCCATCGGGATAAAGCGAAAGAGCACCAAGAGCCAAGCAACTGACGGGTGCCTGGCTCCCCCACAGAGGTCGGTCTGAGTTTCAGGGACGGCTTGCGTCAAATTCCGCGTGCGCCATCGGTGAACACATCACGCGGCCCAATACGCGAGCCGTCGGTAAATGACCTTGCCCCTGTTCCACG
>NZ_DDCI01000022.1:0-156375 GCF_002335265.1 Cupriavidus sp. UBA2010
GTCAGCGCTGCATCCCTTCGCAACTCCAACCCACTGCCGCCCCACAACCCTTGTCGCTGCTGCGTTTGCAGTGCGTTTCGTGTTGCGAGGGGGCGAATATTAGGCCGGTTCACCGGGCTTTGCAACACCAATGTCACGTTACCGTGATCAAGAATTCGGCCTGCACTCGGCAAGTCATTGATCGTAAAGAAAAAATGGGCCGGAAATAACTTTCCGGCCCATTTAATAACCCTTGATTATCCTCGGGTATTCCCTAGTCCACGGTCACCGATTCTGGAAATTGGGTGCCCGTTTCTCCACAAACGCTGCCATGCCCTCCTTCTGGTCCTCGGTGGCGAAGGTCGAGTGGAACAGTCGGCGCTCAAAGTGAACCCCTTCATTCAGAGTCGTCTCATAGGCAGCGTTCACCGACTCCTTGATCATCATGACAACCGGCAGCGAGTAACCGGCGATGGTCTCGGCCGCGGCCACGGCTTCGTCCACCAGCTTGTCCGCCGGGACGATCCGGGAAACCAGCCCGGCGCGCTCGGCCTCGGTTACATCCATCATGCGCGCGGTCAGGCACATGTCCATCGCCTTGGCCTTGGAGACGGCACGCGGCAGTCGTTGCGTGCCGCCGGCGCCGGGCATCGTGCCGAGCTTCACCTCCGGCTGGCCGAACTTCGCGCTGTCGGCGGCAATCACAATGTCGCACATCATCGCCAGCTCGCAACCACCGCCCAGCGCATAGCCGGCCACGGCGGCGATCACCGGTTTGCGGATGCGCCGGATCGTCTCCCAGTTACGGGTGATGTAGTCGCCCTTGTAGACATCCATATAGGAGTACTTCGCCATCATGCTGATATCCGCCCCTGCGGCGAAGGCGCGCTCGCTCCCCGTGATGACGATGCAGCCGATTGCCTCGTCCTGGTCGAATGCCGTCAGCGCCGCACCCAGTTCGTCCATCAGCGCGTCATTGAGCGCGTTGAGCGCTTTGGGCCGGTTCAGCGTCACCAGACCAACGCGGCCTCGCGTCTCCACCAGGATGTTCTCGTACGACATGTCTGCTCCTTGCAATGCGGTTGGGTTCTATTTGTCGAGTGTCAGCGGGGACGATACTGGCGTGCTTGCGCCCAGCTGGTCAAGCACACCAGCCTCTTGCGCCCTGCCACCATCCCGTCTACTATTTGCCGACCGACTGGTCGGTTAATTTAAAGCGATCGCGTCCTCACTACAATGGCCGTGCATCGCATCGTGGCATCAGATCCACTACCAACCAGGAGAACAATATGGCGCAGGAGACAACCATGCCCCCATCCCAAGCGCAGGCAACTGCGCGCGCAAGCCTCGATTCCGGCCCGATCCTGCTGCACTGGCAGGGTGATGTGGCCGTCGTCACGCTCAACCGCCCCGACAAGCTCAACAGCTTCACACGCGACATGCATCGGGCACTGGTCACCGCGCTCGACCATGTCGAGACAGGCGGTGCCCGCGCGCTATTGCTGACCGGTTCGGGGCGTGGCTTCTGCGCCGGGCAGGATCTGGCCGACCTCGATTTCACCCCCGGCCATGCCACCGACCTTGGCGAACTCATCAATGCGTGGTTCAACCCGCTCGTGCGACGCCTGCAAGCACTGCCCCTGCCGGTCATCGCCGCCGTAAACGGCACGGCAGCGGGCGCGGGGGCGAACCTGGCCTTCGCCTGCGACATCGTGCTCGCGGCCCGGTCGGCCAGCTTCATCCAAGCCTTCGTGAAGATCGGACTGTTGCCCGACTCGGGCGGCACGTGGCTGCTGCCCAAGCGGGTAGGCATGGCCCGCGCGCTTGGCCTGGCCATGACGGGCGACAAGCTCAGCGCCGAAGAGGCCGAGAAATGGGGTCTGGTCTGGGAAGTGATGGACGACCCACTGCTGGCCGAGCAGGCCATGGCGCTGGCCACGCATCTGTCCGCGCAGCCCACGCGCGCCCTGGCGGCGATCAAGCAAGCCATACACGCCAGCGCGACCAACACCTACGACGCCCAACTCGATCTGGAGCGCGACCTGCAGCGCGAGCTTGGCCAATCGCACGACTACAACGAGGGCGTGAACGCCTTCCTCGAAAAACGCGCGCCCCGATTCACCGGCGCCTGACAGCATTCCCGCCAACGCCAAAGGAGACCCGCTTGACGCAAGATCCTCAAGCGCTTGCCGAAGCGGCCGCCCACGCCATGTACGAGTCCGATGCCTGCAGCCGCTGGCTCGGCATGGTCCTGGAAGCGGTCCGCCCCGGCTATGCCCGCATATCGATGCCGATCCGCCCCGAGTTCCTGAACGGCCATGGCATCTGCCATGGTGGACTGATGTTCACTCTGGCCGATTCGACGTTCGCATTCGCCTGCAACAGCCACAACATCAATACGGTGGCGTCGGGCTGCTCGATCGAATTCCTGCGCCCAGTGCATGGCGGCGATGTACTGACAGCCGAAGCAGTCGAGCAGGTCCTGTCCGGCCGCCATGGCATCTACGACATCCGCGTGACCAACCGCGCCGGCGAACCCGTGGCGATGTTCCGTGGCAAGTCGGCCCAGATCAAGGGGCATGTGGTGCCACCCGCGGAGTCCTGACACGCGCGGAAAGACAGCCACGCAGCAAGACCGCAGGAAACAAGCAGAAGCCAGCGCCAACGTAGCGCCACCGATCCGAAAACGGAGACATTCATGATTACGCGCCTGACCGATCTGCCCCTGGAGCCGATCGAGACCGCCAGCCGACAGGAGCTCCAGGCCCTGCAGCTCGATCGTCTGAGATGGTCCCTCCGCCACGCCTATGATCATTCGCCGGTGTACCGGCGCAAGTTCGACGAGGCTGGCGTGCATCCCGACCAAGTGCGATCGCTGGCCGATCTGGCCCGCTTTCCGTTCACGACCAAGAAGGACCTGCGCGACAACTACCCGTTCGGCATGTTCGCGGTGCCGCAGGACAAGATCGCGCGCATCCATGCCTCGTCGGGCACCACCGGCAAACCCACGGTGGTGGGCTACACCCTTGGCGACATCGACACCTGGGCCACGGTCATGGCACGTTCGATCCGCGCCTCAGGCGCCCGGCGCGGCGACAAGGTGCACATCAGCTACGGCTATGGCCTGTTCACCGGTGGACTCGGCGCGCATTACGGCGTGGAGAAGGCAGGCCTCACTGCCATTCCCTTTGGCGGTGGCCAAACCGAGCGGCAGGTGCAACTGATCCAGGACTTCAAGCCCGAGGTCATCATGGTGACGCCGAGCTACATGCTGGCGATCGCCGACGAGCTTGAGCGCCAAGGTGTCGACCCGGCCTCCACATCGTTGAAGATCGGCATATTTGGCGCGGAGCCGTGGACGCCCGAAATGCGTCTGGCGATCGAGAAGCGGATGGGCATCTCGGCGGTCGATATCTATGGCTTGTCCGAAGTGATGGGCCCGGGCGTCGCCAATGAATGTGCCGAGACCAAGGACGGCCCGACGATCTGGGAAGATCACTTCTACCCCGAGATCATCGACCCCGATACGGGCGAAGTCCTGCCGGACGGCGAGTTCGGCGAACTAGTCTTCACCTCGCTGACGAAGGAAGCGATGCCGGTCATCCGCTATCGCACCCGCGACCTTACGCGCCTGATGCCGGGCAGCGCGCGTGCCGCATTCCGCCGGATGGAGAAGATCACCGGCCGCACCGACGACATGATGATCGTGCGTGGCGTGAACGTATTCCCGTCGCAGATCGAGGAATTGATCCTCAAACATGCGGAACTCGCGCCTCACTACCAATGCGTGCTGAACAAGGATGGCCCGCTCGATACGCTGATCGTGCGCGTGGAGTGTGCGCATGGGGCAGACCCGGCCACCGCGCGGCAGGCCGAATCGCAGCTCGCGCACGACATCAAGTCCTATATCGGCGTGACGGCGGGCATCGAGATCCTTGCCGAAGGCGGTGTCGAGCGCTCCGTCGGCAAGGCCCGGCGCATCGTCGACCTTCGTCCGCGCTAAGGTACTGCCGCGCCTGAGCGTCCTAGCGCGTTCTTGCCGCACTCTTGCTGCCGCCCGGCTCGTCGCGCTTGACGCCGAGCCGGCGGGCCAGCTTGTGCAGATTGCTGGCATCCATGCCAAGCTGCCGCGCGGCCTGGGCCCAATTCCCGCACTGGGCCTCCAGGGCCTGCTCGATGCACCGGCTCTGGCAGGCCTCCACCGCCTCGCGCAAGCTGGTGGCCGGCGCCGACATAAACGGCGCCGCATCGGCGGCGGCATCGGCTGGCGCGACAACCCCATCCAGATCCAGCAAATCGGTGTCGAGCGTAATGATGTCCTTGCGGCTGGCGCCCCGGCTGAGCAGCTTCAGCGCGGCCCGGCTGATCACATGCTCCAGCTCGCGCACGTTGCCCGGCCACGTGTATCGGCGTAGCGCATCCTGCGCCGCGACGGACAGGCGCAGGCTGCGCAGGCCCAGCCGCGCCCGGTTGAGTTCCAGGAATCGTCCCGCCAGCAGCAGCACGTCATTGCCGCGTTCGCGCAGCGGCGGAATCGGAATGGGATAGACCGAGAGCCGGTGATACAGGTCGGCGCGGAACGAGCCGTCGCGCACATGCTCGCGCAGGTTGCGGTTGGTCGCCGCGATCACGCGCACGTCTACGCGGCGCGGCCGATCGGATCCCAGGCGCTGGATCTCGCCGTTCTGCAGCGTGCGGAGCAGCTTGGCCTGGATGGCCAGCGGCAGCTCCCCCACCTCGTCAAGGAACAGCGTGCCACCGTCGGCGGCCTCGAAGCGCCCAGGGCGCTCGCCCGTCGCACCCGTGAAGGCGCCGCGCACATGGCCGAACAGTTCGCTTTCGGCCAGGGATTCAGGCAGTGCGGCGCAGTTCACGTGAATCAGCGGGCGGTCCCGGCGGCGTGACAGCCGGTGCAGCCGGTGCGCGAACAACTCCTTGCCAACGCCGGTCTCGCCGAGCAGCAGCACCGGCAGTTCAGAATCCGCCACCACGCCGATCTCGTGCATGAGCTGCGCGATTGCCTCGCTCTCTCCGATGATTTCGCCGATGACCTCGCCGTCGTCGCGCACCGTCTCCCCGGCGGCGCCCACCGCGCGGCCCATGCGTAGCGCGCGGATCTCGCCCTCCAGCCTCGAGGTGCGGATCGATGCCTCGATCAGCGCCGTCAGCTGGCCCAGTTCCGCCTGGGCCGACGCGGTAAACGTCCCGACTTCCAGGGCATCCAGCGTCACCACGCCCCACGGCTTGCCTTCGCTCTGGAGGCTGATGCCCATGCAGTCGTGGACGGGCAGCGGCTCGCCCACGTGCTCGTCGATCAACCCGTCGTATGGATCGGGCAACGCACTGTCATGGTGGAAGCATGTGACGCCACGCCGCGCCAGGATCGCCGCAAGCCGGGGATGAAGGCCCACGGAGAACCGCCGTCCAAGTGCATCGCGCACCAGCCCATCCACCGCGATCGGACGCAGGTGGTCCTCTTCCAGGCGCAGGATCGCCACCGCTCCGCAGTGGAAATGCGAACGCAAGCACCCTACCAGGCGCTGCAGACGCACGGCCTGGGGAAAGTCGGCGCAAAGGTCCGCAAGAAGCACATCGCTGATCATGGTCAAAACAACCCTAGATAGTCAAAAACACCCTAAACGGCCACGGTGAATATTACCGCGCCCAACGCCAACCCGTTGAATCTTTTAGGACTCTTATCAGGCACGCGAATCGCATAGATGAAGCGGTATTCATTGCGACATCAAGAAGGAGCAATTCATCGTGGGCCCCTACAAGAAACTATGGTTCTTGTTGATCGCCGTGCTGGCGGTCACCTTTTCCTTACTCGGCTACTACGGTGCCGAGGTCTATCGGCAGGCGCCGCCCATTCCGGCCAAGGTCATCACCTCGGACGGCGCCACGCTTTTCACCGGTGACGAGATCCTTGACGGTCAAACCGCATGGCAGTCCGTCGGTGGTATGCAGCTTGGCTCCATCTGGGGCCACGGCGCCTACCAGGCGCCGGACTGGACGGCCGACTGGCTGCACCGCGAACTGACCGCATGGCTCGACCTGGCCGCGCGTGACCAGTACGGCAAGGATTACGCCGCGCTGGACGCGCCCGCGCAGGCCGCCTTGCGCGCGCAGCTCAAGTCCGAGTACCGCAGCAATCAGTTCGACCCTGCCAGCCAGGCGCTGACCGTGTCCGACCGCCGCGCGAAGGCGATTGCCAAGACGGCCGATTACTACAGCCGCCTGTTCTCCGATGCGCCCGAGCTGCACAAGAGCCGGGAGAGCTTCGCGATGAAGGAAAACCCGCTGCCTTCGGCGGAGCGACGCGCTCGCCTGACCAACTTCTTCTTCTGGACGGCCTGGGCAGCCTCCACCGATCGTCCAGGGCACACCGCCACCTACACCAACAACTGGCCGCACGAGCCGCTGATCGACAACCATCCCACTGCGGAGAACATCGTCTGGTCGATCGCGAGCGTGGTGATCCTGCTGGCCGGCGTGGGTCTGCTGGTATGGGCCTGGGCCTTCCTGCGTGGCAAGGAAGAACCCCTGCCTGCCGCACCGGCACGCGACCCGCTGACCACCTTCGCCCTGACGCCTTCGCAACGCGCGCTCGGCAAGTACCTGTTCCTGGTGGTGGCGCTGTTCGCCTTCCAGGTGCTGATCGGCGGCTTCACCGCGCACTACACGGTGGAAGGGCAGAAGTTCTACGGCATCGATGTTTCGCAGTGGTTCCCGTACACGCTGACGCGCACCTGGCACATCCAGAGCGCGCTGTTCTGGATCGCCACCGGATTCCTGGCTGCCGGCCTGTTCCTGGCTCCGCTGATCAACGGCGGGAAGGACCCGAAGTATCAGAAGCTCGGTGTCGACATCCTGTTCTGGGCGCTCGTGGTCGTGGTGGTCGGCTCCTTTGCCGGCAACTACCTGGCGATCGCGCAGAAAATGCCGCCCAACCTGAACTTCTGGCTCGGCCATCAAGGCTATGAGTATGTGGATCTGGGTCGACTCTGGCAGATCGGCAAGTTCGCTGGCATCGTGATCTGGCTCGTGCTGATGATGCGAGGCATTGCCCCCGCCCTGCGCGCGCGCGGCGGTGACAAGAACCTGCTGGCGCTGCTGACGTCGTCGGTGGTGGCCATCGGCCTGTTCTACGGCGCCGGCCTGTTCTACGGCGAGCGCACCAGCCTGTCGGTGATGGAATACTGGCGCTGGTGGGTCGTCCATCTGTGGGTGGAAGGCTTCTTCGAAGTGTTCGCCACCACCGCACTGGCATTCATCTTCTCCACGCTGGGCCTGGTATCGCGTCCGATGGCCACGACGGCCAGCCTCGCGTCGGCCTCGTTGTTCATGCTCGGCGGTATCCCTGGTACGTTCCACCATCTCTACTTCGCTGGCACCACGACGCCTGTGATGGCCGTCGGCGCGAGCTTCAGCGCGCTGGAAGTCGTGCCGCTGATCGTGCTCGGTCATGAGGCATGGGAAAACTGGCGCCTGAAGGAACGCGCGCCCTGGATGGCCAATCTGCGCTGGCCGCTGATGTTCTTCACCGCTGTGGCGTTCTGGAACATGCTGGGCGCCGGTGTGTTCGGCTTCATGATCAACCCGCCGATCACGCTGTACTTCGTGCAAGGTCTCAATACCACCGCCGTGCACGCACACGCTGCACTGTTCGGGGTCTACGGCTTCCTGGCGCTTGGCTTCACGCTGCTGGTACTGCGCTATGTCAGGCCCAACTACACGCTGAACCCGCGCCTGATGTCGATTGCGTTCTGGGGAATGAATGGTGGTCTGGTTCTGATGATCGCCACCAGCCTGTTGCCGGTGGGTATCATCCAGTTCATCGCCAGTGCAAGTGAAGGCCTGTGGTATGCACGGAGCGAGGCCTTCATGCAGCAGCCACTCCTGCAAACGCTACGCTGGGTGCGTACCTTCGGTGACGTGGTCTTCCTGGTGGGCGCGCTGTCGTTCTCGCTGCAGGTCGTGCTCGGGCTGTTCGGTCGACAGCCCAGCGGCAAGGTCGCCGAAGGCGTGCTGGTCCGTCAATGAACCAGGGTTGGGGATGTCGACGACTTCCCCAACCAGAATGACCGCCGGGCTGGCAAGCCCGGCATCCGCAGCCTCGGTCAGTGTGGCCAGGCTGCCAACCCAACGCTTCTCATCCCCACGGCTAGCATGCATCACCACCGCAACCGGCATTTCCGACCGCATACCCGCTTGCAGCAAGGCGTCGCGAATGGCGGCAAGACGGCTCATCCCCATGTAGATGACGAGCGTCGTCCGGCTGCCGACCAATGCGGCCCAGTCGGGATCGCCATCGTCACGCGTATGCGCGGTAACGAAGGTCACACCGTGGCAATGCTGACGATGGGTCAGCGCAATGCCAAGCGCCTGCGCAGCCGCCATGCCGCTGCTGATGCCGTTGACGATTTCCACTTCGATGCCGTGCCCACGCAGGAACTCGGCTTCCTCGCCGCCGCGACCGAACAACAATGGGTCGCCGCCCTTGACACGCGCCACACACCGGCCGGCCAGCGCGTGCTCGAGCGCCTGCTCGTGAATGCTGGACTGACTCACCGAACAGCGGCCGCCACGCTTGCCGACGGAGATAATTTGCGTCCCAGGGTTCGCATAGCACAGCATGGCCTCTGGCACGAGATCGTCCACTAGCCAGACATCTGCTTCACGCAGCGCCCTGACTGCCTTCATGGTGGCGAGTTCCGGATCGCCCGGGCCCACCCCAACCAGCCAGACCTTTCCGGTCGTTTGCATGTTGGTACTCCTCAATGGCTCGTGCCAGACGAGCGCGTAGTCTTGTTGAATACGTTGTACTTGCCGATCGGCTTGTCCATCGGCAGTCGCTTGACTTCCTTCAGCGTCCTGGCGTCGTAGACGACGATCGCCCCATCGGCTTCCATCAGGCTGACCAGCGCATATCGACCATCACGGGTGAACTCCACGTGCGCCGCGGTGCGTCCCGGAGACGGCGTGACACTGCCAACGATGGCGAGTGTCTGCTTGTCGATCACCTGCAATGTGTCGCGCTTCGGACTCATCATCGCGTCGGCCCATGCGTATGGCGTGGCTTCGTGGCTACGCAGGAAGAAGCCCGGCCCATTGGTCGGGATCGTCGCCACGGTCTTCCAGGACTGCATGTCGATCACGCTGATCGCGCCCTGCTTCAGGTTCGGGGATGCCATGACTTCGCGGCCGTTGCGCTTCCACGTAATACCGCTACCAAGATGTGGCATGCCGGTCAGCGCGAGGTCTGCCACCTTCCGGCCCGCGTCGAGATCGATCACCTGACCCGTGGCCGTGCGCGAGGCGCCAAGAATGTGGCGATACGGCTGATCGAAGAAGAAGTCGTCGAGCACGTCCGTGAGTTCGATCACGCGTGGCTCGAACGTCTTCTTGCCGGTGTATGGGATCTCCCAGACCTCGGGAATATCGCGCAGCGCGACGATGAACGACCCTCGCGGCGCGGCGTCGTAAACGGCTGAAACGCGCGAGGACTTGCCACCCGCGCCCGTAACCGGATAGATGCGCTGCAGCGACAGGTCCGACGCGCGCAGCAGCACCAGCGTCTGGGGCAACGTATTGCCGACCATCACCCACTCGCCATCTTCACTGACCGCTAGATTGCGCGTATTCATGCCGGCGCGGATCTCGGCCACGAGCTTCAGGTTCCAGAGGTCGTACTTGCTGACCCAGCCATCGCGGCTCGCCATGTACACATAGCGTCCGTCGCTGCTGAACTTCGGCCCGCCGTGCAGCGCGAACCGGGTGGTGAATCGGTGAATCGGTTCGAGTTTGTCGCCGTCGAGCACGCTGACGTGATGCGTCCCGGCCTCGACGACCAGAAACAGGTTGGAAGGATCTGCGCTGAAAACGGGCCGGTCCGGCAGCGTGCCGGGTGCGTGATAGACGATGCGCGATGCCTCGATGTCCGCCTGCTCCCAGCGCGGCGTGGCCGCGGGTGCGGAGCGCAGCCAGGTTGCCATCTGCTTGATCGTGGCATCTCCGAGTTCTTTGGAGAAGCCTTGCATCTGCGTGGCCGGACGACCGTTGCGCAGCACGTCGAGCAAGTCGTCGGGCCGCAGCCGCTCCAGGCTTTCCGGCAACAGCGCCGGGCCCATGCCGCCCAGACGATCGGCGCCATGGCACGCCGCACAGTGACTGCTGTAGATGCTGGCGGGATCGATAGTCGTCTCCGCGCTGGCGGCGAATGAAGCAAACATGCACGTCCAGAGAATCGCGTGCTTCATGTCATTGTCTCCAGATTGGGCTGCGCACTGATCTCCGCGTCTGAGAGATAGCAGCCTGGGTCCTGCGCCCACGGATTGCCGCTGACCGCGTAGGCCCGTGCGCGCGTGTTGCCGTTGCAGATGTCACGATGCAGGCAGGTCGCGCATCGGCCCTGCAACGGTCTCGGCCTGGCGGCCAGGCCACGCATCAGCGGATGGCTGCGGTCGGCCCAGATCTCGCCGAACGGGCGCTCGCGCACGTTGCCAAGGGAGAGTTGCCACCACATCGTGTCCGGGTGGACATTGCCGAGGTTGTCGATATTGGCCACGCCGACACCCGTGGCATTGCCGCCCCAGTTGACCAGTCGCTCGCGCATGTCTGCAACGCGCTCGGGCCATTGGCGCGCAATCCAGTACAACAGGAACACGCCATCGGCATCGTTGTTGCCCGTGACGAAGTCCCCGGCGCTACCCTGCTGCGCGCGTGCCCAGACATGCTCGAACAACCACTCGACCGCCGCGCGTGTACCCGCGTGGCGCGCGTCGTCGTCGCGATGGCTGCGGCCTCGCCCGGCGTAGTTGAAGTGGGACAGATAGAACTTGTCGATGCCTTCGGCTTCGGCCAGGGCCACCACGGAAGGCAGCTCGGCCGCGTTGGCCTCGGTCAGCGTCATGCGCACACCCACGCGCAGGCCGGCGTCGCGCGCGATGCGCAGCCCGGCTATCGCCTGGGTAAAGGCGCCATTCATGCGGCGGAAGCGATCGTGTGTGGCTTCGATGCCATCCAGGCTCACGCCGACATAGTCGAACCCTGCCGCAGCGAGCCGCGCAGCGTGTGCCGCGTCGAGCAACGTACCATTCGACGACAGGGAGAGATGAAATCCAAGTTCGCGCGCACGCGCGGCGATCTCGTACAGGTCCGGCCGCAACAGCGGTTCGCCACCGGACAGGATCAGCGCGGGCACGCGCGCTGCCTTGAGCTGGTCGAGCACGGCCATGACTTCGCCGGTCGACAGCTCGCCCTTGAAATCCGTATCGGCAGATGTGGAATAACAGTGCTTGCAATTGAGATTGCAGCGCCGCACCAGATTCCAGATCACCACGGGACCACTGGCACGGCGCGGCGGGGGGACCGACCCCCCGTCGCGCAGCGCCTCCATGAAGCGGGAGAGTCGGAACATGGATCAGAGGCTTAGCACCCACTTGGCCAACGTGTTGGCTTCCGCCTCGCTGACCTGATTGGGCGGCATCGGGATCGGGCCCCACTTTCCGCTACTTCCCTTCAGGATGCTTTGAGAAAGCTGCGCAGCAGCCGCCTTGTCACCCTTGTACTTCGCGGCGATGTCCTTGTAGGCGGGGCCGACCAGCTTCTTGTCGACGCTGTGGCAAGCCATGCAGTTCTTGCTTGTGGCAAGTTCCTGGCTGGCAAGCGCGGTAACCGGCAGCGCGGCAGCAAGTGCCACGGCGGCGATAACTGTAGACGGATGCATGCGAATTCTCCTTCCGCTGATCAATAGACGTCGTGTTGTGTGTTGTGCGCGTTGAACTTGCCCGTCGGGGTAATCAGACGCGGGTCCTTGATCACGGCCTTGAGCTTGCGGGTCTTGTCATCGACCACCACCAGCGCGGACTCGCCATCCTTGGTACCCCAGACCGAGAACCAGACTTCATCACCGGCCTGGTTGTACTCGGCCTGCACCACACGCTTCGCGCCTTCGCCCTTCAGGTTCGCCCATTCGGCGATCGGCAGCACCTTGTAGCCGTCTTCCAGCTTCTGCGTATCGAACACCGCCACGCTCTGGTTCAGCTTCGCGTCGGGATTGAGCGGCGTATCCACCCACAGGTTGTGCGACTTCGGATTGGTCTTGATGAACAGCGAGCCACCGCCCTGACCCTTGAGCGTTTCCACCACCTTCCAGGCCTGCGCCTTATGGTTGATGGGGTCGGTGCCGATCAGGCTGATGGTTTCGTCGCCGAGATGGCTCGTGGCCCAGACCGGACCGAACTTCGGATGCTCGAAGTTGGCGCCACGTCCCGGGTGCGGGGTCTTGCCGACATCGACCAGCGCGGCCAGCTTGTCTTCCTTGGTATCCACGACAGCGATCTTGTTCGATGCGTTCGCGGCCACCAGGAAGTAGCGACCCGTGGAGTCGAAACCACCGTCGTGAAGGAACTTGGCAGAATCGATCGTGGTGGTCTTCAGGTTCTTCAGATCCGAATAATCCACCATCAGGATCTTGCCGGTTTCCTTCGCGTTGATGACGAACTCGGGACGGAAATGGCTGGCAACGATCGATGCGACACGCGGCTCGGGGTGGTACTCGTTGTCGACGGTCATGCCGCGTGTGGACACTACCTTCAGCGGCTTGAGCGTGTCACCTTCCATGATCACGTACTGCGGCGGCCAGTACGAGCCGGCCACGGCGTACTTGTCTTCGTAGCCTTTGTACTTCGAGGTTTCCACCGAACGCGCTTCGAGGCCGATCTTTACTTCCGCGACGTTGTCGGGCTTGGGCAGCCACAGGTCGATCAGGTTCAGACGCGCATCGCGGCCGATCACGTACAGGTAGCGCCCGGACGCCGACATGCGCGAGATGTGCACCGCGTAGCCGGTCTTGACGATATTGATGATCTGCTTGCTGTCGCCGTCGATCAGCGCGACCTCACCGGAATCGCGCAGCGTGACCGAGAACAGGTTCTGCAGGTTGTAGTTGTTCATCTTGCGCGTTGGCCGCTTGGCCACGGGCACGATGTCCTTGCGCGATTTTTCGATGTCGGCCAGCGAGAATTCCGGGGGTGTCGGAGGATCGAGCTGGATGTAGCGCGCCATCAGATCGACCTCGGGATCGGTGAGATCGCCCGAGGTGCCCCAGTTGGGCATACCAGCCGGGCTGCCGTACTTGATGAACGTCTTCAGGTATTCGGTGCCGCGGGCACGCGTGATGTCGGGTGTCAGCGGTTTGCCCGTGGCGCCCTTGCGCAGCACGCCATGGCAGCCTGCGCACCGTTCGAAATAGATCTGCCGGGCGTGGTTGAATTCTTCCGCAGTCAGCTTCGGCTCGGGATTCTGAGTCGGCGCCGTCTGGGCACTACCGTGTGCACTCCAGAAGAAAAGCGGCATGGCCGCCAGTGCAGGGAACATCCATGATTTCGCTTTCATGATTTTTCATTAGCGAGTGGGGAATGCTGTGCTGCGGCACCGTGCATGGAGCGCGGCGCGCGACAGATGTTCCAATCATGGGGAAGAAGAACTGTATCGCGATTGACACGAGTCAACGCGGGGAACGGGGCAGGAGAATAACCCTGCTCCGTGTCAGGGAACTAACTCGGACGGCGGGCATTGCTGTATGTAGCCCGCCGGTAACATGACGTCAGCTGCGCGGCATCAGGACCCACATCCTGCCGCCCTGCTTCATGCGGCCGGCGGTCTCGCCGGCGGCGTCGCCTGCGCCCCAGAAGAAGTCCGCGCGCACGCCACCCTTGATGGCGGAGCCCGTGTCCTGCGCGAACATCAGACGTTGAATCGGCTCGGAGGAAAGTGGCCGTGTGGTCGACAGGAAAACCGGCACGCCAAGCGGGATGGTTGCGGGATCAACTGCTATCGAGCGTTCCGCCGTAAGCGGCACGCCCAGCGCGCCCACCGGTCCTTCGTTGGTCGGCGGCAATTCGCGGAAGAACACAAAGCGCGGATTGACGTTGAGCATTTCGTCCACGCGTCCCGGGTTGGCGCGCGCCCATGCCTTGATGCCCTGCATCGTGGCCTGCGCCGGCGTGATCTCGCCACGGTCGAGCAGCCATTTGCCGAATGAACGGAACGGCTGGTCATTGGTACCGCCGTAGCCGACACGCATCATCGTGCCATCGGCCATGCGGATGCGGCCGGAGCCCTGGATCTGCAGGAACGCGGCTTCGACCGGATCATCCACCCAGGCCAGTTCGCTGCCACGCATCGCGGGGTTCTGCAACAGCTCGGCGCGCGGCGGCAACATGCCCTTGCCGAGTTGCGGCGGCCGGCGATAAAGCGGGATCTGATACGCACCCTGACGCGTGCGGGAGCCGTGCAGGATCGGCTCGTAGTACCCGGTAATCAACCCGTTGTCCGTCCCATCGACGTTGACCACGCGGTATGGCAGGAAGTTGGTTTCGAAGTACGTGCGCATCGCCACGAGATCGCCGGCATCCACCATCAGGCCAACGGCGCAGACGCGGTTCCAGTCGGCGCGCTTTTTCAGCGCCTGGCAGCTCGCCAGCAGCGCGGGCCAGGCGGCACGCACGTCGTCCTGACTCCAGCCACCGATTTCCGTCCAGCTTGCCGGTTGCAACCGGCCTGCCGCGGAGGAGGTCGCAGGTGCCTTCCCGCCCGGGACGCCGCCCGGACCTTCGATACGCGGGGGCGGACCGCTCATGCAGCCGGCCAGTAGCGCGGCAGCGCCCGTCAGGGCAAGCCAGCCGCGCCAGGAAGTGTTGCTCGACGACGCGCGGGGCGCGCGCAGGGAATACTGATTTGCCATCTTGTCCATTCTTCGCGGACACGGCCGGCGGTCAGACAGTCCACAACCCCGCGCATGTCCTACAATCTCAACCCGATCCGTCGACTGACCCCTTCGCGATGAGCCAGTTCTTCGAAAACCACCCTACCCTGCTACTTGCCGCCGAAGCCGGCGTGGCGCTGCTGTTGCTGATCTTCATCGTGGTCTGGACGATGAGCACCGCCAAGAAGAATCCGCGCCCCACGCGCGCGCCGGAGGACCATCCGTCCCGCGCCAAGCAGACCTCGACGGATGCAGACACGCCGCCCGAGGCCTAGTTCCCGCCGCGCGGCGGTTCAGTGCAGCATTCGAGGCAGCACCAGCGCGAATTCGGGAATCGGCACCTCGAAACGGTGGCCGTCCTCGGCCACGCAGAAATAATCGCCCTTCATCGATCCCACCGGGGTGGAGATCGTCGCCCAGCTCGAATACTCGAAGTGCTCGCCCGGCTTGAGCAGTGGCTGATGGCCGACCACGCCCAGGCCAGAGACTTCCTGCGTCGAGTTGTCGCTGTCAGTGATGATCCAGTGGCGCGAGATCAGCTGCGCGGCGACTTCGCCGGTGTTGTGGATCGTGATGGTGTAGGCGAACGCGTAGCGTCCACGGTCTGGGTCCGATTGGTCCGGCATGTACTGCGTGCGCACGGCCACGGAAAATGCGTACTCGCTCATGTATCGACGTGGTAAGAAGGGTCGGCAGGCCGCGCGGCGGCCGGGTGTTGCGCATTGTGCGGCAAGGCCATGGCAGGGGCAAGCGGCCCGGCCAGGCGTCCGTCCCGACTCCGGGGGCCCGACCGGCGTAAAATACCGCCCATTCCGCCTTCAGCCCGCCCGAATATCATGAGCAGCCCCACCTTCCGCATTGCCCCGTCCATCCTGTCCGCCGACTTTGCCCGCCTGGGCGAGGAAGTGCGCCGCGTCACCGAAGCCGGCGCGGACTGGATCCATTTCGATGTGATGGACAACCACTACGTGCCCAACCTGACCGTGGGGCCGCTGGTCTGCGAGGCGATCCGCCCGCACGTCACCGCCCCGATCGACGTGCACCTGATGGTACGTCCGGTGGATCGCATCATCCCGGACTTTGCCCGCGCCGGCGCCAACATCATCACATTCCACCCCGAGGCCAGCGACCATATCGACCGCTCGCTCGCGCTGATCCGCGACAACGGCTGCCAGGCCGGCCTGGTGTTCAACCCGGCCACGTCGCTGCACTACCTGGACCACGTGATGGACCGCCTGGACGTGATCCTGCTGATGTCCGTGAACCCGGGCTTCGGCGGCCAGTCTTTCATTCCCGAGACGCTGAACAAGCTGCGCGCCGTGCGCCAGCGCATCGACGCGTACACCGCGCGCACGGGCCGCCAGATCCTGCTGGAGGTGGACGGTGGCGTGAAGGTGGACAACATCGCCGAGATCGCCGCGGCTGGCGCGGATACGTTCGTGGCGGGCTCCGCCGTATTCGGCAAGCCGGACGCCGACGGCGGCTACAAGGGCGTCATCGGCGCGCTGCGGGCCGAATTGGCCACGGTTGGCAAGTAATCAGGCAGGGAAGTCACGCGCATGAGTCTCGAAATACTGCGCCGCACGGACTGGCACGCCATCCGGGCGGTGATCGTCGACCTCGATGGCACCATGGTCGACACCGCTGGCGATTTTCACGCCGCCGTCAACGCGATGCTGCTGGCCCTGGCGCACAAGCATCCCAACCTGGGCCCGGTCGAGCCGATGTCCCAGGAGGACATTGTCAGCTTCGTCGGCAAGGGGTCGGAGAACCTGATCCGCCGCGTGCTGGACGCGCGTTTCTCGCCGCTGCACGCGAACGGGCTGTTCGCTGATGCCTACGCGCTGTACGACCGCGAGTACGTGCGGATCAACGGCCAGTTTTCGAACGTCTACCCGAATGTCCGCGAGGGCCTGACGGCGCTCAAGGCGATGGGCCTGCGCATGGCCTGCGTGACCAACAAGCCGTGGAACTTCACCGAGCCGCTGCTGGCCCGTACCGGCCTGGCCCAGTATTTCGATCTGGTCTACGGCGGCGACGCGTTCGCCCTGCGCAAACCCGATCCGTATCCACTGCTCAAGGTGGCCGAGGCATTCCGGGTCGATCCGGAGGCCGTGCTGGCCATCGGCGACTCCGAAAATGATGCGCGGGCGGCTCGTGCGGCGGGCATGGGAGTGCTCTTGATGCCATATGGCTACAACCATGGCAATCCTGTACAAGACGTCGACGCCGATGGTATAGTCCCCGACATTGCCCGCGTGGCTGCGCTTCTTGCCGCACATCGGGCAACACACCGCTAAACCCGGCTGAACACCATTCAATGTTCCTCAACCGCAAACGCAACTTTCTTGGCAGTGATCGGCAGGCTTGGCCCTGGCGTCGCTGGCGCGCCTTTGAACAGGCGTAAAGTGCGTTCGCGAGTTTCCTGACGGGCTTGCGGGGATACACCGGGACTTCTTAAGTCCGCCGCAGTCACCCCCCCAAGCTCCGCCGGCCCGGTCCAGATCCACTGTCGACCGACATCTCCGGCAGATCCTTCCGCCAGCGCCGTAGCCCAGATGCCTGTGTGCTACGGTTAGCTCATGAACGCGCCGCACGCCACGCCTTCGGCCGTGTGCGCGCGTGCGTCAAACGCGTGTGCTACACGGTCCGCTCCCGGGGCGGGTTGCCGCAACTTCTCCAGCCCTCCCCCTGCCGACGACACACGCGGCGCCGCCTGAACCCGACCATCGTGGCGGGCGCCGCAAGAAGAGGATCGACATGACCGAACTGGAATTCAAATCGCTGGCCGACCAGGGATACAACCGCATTCCCATCATCGCCGAGGCGCTGGCCGACCTGGAAACCCCGCTGTCGCTGTACCTGAAGCTGGCCCAGTCGCAAACGCGTGGCGTGAACACATTCCTGCTGGAATCGGTGGTCGGGGGCGAGCGTTTCGGCCGCTACTCGTTCATCGGCCTGCATGCCCGCACACTGCTGCGCGCCTACGGGCACCGTGCCGAAGTGGTCACCGACGGCAAGGTCGTGGAGACACACGAAGGCAACCCGCTCGATTTCATCGCCGAGTTCGAAAGCCGCTTCAAGGTGGCGCTGCGCCCCGGATTGCCGCGCTTCTGCGGCGGTCTGGCCGGCTACTTCGGCTACGACGCGGTCCGCTATATCGAAAAGAAGCTGGCCGACACCCAGATGCCGGACGACCTCGGCCTGCCCGATATCCAGTTGCTGCTGTGCGAGGAACTGGCGGTCATCGACAACCTGTCCGGCAAGCTCTACCTGATCGTCTACGCCGACCCGACCACGCCGGAAGCCTATTCCCGCGCCCGCCAGCGCCTGCGCGAACTGCGCATGAAGCTGCGCCAGCCCGTGGATGTGCCGGTGACGAGCCCCTCCGTGCTGACCGAGGTCTATCGCGAATTCGCCAAGCCCGACTACCTGGCCGCCGTGCACAAGGCCAAGGAATACATCATGGCCGGCGACATGATGCAGGTGCAGGTGGGCCAGCGCCTGATGAAGCCGTATCGGGACTCGCCGCTGTCGCTCTACCGCGCGCTGCGCTCGCTGAATCCGTCGCCGTACATGTACTTCTACAACTTCGGCGATTTCCAGGTGGTGGGCGCCTCGCCTGAAATCCTGGTGCGTCAGGAGACCCGCAAGGTCGGCGGCACCCAGGCCAACGGCGACACGCAGAATGCCCGCATCGTCACGATCCGCCCGCTGGCCGGCACCCGCCCACGCGGCAGCACCCCCGAGCGCGATGCCCAACTGGCCACGGAACTGCTCAACGATCCGAAGGAGATCGCCGAGCACGTGATGCTGATCGACCTGGCCCGTAACGACATCGGCCGCATCGCGGAAACGGGTTCGGTCAAGGTCACCGACAAGATGGTGATCGAGAAGTACTCGCACGTGCAGCACATTGTCAGTTCCGTGGAAGGCACGCTGCGCGACGGCATCAGCAACCTCGACGTGCTGCGCGCCACGTTCCCGGCCGGCACACTGTCCGGCGCGCCGAAGGTCCGCGCGATGGAAATCATCGATGAACTGGAACCGCGCAAGCGCGGCATCTACGGCGGCGCCGTGGGCTACCTGTCGTTCGGTGGCGAGATGGATCTGGCCATTGCCATCCGCACCGGCGTGATCAAGGACGGCAATCTCTATGTGCAGGCCGCGGCCGGCATCGTGGCGGATTCGGACCCCGAAGCCGAATGGAGGGAAACCGAAGCGAAGGCACGCGCCGTGATCCGCGCCGCCGAACAGGTCCAGGACGGTCTGGACGCCGACCTCTGAGCCCAGGAACAGGAGAAACGAACATGCTGCTGATGATCGACAACTACGACTCGTTCACCTACAACCTGGTGCAGTATTTCGGCGAACTAGGCGCCGACGTGCGGACCTTCCGCAACGACGAGATCACGATCGAGGAAATCGAAGCGCTCAAGCCCGACCACATCTGCGTGTCGCCGGGGCCGTGCAGCCCGCACGAGGCCGGCATCTCGGTGCCCGTGCTGCAACACTTCGCGGGCAAGATTCCGCTGCTGGGCGTGTGCCTGGGCCACCAGGCCATCGGCGAGGCGTTCGGCGGCAAGGTGATCCGCGCCAAGCAGGTGATGCACGGCAAGGTCAGCACGATCGAGACCACGCAGGAAGGCGTCTTCGCCGGGCTGCCCAAACACTTCGACGTGACGCGCTATCATTCGCTGGCCATCGAGCGCGAAACGCTGCCCGATTGCCTGGCTGTCACCGCCTGGACGCCGGACGGCGAGATCATGGGTGTGCGCCACAAGACGCTGGCCGTCGAGGGTGTGCAGTTCCATCCGGAATCGATCCTGTCCGAACACGGCCATGCGCTGCTGGCCAACTTCATCAAGGCGCCACGATGAGGCGCACCGATTTTTCCGCTTTCGCCGCACACTCTGCCCAAGAATCCGCCATGTCCATCACGCCGCAGGAAGCACTGACGCGCTGCATCGAGCACCGCGAGATCTTTCACGACGAAATGCTGCACCTGATGCGGCAGATCATGCAGGGGCAGATGTCCCCCGTGATGGCCGCCGCCATCCTGACCGGCCTGCGCGTCAAGAAGGAGACGATCGGCGAGATCTCCGCAGCGGCACAGGTGATGCGCGAGTTCGCCAATCACGTGATCGTCAAGGACCGCGAGAACTTCGTGGATATCGTCGGCACCGGCGGCGACGGTTCGCACACGTTCAACATTTCCACCGCGTCGATGTTCGTCGCCGCTGCCGCTGGCGCGAAGATCGCCAAGCATGGCAACCGTGGCGTGTCGTCGAAGTCCGGCAGCGCCGACGTGCTCGAGGCGCTGGGCGTGAACATCATGCTGACGCCGGAGCAGGTAGGCCAGTGCATCGAGCAGACCGGCATCGGCTTCATGTTCGCCCCGACCCATCATCCGGCCATGAAGAACGTGGCGCCGATCCGCAAGGAAATGGGCGTGCGCACCATCTTCAACATTCTCGGCCCCCTGACCAATCCCGCCGATGCGCCGAACATCCTGATGGGCGTGTTCCATCCGGACCTGGTCGGCATCCAGGTGCGCGTGATGCAGCGCCTGGGCGCGCAACATGCGATCGTGGTCTATGGCAAGGACGGCATGGACGAGGTATCGCTCGGCGCGGCAACGCTGGTGGGCGAACTCAAGGACGGCGAAGTGCGCGAGTACGAGATCCATCCTGAAGACTTCGGCCTGTCGATGATCTCGAACCGCGGGCTGAAGGTGGCAGACGCCGTCGAGTCGAAGGAAATGCTGCTGGAAGCGCTGGGCGATGTGCCCGGCACCCCGCGCGAAATCGTGTCGCTGAACGCCGGCACCGCGCTCTACGCGGCCAATGTGGCCAGTTCGATCGAGGATGGTATCCGCCGCGCGCGCGAAGCCATCGCCAGTGGCGCCGCTCGCGAGAAGCTCGACCAGTTCGTGCGCGCCACCCAGCAATTCAAGTGAGCCCCCATGTCAGCCAAGTCCGACATCCTGGAAAAGATCCTGGCCGTGAAGGCCGATGAGGTGGCAGCCGCGCGCAAGAAGCGCGACCTGCCGAGCCTGCGCGCCGAGGCCGAGAGCCTGCGCCACGAAACCGGCATGGCCCCGCGCGGCTTCGAGCGCGCACTGCGCGACAAGATCGCGGCCGGCAACGCCGGCGTGATCGCCGAGGTCAAGAAGGCCTCGCCGTCGAAGGGCGTGCTGCGCGAAAACTTCGTGCCGGAGGCCATCGCCGAAAGCTACGCCGCCCATGGCGCGGCCTGCCTGTCCGTGCTGACCGACGTGAATTTCTTCCAGGGTCATGCCGAGTACCTGAAGCGCGCGCGTGGCGCCTGCCCGCTGCCGGCGCTGCGCAAGGACTTCATGGTCGATATGTACCAGGTCTACGAAGCCCGCACCTGGGGCGCCGACTGCATCCTGCTGATCGTCTCCGCGCTCGACCACGGCCTGATGGCCGAGCTGGAAGCGTGCGCGCACGAACTCGGCATGGATGTGCTCGTGGAAGTCCACGGCGGCGAGGAACTCGATAGCGCGCTGCGACTGAAGACGCCGCTGCTGGGCGTGAACAACCGCAACCTGCGCACCTTCGAGGTCTCGCTGGACAACACGCTGGACCTGCTGCCGCGCATGCCGGCTGACCGGCTCGTGGTAACCGAATCGGGCATCCTCGGGCCCGACGACGTCAAGCGGATGCGCGACGCCGACGTCCATGCCTTCCTGGTCGGCGAAGCGTTCATGCGCGCGCCGGAGCCGGGCGTGGAACTGGCCCGCCTGTTCTCGTGATTCCCACATGGGCATCGAGATCGAACTGAAACTGGCCGTGCCCGACGCCGCGCTTGCCGCGGTGGCGGCCTGGCTCGACGCCAACGGGCAGCCACGTGGCGAGTTGACGTTGCTGAACGTCTACCTCGACACCCCCACCCGGGATCTGGCGCAAGCCCGCGCGGCGCTGCGCCTGCGCAGGAAGGGCGAGCAGTGGCTGCAAACGCTGAAGACCGCCGGCCACAGCGCCGCCGGCCTGGCTGCCCGCCACGAATGGGAAACGCCAGTCGCGGGCGAGGCCATCGACTTGTCGTGCTTCCCCGACGATGCCCGCGCCGTGCTGACGCCGCTGGCAGACCGGCTCGCTCCGGTATTCCGGACCGACTTCGCCCGCCGCACCTGGATTGTCGAACAGGATGGCGAGCGCATCGAGGCCGCGCTCGACACCGGTGCGATCAGCGCCCCCGGCACGTCGCGGACCGAGCGCATCCAGGAACTCGAACTGGAATGGCTGCCGCGCGATGGGGCTGACGAACGCCATGTCGAAGCCGCATTGCGCGCATTCGCCCTGCGCCTCGCCCACATCGCCCCGTTGACCCCTTCGGACCTCAGCAAGGCCGCGCGCGGCTACCGTCTCACCACCCCATCCTGATGCAAGCCGACCTGTTTGCGCCCGACACGCCGGAAACTTCCAGCGCCACACCCCAGACCGTCAGCCTGCAGGAGCAGGCCGATGCCCTGCCCGCCGCCTGGCGAACCTTGCTCGCGCCATGCGTGGGCAAGGCCGAATGGTCGTCGCTGTGCGCGTTCGTCGACGAAGAACGCGCGGCGGGCAAGCCGGTGTTTCCACACGCGGTATTCCATGCCCTGCACCTGACGCCGCCGGACGCGGTCAAGGTCGTGATCCTTGGCCAGGACCCGTACCACGGCACTGGCGTCGTGGATGGGCTGGAGATCCCGCAGGCACACGGGCTGGCCTTCTCCGTGCCCGAGGGCGTCAAGGTGCCACCGAGCCTGCGCAACATTTTCAAGGAAATCGGCGCGGAATACGGCGTGGCGCCGACGCGTGCGTCGGGCAATCTGGAAGGCTGGGCACGTCAGGGCGTGCTGCTGCTGAATACGGTACTGACAGTCGAGCAGGGACAGGCCGCCAGTCATGCGAAGCGCGGCTGGGAAGCTGTGACCGACTGCGTGATCCACGCACTGGCGGCATCGCGGCCGAACCTGGTGTTCCTGCTCTGGGGCAGCCACGCGCAGGCCAAGCGCGCCTTGCTCGAAGACCAGACGCATTGCGTGCTGGAAGCGCCGCATCCGTCACCGCTGTCAGCGCACCGGGGTTTCCTGGGCTGCGGCCATTTCCGTCAGGCCAACGACTGGCTCGAACGCCACGGCCGTGGCGGTATCGACTGGCAGGCGACCTGACCGACCTGACCGACCTGACCGACCTGACCGACCGGGCCGACCGGGCCGACAAGCAGGAGGCCGCCGCTCAAGCGATCACTCAGGCCGTGGGCAGCCAGTCGAATTGATCGAACAGCTGCGGCGCCGCCTGAGCCACTTCCACCTTCGACACCTGCGCGGCGGGCGGCCCCGCCTCCATCCACACGCGTAGCGCCTCCAGGCGCTCGCGCGGGCCGCTGGCCAGCACCTCCACCCTGCCGTCGACACGGTTGCGCACCCACCCACCCAGACCGAGCGATGTCGCCCGGTCCGCACATGCGGCACGATAGCCCACACCCTGCACACGGCCGTGGGCGAACAATTGCCAGGTTTCCGTCGTGGTTGTCATGATTTGCTTCCATACTGAGGGGCGCCATCAAAATGAAGCGAAACAGCTCTGGCCAAACGCGTGGCCGCAGACAGTGCAAGTAGTACGGCAAGGCCACGCAACAACGCCAGAATCATTTTGATAGCGTCTCTAGGTACACTACCTGGCCCGCTTGGGCGTTAGGTCATCAGCATACGATGCCTTTGCCCTCTCCCCCAGCCCCTCTCCCGCCCGCGAGAAAGGGGCGCGAACCGACAGCGTTGGAATTGCGCGGTGTTGGCCGCCCTCCCCGCTTGCGGGCGAGGGATCGATGGAGAGGCTACGGCGGTTCCGAAACGAAGGGCCGTGCCCATGCCACCAACGCAAGATAACCAACCCGCACCCGGCTACGTCGGCCCTCTGCTGACTGCGCCCCCAAACCGGTTCGACTTCGCACTGCTGCCGATCATCCTCGCGGTCATCGTCATCGTGGCCTTTGCGGCCAAGCAGATGGTCGTGCCGTACCAGCCTGGCGACGCGCTATCCGTGCAGCTGGACGTCGCCAGCCTGCCCTACTATCTGATGCGCACCAGCATCCGGATGCTGGCGGCGCTGGCGGCGTCGCTGCTGTTCTCATTCGCCTTCGCGGCCATCGCGTCGCGCAATCGCACCGCCGAAAAAGTGATGGTGCCGGCGCTGGACATCCTGCAGTCGATCCCGGTACTCGGTTTCCTGTCGATCACGGTCACCGGCTTCATCGCCCTGTTCCCCGGCAGCCTGGTCGGCGTGGAATGCGCGGCGATCTTCGCGATCTTCACGTCGCAAGCCTGGAACATGGCCTTCAGCCTGTATCAGTCGTTCCGCACCATCCCCGGCGATCTGATCGAAGCCGCGGCAATGTTCCGGCTTTCGCCCTGGCAGCGTTTCTGGCGGCTCGAAGTGCCGTACGCCATGCCCGGCCTGCTGTGGAACATGATGATGTCGATGTCCGGCGGCTGGTTTTTCGTTGTTGCTTCCGAAGCCATTTCGGTATCCGGCCACGACATCCGCCTGCCCGGCATCGGCTCGTACATCGCGCTGGCGATCCAGCAGCAGAACCTGCCGGCAATCGGCTGGGCCATCGTGGCGATGCTGGTCGGCATCCTGATCTACGACCAGTTCCTGTTCCGCCCGCTGGTGGCCTGGGCCGACCGCTTCCGCTTCGAAACGCTGGCGCAGGACACCATGCCCCAGTCCTGGCTGCTTGACCTGCTGCGCCGTTCCGCATGGGTCCATGCACTGCTCAAGTGGACCGCCAGCCTCGGCGGACGCACGCTGGCGTGGAGCGCCCGCCACCGCAACATGGTGGTACTGCCCGCCGCGCCAGCCCGCTGGAGCCCCTGGCTCGAGCGCCTGCGCGATACGGTGATCATCGTCATCGCGCTGGCGGCGCTCTATCGCGTAGTGCACTTCGTGCACAGCGAGGTGGGCTGGGGCGAGGCCGCGCACGTGCTGTGGCTTGGCGTGCTGACGATGACGCGCGTGATCGTGCTGATCGCGCTGGCGGCGCTGATCTGGGTGCCGATCGGCATCCGCATCGGCCTGAACCCGTCCGTGGCGCGCATCGCCCAGCCGATCGCCCAGTTCATGGCCGCCTTTCCGGCCAACCTGATGTTCCCGCTGGCCGTGATGGCAATCGTCAGGTTCGGGCTCAATCCCGAGATCTGGCTCAGCCCGCTGATGATCTTCGGCACCCAGTGGTACATCCTGTTCAACGTGGTGGCCGGGGCTTCCGGCATTCCCACCGAACTGCGGCTGGCCGCGCGCAACTTTGGGCTCAAGGGCTGGCTGATGTGGCGCCGCTTCCTGATTCCCGCCGTGTTCCCGAGCCTGCTGACCGGACTGGTCACGGCCGCAGGCGGGTCCTGGAATGCGAGTATCGTCTCGGAATACGTGACCTGGGGCGATCGCACGCTCGTGGCCACCGGCCTGGGCAGCTACATCGCCGAAATGACCGCGCGGGGCGACTTCCCGCGCATCGCACTCGGCATCGGCGTGATGGCGCTGTTCGTGGTCGGCTTCAACCGGCTGCTCTGGAACCGCCTCTACGATCTCGCGCAGTTGCGCACCCGACTCTGACATTCGCACGATGGCACTGCACGACAACCCATCCAGACTGGCCCCATCCGTCATCGAACTGCATGGCGTGGGCAAGGTATTCCGCACCGCCGACCATACCGATCGCGCCGTGCTCGAAGGCGTCAACCTCACGCTGCGTGAAGGCGAGATCGTCGCCATGCTGGGCAAGTCCGGCTCCGGCAAATCGACGCTGCTGCGGATCATGGCCGGCCTGGTCGGCGCGGACCGTGGCGAGGTGCGGTTCCGTGGCCAGAAGCTGGTCGGCACGGCCGAAGGCATCGCCATGGTGTTCCAGTCGTTCGCGCTATTCCCGTGGCTGACGGTGCAGCAGAACGTGGAACTTGGGCTGGAAGCACAGGGCGTGCCGAAGGCGGAACGCGTGCGGCGCGCCGAAGCGGCCATCGACATGATCGGCCTCTCAGGCTTCAACAGCGCGTTGCCGCGTGAACTGTCCGGCGGCATGCGGCAGCGTGTGGGCATAGCCCGGGCGCTGGTGACGCAGCCGGACCTGCTGCTGATGGATGAGGCGTTCTCGGCGCTCGACGTGCTGACCGGCGAAACGCTGCGCGATGAAATGCTCGACCTGTGGGAATCGGGCCGCGCCAACATCAAGAGCATCCTGATCGTCTCGCACAACATTGAGGAAGCGGTGATGATGGCCGACCGGATCGTGATCCTGTCGAGCGACCCGGGGCGCGTGCGCGCCGAGGTGCGGGTGCCCTTTGCGCGCCCACGCAATCGCGACAGCGCCCAGGTGCGCGCGCTGATCGACGAGGTCTACACGCTGATGACCTCGCCGGCCGCGCTGGGGCCGCGCGTGCCTGCGATGGCTGCCGCGCAGCAGATCGGCTACCGCCTGCCAGAAGCCGATATCAGCCAGATGGAGGCCATTCTCGACCTGCTGCACGAATCGCCGTTCTTCGGCCGCGCCGACCTGCCGCACCTGGCCGACGAAGCCGGGCTGACCGACGACGAACTGCTGCCGGCCTGCGAGGCCATGCAGTTGCTGGGGCTGGCGACCATCGAGCGCGGCGACATCACATCGACGGCGCTCGGCCGTAGCTACTACGAGACCGAGCCCTCCGAACGCAAGGTCGTGTTCGGCAAGCAGTTGCTGAGCCACGTTGCGCTGGCCGCTCACATCCGGCGCGAGCTGGAAGAGAGCGAGGACGGCGAGGTTGGCGAGGAAACCGTCCTGCGCGAGATGCAGGCATTCCTGAAGCCGGATGAGGCCCAGCGCGTGCTGACGATCGCGATCGACTGGGGCCGGTACGGCGAGGTTTACGGCTACTCGTTCAACAGTGGCGTGTTCAAGCTGCCCGACGTGGAGGAAGCCGGGGCGACTGGGAAGGTCTAGGTCAGCGTCAATGCCGCGGGCTGTCTCTCCTCGCCCGCCACATGGGAGAGGAGAGAGAACCCGTCGCGATTCCGTTCGATCACCCCTTCCACGGCGTCCGGATTGCCCGGCCGATCGCGCCGGTACGCAGCGCGATCTTCGCTGCGTCCTCGCGCAGCGCACGCAGGCGGCGCTCCAGCACCGCATTGGCCGCACGCCCGGAAGCACTCGCGGTGGACTCGGCACGCTGGTCCTGCGATCGCTGAATCGGCTCGGCCGCACCGATCTCGCCGGCCGCCGCGGCCTGCGCCAGCACCTCGGCCTTGCGCCGGTCCGCCGAGTCCGCGATACGCGCGCGGCGCTCGCTCGCATCGTCCTCCGTGGTATCCGTGGCCGACGACGGCGCGCTCTGATGGACCATGCCCACGCCGGCCACCGCCGCCTCCGTCGGTGTGCGGATGAATCCCGCGCCACGCGCCCCATGCCGTTCCTGGCCCGCCAGCCGCTCGCTGGCCAGCGTCAACGACCGCACGGCTGCCTCGGTGGCCTGCTCGATCGAGGCCTCGGCTGCGGGCACATCCAGTTCGCCGTAGTGCTGCCGCACCTGGATCCGGGCAGCGGCCACATGCGCGGCCACCAGGTAGTTCTGCACGATAAAGCGGCTCAGGTTATCCACCGCGCGCTGCCGGCTGCGCGGCTCGTCGAGCATGCGCTGGAACGACGAGATCAGCGCCGACAGCGCATCCATGAACTGCTTGCGCTGCACGCGGTATGCGAAGTCGTCCTGCGCCTTGCGCAGCAGCAGATCCCGCGTAGCCGCAATATAGCGACGGTTGGCCTGAAGCACGTTTTCCACCAGCTTCGGAATGGCGCGGTACTCCCAGCTCGGCAGCACGAAGCTGAACACGGACGCGATGATCCCGCCAATCACGGTATCGACCAACCGCTCGCCCACCACCGTCTGGCTGCCCGGAATCAGCAGGTTTATCTGGATCAGCACCTGCACACAGGCGGCAATCGCGGTGTAGCGGTACTTGATCGTGGAGAACGCCGCGCTGGCCACGAGCGCCAGATAGAGCACACCCAGCAGCACTAGCGGCGCATGAATCCAGTGCAGGATGCCGACGCTGATGATGCAACCGATCAGCGTGCCGATCAGACGATCGTTGTAGCGCTGCTTGGTCATGCTGAAGTTCGGCTTCAGGATCACCACGATGGTCAGCAGGATCCAGTAGCTGTGCGACGCGTACGGCAAATGCTCGCCCAGGAATAGCCCGGTTCCCACCGCCAGCGTGATGCGCACCGCGAACCGGAACGCCGGCGAGCGCCAATTCAGGCTGTCGAGCACCACGCCCAGTTCGTACTTCTGGCGCGTCAGGAACGGTGTCATGTCAGAACCAGGCAGCACTTGCGCCGGCTCCACCGGCGTGCGCGAAGCCTCGTGCAATTGCCCCATCAGCGTGACCGCGCCCCGAATCATGTCGAAGGTATCGACCAGTGCCGTCATCGCCGAGGCCGACACATTGAGGTGGCGCAGCTGGGCGATCTCGTTTTCCACCGCGCGCAGGTCCGCCGCGTAGTCGTACGCGCTGTACGACGGCCGCCCGCGCGTGATGTCGTAGGCGATTTCCTCGAGGTCCTTGCAGAGCCCGAGCACAAGCCGGCGCAACGCGTCGAGCACCGGCGTGCCGCCGAACGTCTGCCGCAGCAGCGGATAGTCGGTATTGGTCGACAGCAGATACTCGTAGAGCTCCAGCATGCGCAGGTGCACCCGCACCAGCAGCCCATCGAACGGTGTCTTGTTGCCGCGCAGCACCATGTCGCGCGCGGCCTGCTGGCGCTCGGCCACCACGATCTGCTGGCGCACCAGCCGGTTGAACAGCTCGTCGTAGTCGGTGCCGGCGTCGTAGAACCCCGCCTTGATGTCGAGGTAGGCCGCCATCTCGTAGAGCGACTCCGCCAGGATCTGCTGCCGCGTGCGGCGCTCCATAAACCAGGCCACGCTGATCGCGTAGAGCAAGTAGCCCAGCGCGCCCACGCCGAACAGTCCCGCGTGGGACAAGGCCGTGCGCACGACGAATTCCTCGTTGATCGTCAGCGTCATGACGAACAGCATCGAGAACTGCAACGGCATGGTCTTGTTGCCGTAGACCGTCATCATGCCGGCCAGGAACGTGACCAGCACCAGCACGAACGGCATCACGCGCGGAAACGGCGTGGCCAGCGCCACCACCACGGTCACCGCCGTGCAGAGCAGCACGCTAGCCAGCATCTCGTTGAACTTGTGGTTCAGCGGGCTCGGCAGGTCCATCAGGCTGGTGCACAGCGCGCCCATCGAGACGACCATCGCGCTGGGCAGGTCCATGAACTGCATGGCCAGCAGCGTCATGCCGATGACCCCCGTGGCCGAGCGCAGGCCACGGTAGATGTAGTGCGAGTAGAGGAACGTGCGGGGATCGTGCGCGTATTCCATGGGGGGGCGATTACAAATGCCGGGTCGGCCGGGTCAAAGGGGAGCCCTGCCGTCGCCAGGGCGACGACAGCAGGGTGACATGCAGGTTACTGGCCGAGCCAGCGCGCTCTCCCGACATGCTTGCCCGTTTCCACCGACACCTTGTACTGCACCGCCGGCTCGCGCGCCAGCGTCACCGGCAACACCTGCAGTTCATCGCGCCGGAACACGTGAAGCTCCACGCGATCACCTGCCCGGTAGCGCCCGAGCAGCTTTTCAAGCTGACCCGGCGCCACGCGCAGCCCATCGACGGCGGCCAGCAGGTCGCCCGCCGACAGCCCGGCCTTCTGCCCCGCCCCACCGTCGAGCACCTGGCTCACGCGCACCCAGCCGTCCTGCTTGGCGGTCTTGATACCGAGCGCGGCCGTGCCGTCCGGTTTCTGGACTTCCGCCTTGACTCCGAACGCGCGGAACAGCGGCACCAGTCCGATCTCGCCCGTGCCTTCGGTCAGCGCGCGCAGCAGGGCGCCGAGCTTCAGACCGGTGACGTCATCGAACAACGCGTAGACCTCCGCCTCGGTCACGCCGCGCTGCGCGGCGCCCGGCGCGTAGAAGTCGCGCCCGTAGCGCTGCCATAGCGCGCGCATGATGTCGTCGAGCGACTTGCGGCCGCGCGTCTTCTCGCGGATCGTCAGGTCCAGCGCCAGCGCCACCAGCGAACCCTTGGTGTAGTAGCTGACGATGGCGTTCGGCGCGTTCTCGTCCTGGCGGTAGTACTTGGTCCAGGCATCGAACGAGCTGTCCGCCACGCTCTGCTTGGTGCGGCCGCTGCCGCGCAGCACGCCGTTCCAGGTCTTGCCCAGCATCTCGACGTACTGCTGGTCGGTCACCAGCCCGGTGCGAACCAGAACCAGATCGTCGTAGTAGCTCGTGAAGCCTTCGAACAGCCAGAGCAGCGGCGTGTAGGTCTCGCTCTCGAGCTGATAGGGCACGAATGCCGCCGGCTTGATCCGCTTGACGTTCCAGGTGTGGAAATACTCGTGGCTGCACAGGCCCAGGAAGGTGCGATACCCCTCGCTGGCCTCGCTGTCGCCGCGCGCGGGCAGATCGTTGCGCGCGCACATCAGCGCCGTGCTGGCGCGATGCTCCAGGCCGCCATAGCCGTCGGTCGTGACCATCGTCATAAACACGTAGCGGCGGTTGCTGTCGAGCATCGGCGCGCGGGCCGAGCGCGGTTCGAACAGCTTGATCTGCGCCTCGCAGATCTTCTTCAGGTCGCGGCAGACACGCTGCAGGTCAAGCTGCGGCACCTTGCCCGTAAAGACCACGTCATGCTGCACGCCGCAGGCGCGGAAGCTGGCCAGCGCGAACGTGCCCATCTCCACCGGATGGTCGATCAGTTCATCGTAGTCGGCAGCCTGGTAGCGTCCGAAGCCGTAGCGCCGCGCGCCACCGGGGCCGCGCGCCTCGGGCAATGCCGTAGCAACGCGCCAGTCGGCATAGGCTTCGCCCGCGGGCGCGTGGATATCGACCAGGCACGGACCATCGTCCTGCCCGACCACACGCAGGAACACCGAACTGCCATTGAAGAAGCCATGCGTGGTATCGAGATGCGCGGCACGCACCGACAAATCCCACGCGTACACCTCGTAGCTGACCACGAGCGGCCCGGCATCCGCCGCCAGCGGCGCGGCCTGCCAGCTCTGCTTGTCGAGCTTGGTCAGCGGCACCGCCACGTCGCCCGCATCGGCCCGTATGCGGACGATATTGCGGGCGAAGTCGCGAATCATGTAGCTGCCCGGAATCCACGCAGGGAGCGTGAAGACCTGGCCAGCGGGATCGGGAACATCCACCGTCACGGTGACGGCGAACAGGTGGGCTTCCGGATGAAGCGGGGCGATGGCGTAGCGGATCGGCGTCATGGTCACGATTGTAGCGTCACGTCCCGGACCGGCCCGGGACGCCAGTGCGCGGCAACCGCCGCCTTCAGCCGTTGACGTTGACCACCACGCGTCCGCGCATGCCGCCTTCGACGATCTTGCGTCCCGCGTCGATGGCCTCCGCCAGCCGGATCTCGCGCGTGATGGCCTGCAGCCGGTCTGGCGCCAGATCCTGCGCCAGACGCTTCCACGCGGTTTCGCGCAGCGGCATCGCCGCCATCACGCTATCGATGCCGGCCAGCGTCACGCCACGCAAGATGAACGGCGCCACCGAAGCCGGAAAATCCATGCCCTGCGCCAGTCCACATGCCGTGACCACGCCGCCATACCGCACCTGGGCGCAGGCATTGACGAGCGTATAGGAGCCGACGGAGTCGACCACGGCTGCCCAGCGCTCCTTCTGCAGCGGCTTGCCCGGCGTGCCGAGTTCGGCGCGGTCAATCACCTCCGCCGCACCCAGCGCGCGCAGGAAGTCGGCCTCCGACGTCTTTCCCGTCGATGCGGTCACGCGATAGCCGAGCTTCGACAGCACCGCTATCGCCACCGAGCCCACCCCGCCCGATGCGCCGGTCACGAGCACATCGCCATCGCCGGGACGCACAGGTCCATTCACGCCACCGCGCTCGAGCGCCAGCACCGACAGCATCGCCGTATAACCCGCCGTGCCAATCGCCATGGCCTGGCGCGTGGTGAACGCGTCGGGCAGGCGGACCAGCCACTCGCCCTTGAGCCGCGCGCGCTGGGCCAGGCAGCCCCAATGCGTCTCGCCGACACCAAAGCCGTTCAGCACCACACGGTCGCCGGCCTTCCAGCGCGGGTCGGCCGATTGCAGCACGGTGCCCGCGCCGTCGATGCCGGCCACCATCGGCCATTTGCGCACCACGGGCGAACGGCCGGTGATTGCCAGTCCGTCCTTGAAGTTGATCGTGGAGTAGTCGACCTCGACCAGCACGTTGCCGTCGGCGGGCAACTGGCTCTCATCGACCCGCGCGATCTCCGCGTGCGTCGTGCCATCGGTCTGGGTCAGCAACAGGGCCTGGAAGGTCATGGTGTCTCCGTTTTCGTCGTCGTTTTCGAAATCAATCCGGGGCGCGGAAATGCAAAGCGGCCGGTAGCAACCGGCCGCTTCATACAGCCGGATGGGGTCCGGCGTCGGGTTTATTTTTTCAGGCTGGCGAGCTTGCGTTCCAGCGTGGCCGCGTCGGCGGCTCCAGGGATTCGCGTGCCATCGGAGAAGAACACCGCTGGCGTGCCCGTGATGTTCAGGTTGTGGCCAAGCTCGAGGTTCTCATCCACCGGCGTCTTGCAGGATCCGTTGCCCGTGAGCGCCACGTGGTTCAGCATCCAGTCGCGCCAGACCTTGGTGCGATCGGCCGAGCACCACACCTGCTTTGCCTTCACCGTGGAATCCGGCGACAGCACCGGATAGAGGAAGGTGTAGACCGTGATGTTGTCCATCTGCTGGAAGGTCTGCTCGATCTTCTTGCAGTAGCCGCAGTTCGGGTCCGAGAACACCGCCACGGTGCGGCTGCCGTCACCCTTGGTCCACTTGATGGCGCGCGACAGCGGCAGATCCGACCACTTGATCTTGTTCAACTCGGCCAGACGCTCCTCGGTCAGGTTCGTGTTGGTCTTGGTGTCGATCAGTTCGCCGTTGATGATGTAGCGAGCGGTGGCGTCGGTGTAGACAAGCTGGCCGCTGACGTTGACTTCGTACAGGCCTGGCACCGGCGCCTTGGTCACGCTCTTGACCTCGGCGCGGCTACCCAGGATCTTCTGGATCGACGCCTTGATGCGATCCGTACCCGGCTCGTCCGCGGCCAGCGCGTGCAGGGCATAGCCGGCGGCGCCCACGCCGCTAGCCAGAGCCGCGATGGCGGCGAAGCGGGCGGAACGGCGGCGGAACATTTGGAACATAGTGACTCCAGGAAAACGATGCGCCGGTCAGTGTGTCGGCTTATTCGTGAATGGTAAATCGTTAATGGGCTGGTTTGTGGCTCGTTTGTGGCTCGTTTGTGGATTCGCCGCTTCCGGCTTGCATCACCCGAGCGCGTGGCCGATCAGGAGCCGCTTGATCAGCCCCTGGCTGCCCACCGCCCGCATCCCCAGATTGCGCACCACACGCGCCGGCGAGCCGGGCAGCGAGAACAACCGGTGCAGGCCGTCCGTGGCGGCGGTCAGCGACAGCAGATCGGTAGCGCGCGCGCGCTCGTAGCGGCGCAACAGGCGCAAATCCCCTTCCGAACGGAACGACTCTTTGTCGGCCATCACCCGCCCGAGTTCCACCACATCGCGCAAACCCAGGTTCATGCCCTGCCCGGCGAGCGGATGGACCACGTGCGCGGCATCGCCGACCAGCGCCACGTGCGGCTGGACGAACTGCTCGGCGCGCTGCAACACCAGCGGGAAGCCCTGCGCCGGCGTGATGCAGCGCAGCGCGCCAAAGCGGGCGCCCACCGCGCCGCTGGCGACCTGGGCCACGGTCGCGGCCAGCGCTTCGGGCGACAACGCGAGCAGGTCGTGGGCGTGTGCCTCATCGGCGGACCACACCATCGACACCCGATTGCCCGGCAACGGCAGCATCGCCAGGATTTCGCCGTTGGCCGGCTCCTCGTCGGCCATCAGCTTCTCCGGCGCGCCCAGGAACCATTGCCAGGCAGTTTCCTGGTGCGGCAGTTCGCACTGGAAGTTGGCCACCACGCCAAGCTGACGATACCGCCGCTGCGTGGTGCCGATATGACATTGCTGGCGCACCCAGGACCGGGAGCCGTCGGCCCCCACCAGCAAATTGGCGCGAACTTGCGCGCCGCTGGCCAGCGTCAGCGTCACACCGTCGACGTCGCGCTCGAGCCCGGTGGCCGTGTCGTCGAACCATTTCACCTGGTGCTGGAATCGCAGCGCCGTGTCGAGCACACGCTCGACGTGCCCAGATTCGACGATCCACGCGAGCTGCGGCACGGCGGCGGCGTAGGCCGAGAAATGCAGATCCCCATCGAGCGAGGGATCGGTCTCAGCAGCGCTCTCATCGCCAAACACACGCATATCGCGCACGGGCTGCACACGGGCCGGGTCCAGCGCCTCCCAGACACGCAGCCGCTCCAGCAGCGCCTGCGAACTGGCGGAAAACGCGTAGATGCGGGCATCCCAGTCATCGTCCCCCCGGCGGGCCCCCTCGGCAACGGGCCGGGGCGCCGCCAGCGCCACCTGCATACCCTGCTGCGCCAGCAGCAGCGCGCAGGCCTTGCCAACAATGCCGCCGCCGACCACGGCGACCTGGAAGCGGGAAGAGGAATTCGAGGACATGGAAGAAGTGACGGTGCGTGACACCGATGCGGCAGGTCCGGACATCCCTGAATTATAGCGACGTGACGGGGGCTCCATCCGCGTGATCGGTTCGGACACGCATACGGACCGGTCTTGCCGCTTGCCGCCCGGCACACCCATCCGAACGGAGCCGGCATTGCCGTCAAGACGATTTGCGGCCGTCTGTCCCAGCCCCTTTCTAATCAAGGCGTCCGATAGGGCTAGTAGGGTTACTAGGGTTACAATTGCCCCTTTCGTGCATGAAGCACGCGCAGGATCCGTGAGCCAACGCCGCGATCCGTGCTTGCTCGTCACTTCCCCGAATTCACTTCCGACTGTCATCGACTGGCGCCAACCGCGCGACAAGCCGCGCGCCAGGCAGTCGTAAGCCATTGACTTCAAAGGTTTACCATGAGCCTCAAATGCGGCATCGTCGGCCTGCCCAACGTCGGCAAGTCCACGCTATTCAACGCCCTGACCAAGGCAGGCATCGCCGCCGAGAACTATCCGTTCTGCACCATCGAACCCAACGTGGGTGTCGTGGAAGTGCCGGACCCGAGGCTGGCCAAGCTGGCCGAGATCGTCAAGCCCGAGCGCATCCTGCCGGCGACGGTCGAGTTCGTCGACATCGCCGGTCTGGTGGCTGGCGCGTCGAAGGGTGAAGGCCTGGGCAACCAGTTCCTGGCCAACATCCGCGAAACCGACGCCATCACCCACGTGGTGCGCTGCTTCGAGGATGACAACGTGATCCACGTGGCCGGCAAGGTCGATCCGTTGTCGGACATCGAAGTCATCAACACCGAACTGGCCCTGGCCGATCTGGCCACCGTGGAAAAGGCCCTGGCCCGCTACATCAAGCCGGCCCGCGCCGGCGACAAGGAAGCCCTGCGCCTGGTGGCCGTGCTCGAAAAGGCCCAGGCTGTGCTGGACCAGGCCAAGGCCGTGCGCACGCTGGACCTGGCGCCGGAGGAATGGGAAGCCCTGCGCCCGTTCTGCCTGATCACCGCCAAGCCGACCATGTACGTGGCCAACGTGCGTGAGGACGGTTTCGAGAACAACCCGCACCTGGATGCCGTACGCGAGTACGCCAAGACCACCGGTTCGCCGGTGGTTGCCGTGTGCGCCGCCATCGAGGCCGAGATCGCCGATCTGGACGACGCCGACAAGGCTGAGTTCCTGGCCGACCTGGGCATGGAAGAGCCCGGCCTGGACCGCGTGATCCGCGCCGGCTTCAAGCTGCTCGGCCTGCAGACATACTTCACCGCTGGCGTGAAGGAAGTGCGCGCCTGGACCATCCATGTGGGCGACACTGCCCCGAAGGCCGCGGGCGTGATCCACACTGACTTCGAACGCGGCTTCATCCGCGCGCAGACGATCGCGTACGACGATTTCATCTCGTTCAAGGGCGAGCATGGTGCCAAGGAAGCCGGCAAGATGCGCGCCGAAGGCAAGGAATACGTGGTGCACGATGGCGACGTGATGAACTTCCTGTTCAACGTCTAAGTCGTTCGGGACGCTTCCCGAGGTCCCGGACCATAGAAAAAGCCCACAACCCTGGAGGTTGTGGGCTTTTTTGTTTCAGCCAGTGCCGACGATGGGTATCGACGTTACGAACCGACCTTGAGCTGGCCGCCGCGACCCAGGCCGCCCTTCACTTCCTGCGCCTTGTAGTTGCGCAGCGAGACGACCATGTTGTTGTAGGCGTCCATAAAGGCCGCCACGGTGGCCTTGCCTTCCGGCGTGCGCGAGAAGCCGCCAAGGCCGCCCGCCGCACCGCCGCCAAACGCACCCATTGCCGCGCCGAAGTTCGTAGCAGTGGCGTTGCCTTCCGAGATCGAAAGTTGCACACCTGAACGGATGTCGAACATGGTCAGCGTCACGACCGAAGCCTTGCTCTGCATGGCGCCGCCCACGAGTGCGCCAACACCGCCGAACAGGCTGCCCACGCCAGCCGCCAGCTGGCCCGTGGAGTCGTTGTCGATGATGATGGCCGGCTCCATGTAGTAGTCGGCAGCCACACGCTGGCCTTTCTGCTGGCGCGAACCGGCGCGGAATTCACCCGAGTTTCGCTGCTTGTCGGTGATGTTCGACAGCTTGCTTTCCGTGCGGTTGTTGCCGACGGACGTGATCACGAAGCAGTTCGACTGCTGCACCGCCAGGCGGATCAGCGGCTCGATGGTCGTGATCTTGGTGGCGGCGCCAAAGCTCGCATACCACTCCTTGCCGCGGCCATCATCCACGGCGAGCGTACCCAGCGGCGTATCGCAACGCTCCAGCGCCGGATTGGCGTTCACGCTGGTGGCGCCGCCCGCGGCGCCGGTTGCCGCAGTCGCCGCCGTACCGGTGCTGATGGAGCCGCCACCGAGGTTGGCGCAGCCGGCGAGTACCAGGGACGCGACCAAGGCGGCCGCGCGCAAGGAGAACTTCTTGGACATGAAATCGTGTTCCTGTTGAGAGAAATTGGGAAAAAACAGTGAGGCGCAATCTGGCTGCGAACAGCCGACGCCTGGCCGCTCAGCCGCCTATCGCTGATACCAGCCGGAGGGACCCCATACCCAGTAATACGGATAGCCGCTGTACCACGCGTACCAGGACTTTCGGTAGGCTTCGCGCACCTGGTACGCCGCCTGTTCGTCCTTCTTCGCGGCCTGGGCCTGCGGAATCAGCGCCGCCGCTTCCTTGTTGCCCTTGGCGGCCGCACGGCTCAGCCATGCCTCGGCTTCGGCCGGATCGGGACCCATTTCCTCGAAGCCCATCAGATAGAGGCGGCCAAGCGCCAGTTGCGCCTGCACGTGGCCGTTGTCGCCAGCCTTGCGCATCCATTCCAGCGCCTGGTAGGTGTTGCGCTCCACGCCATCGCCACGCAGGAGACGCAGGCTCAAGTCATAGGCAGCATTCGGATTTCCTTCGGCCTTCTGCGCCAACGCCTCGATGCGGCGATCGGATTCCGACGCCCCCGCCGGCGTGAACGTGGCAATGCGCCGATCCTGATCAGCACAGGTGTTGCCATTGCACAGCCGCACTGTCGGCGACTGCGACAACTGCGACGCCGGCGTCTGTGCACAGCCGGTCATTGCAAGGGCTGTCGGCAACACCAGGAGAGCGAAAGTTCGCATGGAAAGTATCGAGCGCGAATGCATGGGCACGAGCGGTGCCTGAATTGGGTTATGTCTTTGGGGTGGCTGGCTTCTTTCGCGAGCGCACCAGTGCGTAATGGCGAGTGCCTCAATCGTAGGCATGGTGCTGGCGCACGGGATGCGGAAGCTTCCGATGCAAACACCTCTTCGATCCGGTTTTCCAAGGCACACGCGCGTGGGCTAGCGAAACAAACAGGCTTGGCCTCACCTCTCCCGTGACGTTCGAGGCCTGGATCTCGCGCCCGCCGTCCACATGAACGTCCTCCGCCAACGCTTCAGTTCCCGCACGCGCTTCCGTTAGTCCATGCTGGCTCGCTGCGCAGCAGCCTGGCGTCCCTCGCATGACGAGGGCCTCTTACATGCCCAGCATGGATGACCCGTGAAGAAGAACCAGATATACGTTGCCGTGCTCGCTGCGGCACTTTCCGGCTGCGGAGGTGGCGGTGACAACGGCGGCGCCACCGCCACGCCCTCTACGGTGCGGGTCACCACCTCGCTCCCGCCGCAGACCAGCGTGCCGGCCCCCAGCTACGCATCCAGTTCTGGCCAGCTTGCGTTGTTCCAGTCGATCAATGCCATGCGCCAGCAACTCGGTGTCGGATTGCTCGCGCAAGATGCGCGGCTCGATGCCGCGGCGCAGGCTCATGCCGCCTACCTCAGCGCCAATCACGTGATGCAGCATGACGAGACCAGCGGCAATCCGGGCTTCTATGAAGCCACGCCACTGCTGCGCGCGCGCAAGGCCGGTGTGCCTGACCCTGAATGGGTGGCGGAGATTGCTGCCGGCGGCACGGGAGTCGATGACGCCTCCACCGGCGTCGGCTGCTTCAACCAGTGGTACCACACCGTCTATCATCTGCAGGCGATGGTCGGCAATCAGGAATCCATCGGCATCGGCTACATGCCGAAGGGGACCTGGGGCCTGAGCGTCTGCGTGCTCGACTTCGGCGTGCTCACCGCCGTGCCCGTGAATCCATTGGCCAACGGCGTGCCCTATGGCGGCGGCCAGCAGTTCGACGCTGGCACGTTCGTGACGGTACCCAGAAATGGCGACAGTAATGTGCAACCGGGCTTCAACGTCTCGGGCGAGGCTCCCAACCCCGCGCCTGACCTGTCCGCGCCGGGCCGGCCGCTGATGGTCTACGCCAATGGGGCGCTCGGCGAAGTGCTCTCGGTCACGACGTTCTCGATCATTGACGCCAAGGGCGCGGAAGTCGCTTCGCGCATCCTGGTATCGCCTTCGGCAAAGGCCGCAGGTTCCGCAGGGGGCGCCGACAGCTATGTCCGCAACAACGCGGTGTTCCTGCTGCCGCTCGCGACGCTGGCGGATGGCACGACCTATACCGCCACGTTCTCGGGCACGCGCGCAGGCAAGCCCGTGAGCTTTTCGTGGTCGTTCACCACTTCGACGGCGCCCGCGAAGAGCGAGCAGCAGAGTCCCGCGCCGAACGTGAAGTAGGATCCGGACGCAGCAGGCTGGCGAGGCGCCCTTGCGGCGCCTCGCTCGCTACATCGGCGCCAGCTTGTCGTCGCGCATTCCCACCAGCAGGGCCTGCCCGCTGGCATCCACCCGGAACTCGCCGAACCTCGCCTTCGAGAAGCGCTCGGCATGCCCCTCCTGGAAGAACCAGGCATCGGTCGATACCTGCACGTTCGACCGCCCCCAGCGCGACGCGACGTTCTGCACGCGCAGCAATTGCTCGCCGGCAGCCAGCGCCTCGCCCTTGTGCAGGCGCACGAAGTGCCCCTCGTTGCTGGCGTCGCGGCGAATCACCACCAGTTCGTCACGGCGGTTCTCGGTTTGATCCTGGCCATGCGCGGCCGACACTTCCATGCCGATGGCGAAATTCAGCGCCATGTAGTCACCCTGCATCAGCGACCGTGGATCGACCGGCGCCAGCCGCAGATAGACCACATCGCCACGCGAGATCACGCGCTCCTTGCCGACGATGCCGGCCACGGCCACGCCGATGGTCAGCAGCCATCCAATCATGATCCAGCGTTTCATGCGATGGCCTCCTTGCGTGGCATACGGGTCAGCGCGAGACGCGCGGCCAGCAGTAGCACGCCGGCGGCGACGAGCGTTACCGACTTGACGAGCAGCGTCCACTGCAGCGTGCTGTAGTACCAGATAAACCCGAGCAGAATCGCCGCGATAGCCAGCCCGATCCACGGCAACGACGCGCGCCGCAATGCCATGGTCAGCGCAAGCACGCCCGCCGTGACCGCCGGCGCCATCACCATCAGGCCGCTAAACGCCACGGCCAGCACCACCAGGCCGATACGCGTACCGGCATCACAGCGAATGCGCGCGCCCTCGATCTGCGCGTAGCCAAGCAGGCAGACGCCGACCAACACGCCAGGCACCCAACTGCCGGGGGCATGCAAATGCTTGATGCCATCGAACAGGAACTCGGACGGCAGCGCGGTCCCAGTGATGATTAGCGCCGAAGACAGGCCGAACATCAACGTGGCGTCGGCGGCGGGCTCCCAGAGCGCATGTGTCCCGCGTGCCGCAATGCGTGCCTCGATCAACACGAAGACCACCACAGCAGCCATCGCCAGCGCGCCCAGGACGCCCACCGTGATCGGCATCAGCAGGAACGGATTTCCCATGGAGCCGCCCAGGGCGATATATAGCGCGACGGTTGCTGCCGACCAGCCGCCAGTCACCGCCACAAACCGATGCAGCCGGTTCGGCACGATCACGAACAGCACCGCTTCCAGCACGGCCACGCCCAGCCAGAACACGGCGGTCTGCGAAAGCCGGTCGATGCCGAGGCTCTCGCCCACGCCAACGATCACCATGCCCTGTCCGCCCAGACTCGCGGCCAGCGCGAACTGGCCCAGCGCGATGCGCGCGCCGTCCTGACTGGTGGTGCGATACATCAGGATCGCCGCACCGATCATCAGCAACCCGGTGATGGCGATGGCGGGGCCGTTGCCCCGCGTCACGGCGAACACGGAGCCCAGCAGGAACAACTGAGCGAACAGCGCGCCGAGCCAGCCCGCCGCGCCCATCAACAAGCGAATCGGCCACGGCATGCGAAGCGCGGGCGTGAAATCGCCCTGCACGGCACCGCGAGCGGCAAGTTGCTGCCACAGCAGGCGTTCGAATGGTTCGGTACTCATGCCGTCCTCCCGCTCTTTTCGCGCCATGCGCGCAGCAGCCACGTAGCAGCGACGACGGCCAGGCCGACCGTCAGCAGCGCGAGCAACAGGAACGATCCGAAATCGCCATAGGCATCGATCAGCCAGCGGCCCACCGCCGAGATGATGACGCCGATGCCGGTCAGGCAAATCAGGCTCAGCACGACGATATCGAAAGCGCGCCAGCGGAACCACGCGCCAAGCGCGACCAGCGCCACCGCGCTGATCAGCAGGCCGGAGCCTTCGACATGGCTGGTCAGCAGACTCATCAGTCCAACCCAGCCCGCATAGGCGCAAGCCAGGATGCCGATCAGCCGGGGACCGGTGACACCCCGGAAGCCCCAGCTACCCGCGCGGGCGGCCAGCACGTACCAGAGCGCTAACTGGACCACCGCGGCGCCCAGCAGGAACAGCATCGTTTCGCGCGCATGGTCCGCCGAGAACAGCAACTCGAACATGCCGCCCACGCCAAGTCGCACACTGCCATATCGCAGCAGCGCCACGTTCCCGACAACCAGCACGATCCACCAATGCGGCGTGGCCCGTGCGGCCAGCGCCCAGGGCAGCGCCAGCAGCGTCCAGAGCGCGAAGAGCTGCCAGGCATCGGCGCCAGTCTGGTAGGTCTGACCGATCACGGCCATCAGCACGCCGGACATGATCTGCGCACCGCCCAACGCGGCGCGACCCGCCATATCGTCGGTCGGCCGCAACGAGGCAAAGCCGGCCAGCAGGGTCAGCAACGCCGCCAGCAGCCCGAACTTGGTGAATTTGTGGAGTGCCGCCCAATTGAAGGCGAAGAAGACGATCACGCCGGCGCATAGCAGCGCCGTCCCCAGTATCAGCAGCGCGCGGTCGAGCCAGCGGCGCCAGTCCATGCGATCGGGCAGCGTCGGCGCCCAGGCCGTGCTCAGGCCCGCCGCATCGAGGCGACCCTGGGCACACCAGTCAGCAAGCGCCTGCTGTGCGGCGCGGCGATTTGAGAAGGTTTCCAAACCGTCGATCTCCCGAATGTCGGCATGGATCGCAATGTAACAAAAACGCGCTCGGCCAACGCATGGCTGTCACCAATTGATGACCAATTGATATGCACGGCGCGCGGGCCTTTCGCCCCCGCTGGCACACCGGTATGCTGGCGCTCTCTCCGTTTCCCGCGTTTTCCGCCCTGCCTGCCATGACCCTCGGCATTCTTGCCGCCCTCCACGATGAAGTCGACGGGCTGATCGCCGCCATGCGCCACGAGGACGCGCGTGCCACGAAGCGCACGATCGGGATGCGCGATTACTACAGCGGCACGCTGCACGGCCAGCCGGTGGTGCTGGTGTTGGCACGGATCGGCAAGGTGGCCGCGGCGGCCACGACGGTCACGCTGATCCGCGAGTTCGGTGTGAATGAGATCGTCTTCTCCGGCTTGGCCGGCGGTGTCGGCCCGGAGGTTCGGGTGGGCGATATCGTGGTGGCCGACCGCACCGTCCAGCACGATCTGGACGCCCGGCCGCTGTTCCCGCGCCACGAGGTGCCGTTGCTCGCCCGGACCGAATTCCCGGCCGATCCCGGCCTCACCGGTGCTTTGCGCCAGGCCGCCGAGGACTTCCTTCGGCAAGATCTGGCCACTGAAGTCCCGGATGGCGTACTGGCTCGCTTCGGGGTGCGCGATCCGCGCCTGCACGTGGGGATGATCGCCAGCGGCGACCAGTTCATCGGCTCGCCGGCGGCGGTCAGCGGATTGCGCGAGCAATTGCCGGCGCTGCAGGCTGTGGAAATGGAAGGCGCCGCCCTGGCGCAGATCTGCTACGAATATGGCGTGCCCTACGCGCTGCTGCGAACGATCTCGGACCGGGCCGACAACACCGCACATGTGGATTTTTCGTCATTTTTGCGTGACGTCGCCAGTCACTACTCCGGGGCGATCCTGCGTCGATTCCTTGATGCAAAGGCTTGAATCCCGACAAAATCGCTCGGAGATTCCTGACTTTTTCGTCTATTCACCCGTTACCGACGCGGACGCGCAACACCCCAGACACCCACGAGCACGGCCGCGCCGATGATCGCCGCACCCCAGCCAAGCAGTTGGCCATCGGTGAACAAATGCGCCGCGCGTCCGGTGTAGAAAGCGGCCAGCGCACCCGCCACGCCCAGCAGTAGCGCGGCTGGCAGGCTGACGACGCGTCCGGACGGATGCATCTGCCGCCCCGCCAGTCCAACCACTGCGCCCACCACCGCCAAGCCGAGCATCCGCTTCCTCCGTGTCATTCGTGTCGTTTCGGCCACTTTCCAGCGGCCACGGCATAACAATACTGCAGGTGGAACAAATCGCCTCGATTCCCTGCAACCCCGCAGGCGAGCGGTATAATGACCATCGCTTCCGGCGAAGTTCCGGATGGCACGCAAACCCCACAAATGCAACTGCTCGCGATCGGTATCAATCACACCACGGCACCCGTCTCGCTCCGCGAACGTGTGGCGTTTCCGCTTGAGCAGATCAAACCCGCGCTTGGCGCGCTGCGCACCCACCTCTCGGGTCGCAACGGTACCGAAGCCGCCATTCTCTCCACCTGCAACCGCACCGAGATCTACTGCGCGACCGACGTGCTGAAGCCGGGCGAGGAAGGTTTCGAGCACACGCTGCGCTGGCTGGCGCAGCATCACAACGTCCCCGCTTCGGAATTGGCACCGCACCTGTACGCACTGCCCCAGTCGGAAGCCGTGCGCCATGCGTTTCGCGTGGCCAGCGGCCTGGACTCGATGGTGCTCGGCGAAACGCAGATCCTGGGGCAGTTGAAGGATGCGGTGCGCACCGCCGGTGAGGCCGGCGCGCTGGGCACGTACCTGAACCAGCTTTTCCAGCGCACGTTCGCGGTGGCCAAGGAAGTCCGCGGCCAGACCGAGATCGGCGCGCATTCGGTGTCGATGGCGGCCGCGGCGGTTCGCCTGGCGCAGCGCATTTTCGAGAGCGTCTCGACGCAGCGCGTGCTGTTCATCGGCGCCGGCGAGATGATCGAACTGTGCGCCACGCACTTCGCCGCGCAGATGCCGCGCCAGATCGTGGTGGCAAACCGTACGGTCGAGCGCGGCGAGAAGCTGGCAGAACAGTTGTCCGGGCAGGGGCTGACCACCCAGGCGATCCGCCTGCAGGACCTTGGCGACCGTCTGCACGAATTCGACATCGTCGTCTCCTGCACCGCGAGCTCGCTGCCGATCATCGGCCTGGGCGCGGTCGAACGCGCGGTCAAGCGCCGCAAGCATCGCCCGATCATGATGGTCGATCTTGCCGTGCCGCGTGACGTGGAGCCCGAAGTCGCACGCCTGGACGACGTGTTCCTGTACACCGTCGACGACCTTGGCGCCGTCGTGCGCGAAGGCAACGCGCTGCGTCAGGCTGCCGTGGCGCAGGCCGAGGCCATCATCGATTCCCGCGTGCTGAATTTCATGCACTGGCTGGAGACGCGCAGCGTCGTGCCCGTCATCCGCGAACTGCAATCGCAGGGCGAGGCGATCCGCCAGGCCGAAGTCGAACGCGCACGCCGGATGCTGGCGCGCGGTGACGACCCCGCGGCCGTGCTCGAGGCGCTCTCCGGCGCGCTGACCCGCAAGTTCCTGCACGGCCCGACCCACGCGCTGAACCACACCCAGGGCGAGGACCGCGAGGCGCTGCTGCGCCTGGTACCGGGCCTGTTCCGCCACAGCAGCCACTCCGAGCGCTAGCCGCTCCCTGCTTCAGCGCTGGCGCGCGCCAGCGTCCGGCATCCGCGTGTCGATCCGCGCGGCCCGCCAATGCCCCCCCTGCGACTCCGAATTCCTCCGCCAATATGAAAGCCAGCATCTCCACCAAGCTCGACCAATTGGCCGAACGACTCGATGAAGTCAACGCCCTGCTCGCCCGCGAAGACGCGACGGCGAACATGGACCAGTACCGCAAACTGTCGCGCGAACATGCCGAGCTGTCGCCGGTGGCGGAGCAGTACGGCCAGTATCGCCAGGCCCAGGACGACCTGGCCACGGCGCAGGCGCTGCTCGACGACCCAGAGATGAAGGAGTTTGCGGCCGATGAAATCGACGCGGCTCGCGAGCGTCTCCAGTCACTCGAAAACTCGCTGCAGACCCTGTTGCTGCCGAAGGATCCGAACGACGACCGCAACCTGTTGCTCGAAATCCGCGCCGGCACTGGCGGCGAGGAAAGCGCGCTTTTCGCCGCCGACCTGCTCCGCATGTACACGCGTTATGCGGAACGTCGACGCTGGCAGGTCGAGATCATGAGCGAGTCGCCCTCGGACCTTGGCGGTTACAAGGAAGTGATCGTCCGGATCGCTGGCGATGCCGCGTTTTCCCGGCTCAAGTTCGAGTCGGGCGGCCATCGCGTGCAGCGTGTGCCGGCCACCGAATCGCAGGGTCGCATCCATACGTCGGCCTGTACCGTGGCCGTCATGCCGGAAGCGGACGAGGTTGGGGAAGTCGAGATCAACCCATCGGATCTGCGCGTTGACACGTTCCGCGCGTCGGGTGCGGGCGGCCAGCACGTGAACAAGACCGACTCCGCCGTGCGCCTGACCCACCTGCCGACGGGCATCGTGGTCGAATGTCAGGACGACCGGAGCCAGCATCGCAACAAGGAAAAAGCGATGAAAGTGCTGGCAGCGCGCATCAAGGACATGCAGCTCCGCGCGGCGCAGGCCAAGGAGGCCAGCACGCGCCGCAACCTGATCGGTTCTGGCGACCGCAGCGACCGCATCCGCACCTACAATTTCCCGCAGGGCCGGGTGACGGATCACCGTATCAACCTGACGCTCTACAAGATCGACATGATCATGGATGGCGACCTCGACGAGCTGATTTCCGCACTCTCCGCCGAGCACCAGGCCGACCAGTTGGCCGCCCTGGGTGAGGAATCCTGAATATGTAACTGAGGTAAATGCTTGAAACAGCACTAGCCGGGAAAGACGCACTGTCTATAATCGATTTCGACCAGACCACCCCGATGCGTCACTTTCAAGGCTCAAGGGTTCCGAAGTCTGGATGGAAGTTCACTCCTCCAACAGACATACAAGGATGAAATCATGAAAAAACTGCTCGCTCTGCTGATGATCACCGCCGCCCTGACCGCCTGCGGCAAGAAGGAAGAGGCTCCGCAAACGAATACCGACGCCGCGATGCAGAACGCAGCGGACTCGGCCAAGGCCGCCGCCAGCAGCGCAGCCGCCGCTGCATCGGATGCCGCGGATGCCGCCAAGGCTGCCGCCAGCGATGCCGCCGCCGATGTCTCGGCTGCCGCCGACAAGGCCAAGGCCGATGCCGGCAGCGCGATGTCCGCCGCCAAGGATGCAGCCAAGGACGCCGTCAACTCCGCCGCCGACAAGGCCAAGGACGCCGTCAACAAGTAAATCCCCTACGTGATTCAGCGCGCGGCGGGGCCGGAATCGGCTTACACTAGGCGCTAATCACAAAATGCCGCGCAAAACCCCGTCGGGATGTTCCGACGGGGTTTTTTGCAAACTGGCGTACCGGTTCCCCAGATGGTCGAAGTCAGTAGTAAGCCGATGTCCCCGAATCCTCAGGGCGCGCTGCCGCCCGCCCCCACGCTGCGCGAGGCCCTGACCCTCGCAGCCATCGCCGGCCTGCCGGTGCTGGAGGCCCGCATGCTGCTCTCGCATGTGACTGGATTCACGCGCACGCAGCTGATCACGCGTGACAACGACCACCTGGACGCACCCAAACGTGACGCATTTGCCACGTTGCTGGCCCGCCGGCTCACCGGGGAGCCCATGGCCTATCTGATTGGGGAGCGTGAGTTCTTCGGCCGTACCTTCCGCGTCACGCCCGATGTGCTGATCCCCCGTCCGGATACCGAAGTGGCCGCCGAGGCATCGCTGGCACGCATTGCCGACGTCAAGGCGCCACGCGTGCTGGACATGGGCACGGGCTCGGGCATCCTGGCCGTGACGATCGCCCGCGAGCGCCCCGACGCCGATGTCTGGGCCACCGATATCTCCCGTGGCGCGCTGATGGTGGCGGAAGACAACGCCCGCGCGCTTCAGGCCGACAACATCCGATTCCTGGTTTCCGACTGGTATGAGGATTTGCCGGTCGGATTGTGCTTCAACCTTATCGTCAGCAATCCGCCGTACATCGCTGAGGGTGACCCCCATCTGGTGGAAGGCGACCTGCGGTTCGAGCCGATCGACGCCCTGACCGATCATGAAGACGGCCTGAGCGACCTGGCCACCATCGTGGCGGGCGCCACCGCGCGGCTGCTACCGGGCGGCTGGCTGCTGATGGAACACGGTTACGACCAGGGCGCCGCCATGCGCGCGCAGCTGGCCGAGGCGGGCTTTGTCGAGGTTTTCACCTCGCGCGATCTGGCCGGGCTCGAGCGCTGCAGCGGTGGCCGCCTGCCCGGTTGATTTCCGGCCCGAATACCCCTACCTGAAGGCAAGGCGCGAATCCGGTAAAATCCGGACCGCTCCCCCCATTTCAGCGGTGCCAGCCTGGCGCCGCGCGCAACCAGAACGCATATCAATCATGAGTGACGTACAGCAGAAGATCGACCAGATCGTGAAGGGCAGCCCCGTGGTCCTGTTCATGAAGGGCACCGCGCAATTTCCGATGTGCGGTTTCTCGGGCCGGGCCATCCAGATCCTGAAGGCATGTGGCGTAGACGCCCCGACCACGGTCAACGTGCTCGAAGACGAAGGAATCCGCCAGGGCATCAAGGAATACGCCAACTGGCCGACGATTCCGCAGCTCTACGTGAACGGCGAGTTCATTGGCGGTTCGGACATCATGATGGAGATGTACCAGAACGGCGAACTGCAATCGCTGCTGAAGGCTTGATGGCCTGACGGCCTTCACGCTCCAGCCCATCATGCCTGTGACCAACGGCGGCGCGCCGCAACGGCTGATCATCGCCATCACGGGCGCGACGGGCGCCATCTACGGCGTCCGGCTCCTGCAAGCGCTCCAGGGGGCGGCCGATGTGGAAACGCATCTGCTGATGTCGCCCGCCGGCGTGATGAACCTGCAGCACGAACTCGACATGGGCCGCGCCGAAGTGGAAGCGCTGGCCGATGTGGTTCACAACGTGCGCGACATCGGCGCGACGATCGCCAGCGGATCCTTCCGCGCCAACGCGATGATCGTGGCGCCCTGCTCGATGCGCACCCTCGCGGCAATCGCCCACGGCCTTTCCGACAACCTCATCACGCGCGCGGCGGACGTCACGCTCAAGGAGCGGCGCAAGCTGGTGCTGATGGTGCGGGAAACACCGCTGAATCTGGCGCATCTGCGCAATATGACCGCGGTGACGGAAATGGGCGGAATCGTGTTCCCGCCGGTGCCCGGGTTCTACCAGAAGCCGCAGACAATCGACGAGCTGGTCGACCACACGGTCGGACGAGTACTCGACCTGGTCGATCTGCGCAAGATCGGCGAAAAGCTCGCGCCCGGTTGGGGTGGGCTGAACAGCAGCGCGGAAGATTGAAGCACTGACGCCAGCCAGGCACACCCCTCTCCCAGTGGTGGACGAGGGATGTGCCCACCATTCGCCTTACCAGTGGTAATAGCGACGGCCGTAGTAGCCGTAGTAACCGCCATACGGCCGCACCACCACGGCAGGCGGCCCCACATAGACCGGCGCGGGGGCCACAGCGATCGGCGCCGGCGCCACGGCTGGTCCGTACGGCGTGGGGTACACCGCGCAACCGCCAAGCATGGCTGCGCCAGCCACTGCCAAACCCATCAATATTGTTTTCATTTCCGCGTCCTTGTAGTGATGCTGCTACCTGCAAGAACGTTATACGGGTGGGTCTGGTAATACAGCGTCAAGCTGCTGTAACCCTTGTTACGATTCGCAACGTATTCGCGCATGTATATACGTGCGCTTTACTCACACATCCGCACATATATCCGATCAAACGTCGAAGCGGATACCCTGTGCCAGCGGCAACGCATCGCCATAGTTGATGGTGTTCGTGGCACGCCGCATGTAGCCCTTCCACGCATCCGAGCCTGATTCCCGACCACCGCCGGTCGCCTTTTCGCCGCCAAAGGCGCCGCCGATTTCCGCGCCGCTGGTGCCGATATTGACGTTGGCGATGCCGCAATCGCTGCCCGCCGATGACAGAAACCGCTCGGCTTCCCGCAGCGACTCGGTGAAGATGCACGACGACAGCCCGTGCGACGCTGCATTATTGAGCGCGATGGCCTCGTCCAGCGAGGTGTATGGCATCAGATAGAGAATCGGCGCGAAGGTCTCGGTCAGCATCGTGTCGTGCTGCGCGTCGGTCAGTACCAGCGCGGGCCGCACGTAGCAGGCATGGGGATAGCGGTCCCCAAGCAGTCGCTCCCCGCCGTGCACGACGTTCCCTTGGGCACGGCAACTCGCCAGCGCATTGGCCATCGTATCGCCCGCCGCATGATCGATCAGCGGCCCCACCAACGTGCCGTCTTCCAGCGGATCGCCAACCGGCAGCCGGGCGAACACCTGTTTCAGCCGATTGGCGACGGTCTCGATCAGATCGGCATGGACGAAGGCGCGCCGCAACGTGGTGCAGCGCTGTCCGGCTGTGCCCGCCGCCGCGAACGTCATCGCGCGAATCGTCATTTCAAGATCGGCCGATGGCGTGACGATGGCCGCGTTGTTGCCGCCGAGCTCGAGAATCGCCCGCTTGAAATGCGCGGCACAGGCCAGGCCGACTTCGCGGCCCATGCGCGTCGATCCGGTCGCGCTCATCAAGCGCACGGCCGGATGCTGCACGAGGTGCTCGCCAAGCTGGCGGCCGCCGGTCAGCACGCAGCTGAGTCCGTCGAACTGTGGCGCGTGGCGTTCGAATACGCGATCGAGCAAACCCTGCGCAGCCAGCGCGCAAAGCGGTGTCTTTTCCGACGGCTTCCACACCACGCCGTTGCCGCAGACCAGCGCCAGCGCGGCATTCCACGCCCACACGGCCACCGGAAAATTGAAGGCCGAAATCACGCCGCACAGGCCATATGGATGCCAGGTTTCGCGCATCGCGTGCGCGGGCCGCTCCGAGGCGATCGTCAGTCCGTGCAACTGTCGCGACAGCCCTACCGCGAAGTCGCAGATGTCGATCATCTCCTGCACTTCGCCAAGGCCTTCCTGCAGGATCTTGCCGGACTCCAGCGAGACCAGTCGCCCGAGCGCATCCTTGTTCGCGCGCAGCGCCTCGCCAAAGCGCCGCACCACCTCGCCCCGCGCTGGCGCCGGTGTCAGCGCCCAGGTGGTCTGGGCCGCATGGGCGCGCGCGATCCGCGCGTTGGCCTGCGCGGCATCACACATCGCAAGCTGGCCGAACACCTCGCCGTCGATCGGCGAACGCACGGCCAGCACGCCTGGCGCGGCGCCTTCGGCTGGCGTCCACGGTGGCGGCAGGTCCATGGCCTGCCAGCAGGCTGCGATCTCTTGCGCTTTCATGCGAGCGTCTCCTGTAGCGGATGATGCGAGTAGTGCTGGCCAAAGCGGTTGGCCAGGAACCGGTCAAGCGGCATGGCTTCCTGCGGCACGAACCCGGCCTGCGGCAGCACGCCCGTGGCCACAAGGTCGAGCGCCGTGCAGATGCCCGCCGCCGTGGTCAGCTGGATCGCGTTGACGTGGCCAATCCCGGCAAAGTCCGCCATGCCGCCGATGCGCGCGGAGAACGATGCCTGCGTGAGCGGTCCACGCTTGCCCTCGCCCTTCACGCCGGGCGGATGCCCGGTGGCGCTGGCGAAGACGATCACCACGTCCTGCTCGGTGACCGGAATCGCGTGCTCGAAGATCTCGCGCAGCCACTCGCGCCGTTCGCGCAGCCGCAGGTCGTTCAGCAGCAGTTTCATCTGCGCGCAGTGCCCGGGGTAGCGGATCGACTTGTAGTCGACTTGCCGCGCATGGCCTGCCAGGGTGTCTGGCAAGGTGCCCAGCCCTCCAGATGTATTAAAGGCCTCGTATTCGACGCCGTCCAGTGCGAAGGTCTCATGCCCTTCCAGCGCGGGCAGTTCCACGCGCCGACCGTCGACGATGGCTTCGCACGGGTTGCAGTACTCGTTGATCAGCCCCTCGGTGCTCCACGTCAGGTTGTACTTGAGCGCGTTGCTCGGATAGCGCGGCAGCGCGCCCACGCGCATCCGCAGATCGAGAAGTTCGCCGCCGCCGCGCAGGAAGCGCTGCGCGAGGTCGTGGCCGACCACGCCGATGAAACCCGGCGCGAGCCCACACTGGGGCATCAGCACAGCACGCGCGCTCCGCCCCAGTTCGCGAATCACCCGGGTGGCGGCTACATCCTCGGTCAGGTCGAAGTAGTGCACGCCAAGCCGCGCCGCCACTTTTGCCACGTTGACGGCGGCATGGAACGGCAACGCATTGAGCACCGCATCGGCGCCGGCCAGCAGCGCCGCGCAGGTGCCGGGTTCGGTTGGATCGCCCGCGCGCACGGCGATCTGGCGCGGCATGCCGTCGAGCCGGTGCGCGTCGTGATCGACCAGGCAGACACGGTAGTCGCCCGAGGCGGCCAGCATCGCGGCAATCACACGGCCGATCTTGCCGGCGCCGAGCACCACCACGGATAGCGGCCGTGGTGCCAGGGTCAGGTCGCGCACGGCGGCGGGACCAAGCGTTGAGGGTTGCATGGCGGGCTCCGTCAGAAGGTCATGGAAAGCATTCGTTGTGACTGAAGTATGGGCAGCAACGCGCACGTTTTGTAGCCACAAGATTGACGAAAGCCCGGCATAATCCGACGTATCGACGTTTAATACTGACGAATCGTCAGAGCGAGCCATGGCGGAACTCGACCAGACCGATCGGCACCTGCTGGCGCTGCTGCAGGCCAACGCACGCGAGAGCGCTGCAAACCTGGCGCGCGCGCTCGGTATCGCCCGTACCACCGTGGTAGCGCGTATCGCGCGACTGGAGAAGATCGGCGTGATCGCCGGCTACGGCGTGCGGCTGGGTCGCCAGATGGAAGACAACGCGATCCTGGCGTTCTGCGGGCTCTCCGTGCAGCCCAAGGCATCCCCTGCCGTGGTGCGCGCGTTGCAACGCTTCCCGGAAATCGAGGAACTCAATTCGGTCAGCGGCCCGGTGGACTACATGGCGGTGATCCGCTGCGACTCGCATGCGCGACTCGACAAACTGCTCGATGAAATCGGGATGCTCGATGGCGTCAATCACACGCAGACGTCGATCGTGCTGGCGCGGAAGATCGACCGGCGACGGGCCGCTGGCTAGGCGAAGCAGGTCAACCGGCCCTGCCAAGCGCCCACCGCGCGGCTGCACTATCCTCTACGTACTCAGGAGCGGAGACCAATATGAACAATGACATTCGCGTTGCCGTCGGTGGTGTCACTGGCTGGGCCGGTGGCGAGCTGGCACGCGGCGTGGCACATGCCGCCGACATGACACTGGTGGCAGGCCTGTCGCGCGGCGCGGCGGGACAGGCACTGGCGAAACTGACGGGGCACGCCGACACGCCGGGCATTGCCGTGGCCAGCATCGAGGAACTGAACCAGACGCCTTACGACGTCTATGTCGAATACACCGAGCCGGTCATCGGCAAGCACAACATCCTGCAGGCGCTGGCGCGCGGCGCGCACGTCGTGGTGGGCACCTCGGGGCTGACGGACGACGACTACGTGGAAATCGACGCCGCCGCGCGCAAGGCTGATCGTGGCGTGCTGGCTTGCGGCAATTTCGCGATCACGGTGGTGCTGCTGCAGAAGTTTGCCGAAATGGCCGCGCGCCATCTGGAGCACTGGGAAATCATCGACTACGCCAAGGCTGGCAAGGTCGACGTGCCGTCTGGCACGGTCCGCGAACTCGCATTCCGGCTCGGTCAGGTCAAGGCCGCCGCGCAGGTGGTGCCGATCGACGAGCTCAACGGCCCGAAGGAAACGCGCGGCGCGACGATGTCAGGCACGCAGGTGCACGCGGTGCGGCTGCCCGGCTACCAGCTCGGTGTAGAGGTGATCTTCGGCGCCGATGGCCAGCGCCTGCACCTGAAGCACGAAGCCGGCGACGGCTCGAAGCCGTACGTGTCCGGCGCGCTGCTCGCGATCCGCAAGGTCCACACCGTGCGCGGCGTGGTCCGCGGACTCGACAAGGTGATGGAAGGGCTCTGACGAGCCCGACGACTCAGGGCGCCTTACCAGCTGCCGGGGTTCACCGGTTTGACGGGCGCCTTCTTCTCCGCCTTCTCCTTCTCAGCCTTCTCGGCTTTCTCGGTCCCCTTGCCGGACTTCGCCGCCGCGTCTGACGCCGGCGGCGCGAGCGACTTGGCCACCGCGGCATCGCGATTGGCCATCAGCGCGCGCGCCTGCGGCAGCAGCAGTTCGATCGTGCCTTCGGACGGGTCCTCTGGAATCGCGTACAGCTCGACCGTCAGCGGGCGATGCATCCAGCCCGCGTGAATGGTCTTCACCGCATTGCCGGCCTTGTCCTTCATGTCGACCATTTCCTTGCGGAACGGCTTGCCGTAGCGCGCGGAGAGCGACTGCTCGGCGGCATCCTGCGACTTGATGCCATCCGTCGGCACCATCACGCCCACCAGCGCATTGCCGTCGACGAACGCCAGCAGGTGCGGGCCATCCATGAAAACCGGACGCTTGTCGCGCGGCACGCCAATCTGGCGCATCGTGCCGTCGCCGCGCAGCTCGACGCATAGCGCTGTCACGTCCTTGCCATCCGGCGTGCGGTGGTCGGCACAATCGGCCAGCGCGGGCAGCGGGTTGCCGATCTCGAGCGTGCCGAGGATCTGGGCCAGCGCGTCAGTCCCGGTGGCGGCCGGCGCGGCAGCTACGGCAGGCGTGGCGGGTTTCGCAGGTGTTGCGGGTGCGGCATGGGCGACGGACGTCGCCAGCAGGCTGGCGAGCGCCAGTCCGGCAAGAGGCAATCTCAAAACTCACTCCTGAAAACGGCTCCGCGTTGGAGTCGGCCCCGCGCCGAGGGTTCAAACCCGTCCACCGGAGTGACGTCTGGTCGACAGATTGGCCGAGGCGGCTAGCGGAGCATGTGCTTCACGGCGTTGAAGCATACCAGCGCGAGGCCGATCAGCACCGCCCACAGGATCAGGCGCGGTATCGGGCTCGGTGGAAGCTGGCGCGACGGGGTACGCTGCATGACGGGCATGCGCATACGGGAGTTGGTCTGCAATCCGCGCGTGTGCCAGATGGTGGTGTCCGCGCCAAGGTCCGCCGCCTGGGGCGTTTCGCGCCGAGGCTGGCTGCCCGGCGCCCTGGCTTGCGTGCTGGTATTGGTGCTGGTACTGGTCGAAGCCTTGCTGGTGGAACTACTGGTCGAACGCGTGCCGACCGGTCGTTGCGTGGCCATCCCCTGCTCCCCGATTGCATCGATTGCCGACGTATCAGTGTGCCGCCGGTACACACGCGTGGCCGCCGGTCTGCAGCCCCCGGTCCACGCGCGGCACATGTTAAGACAAAGTGGCCGCGTCCGCCACCGCGCCTTTCCTCTGGCAGCGGCGGCAACCACGCGTCACGCCTTCACGTGGACGCAGACGCTGACTTCCGGCCGATCGACATTGCCTCGCGGCGGAAGGCGTGGCCCATGTGGTGATAGAACGGATGCGGATTGAACTGACGCGACAGGAACGACGCCAGCAGCGACGCCGCGAGCAGGTAGATCGTCAGATCCTGCGTGCGGGTCATCTCCATCACGATCACGCTGGCCGTGATCGGCGCCTGCGTGGCGGCGGCCAGGAATGCGGCCATCGACACCAGCGCCAGCACGCGCGGCTCGGTCGCGCCCGAGAGGAAATGGGACACGGTATCGCCGATGCCCGCGCCGATGGCCAGCGAGGGGGTGAAGATGCCGCCCGGGATGCCCGCGAAATACGACACCACGGTGGCAACGAACTTCGCCAGCCCGAACCAGATCGTGCTGTGCGGCGTGCCGTTGATCAGGCCGGATGCCTGCTCATAGCCCGTGCCGAACGTCGCGCCCGCGGTTGCCCAGCCGAGCGCGGCCACGACGAGGCCGCAGAAGAACGCCACCATGACCGGATGCGCGTTCAGCCAGCCGCGCCACGATGTCGGTGTCAGGCCCGGCACCCCTGCGATCAGCAGCTTGGCGAACAGCCCGCCCATCACGCCGTTGACCACGGCGCAGAGCAGCACTGGTCCCCAGGCGTCGTGCAGCACCAGCATCGGCACCTTGACGCTGAAGTACGGATTGTTGCCGAGCACTGCCAGTGACAGGAAGCCTGCCGTCAGCACGCCGGATAGCACCAGCCTGTCCCAACGCACCGACGTGCCACGGCCCAGTTCCTCGATCGCGAACACCACCCCGGCGAGCGGCGTGTTGAAGGCCGCGGCAAGACCGCCGGCCGCACCGGCAGCGATCAGCGCGTTCGGATGAAAGCCGATGCGAAACTGGAGCTTCTCATGACACAAGCGGCCCCACGCCAGCATGGCTGCGGCGCCGACCTGGACCGATGGCCCTTCACGGCCCACCGAGGCACCGGCCAGCAATGCGCCGGTCGTCAGCAACACCTTCCACATGGATTGCCGGAACGAGACCAGCACGGTCTGCGCAACGCCCGCCGGCGGCAGCGTCACGGCGGCGATCACCTGCGGAATGCCACTGCCGCGCGCCTGCGGCGCCAGTCGAATGGTCAGCCAGCGCAATGCGGCCAGCCCGAACGGCAGGATCACGAACGCCAGCCATGGGGTGGCCGTCGTCAGCTTCGCGTTCCAGTTCAGCGCCACTTCGGCGATATATGCAAAGACGATCGAGAACAACGCCACGAAGCCCGCGCCGCACATGAACGCACCATAGCGAATGGTGGTGCGCGAGATTCGGCCAAACTGGCGCGTCTTGCGGAATGCGGTGCTGCGCGCGTGGAAGCGCAGCTTGCTCAGTCGATCGGGGCGGTCCGGGTGTGGCGTGGATTGGGAATCTGGGGGCTTGCCGGCACCAGAAGGTGGTGTGCCTTTGGCGGGATCGGAGGGACCGGAAGAGTTGGACGAATCAGGCGGCTCGGCGGAATCGGTCATGGCGTCGATGCGTGAGCGTTGGCAGCGGGGGATGATGACAGAGGCTGCCGGAGGCATCCAGCGCCTCCGGCAGCCCTCAACTATACGCCCGTCGCTCCCGCTGTCGCGCCAGCCTTCGGCCTAAATCTCAATCCAGCGTGATGTGGTTGGCACGAATCACCTTGCCCCAGTTGTCGCGATCGGCGGTCACATAGCGGTCGATCTCGGCCTGCGTGCGCGGCGGCTGCACCACGAACCCGAGCGCGTTGAACGTGTTGCGGAACTGCGTCTCCGTCAGCACGTGCGATGCTGCGGCTTGCAGCTTTGCGACGGCATCGGGCGGTGTATGCGCCGGCACCGCCAGACCGAACCATGTGGCGGCGCGGAAGTTCGGGTAGCCGCTCTCGGCGACGGTCGGCACGTTGGGCAGCACGTCGAGCCTCGAGCTTCCGGTCACGGCCAGCGCCTTGAGCTTGCCAGCCTTGATATGCGGCAGCGACGTGCTGACCACGTCGACCATAAGCTGGACGTTGTTACCCAGCAGCGCGGACAGCGCCGGCGCCGAGCCGTTGTACGGCACGTGCGTCATCTCGATGCCGAGTTCGGTCTTCAACATCTCGGTGGCGAGCTGCAGCGAATTGCCGAGCCCCACCGACGAATAATTGAGCTTGCCATTGGCAGCCTTGGCGTAAGCCGCGAACTCCTTAATGTTGTTGGACGGTACCTGGTTATTGACGACCACCACGAGTGGCGCTTCCACACCGACCGTGATGATCTTGAATTCCTGCGGCTCGTAGCCGGGCTTCTTGTAGAGCATCGGATTCAGCACCATGCTCGCGCTGGTGACCAGCAGCACCGTGTAGCCGTCCGGCTGCGCACGCGCCACGCTCTGCGTTCCGATCATCGTGTTCGCGCCGGGGCGGTTCTCCACGAGCACGGGCTGCTTCAGTTCCCGCGATACGCCTTCGGCAATCCCGCGGCCGAACTGGTCGGTCGAGCCGCCGGGCGCGTAGGGCACCACGAGCTTGATGGGCCGATCCGGCCATGCGGCGGACGCGGATGACAGGGTCGTGGCAAGGCCGAGCGCTGCCGCGGCCAGGATGGCGGTTCTGCGATGCATGTTGTCTCCTGCTGCTTTGTGTTTTATGTGTGTTGTCTCCCCGCCCCCGCAAAGCGGGAAAGCGGAGTCTGTCAGTGGCCGACGCCGACGCCGGCGCGGCCGGCTTCCGTCAAACCCTCCGCTGCCGCCCTGCCCAGTGCTGGTCGCGCAGCCGACGCTTTGCCAGCTTGCCCGTCTCGTCGCGCGGCAACTGCGCGACGATTTCGATCGTGCGCGGCACCTTGAAGCCGGACAGCCGGCCTCGCATCCAGTCGATCACGGCCGCCGGATCGAGCGTCGCGCCGGCCGTCGGCTGAATCACGCCGTGGAGCCGCTCGCCATACTCGTCGTCCGGCACGCCAAACACCACGCAATCGGCCACGCCGGGATAGCGCACGAGTTCATGCTCGATCTCGGCCGGATAGATGTTCACGCCACCCGAGATGACCATGTCCGACGCGCGGTCGCAGATGAACAGGTAGCCATCCGCATCGAGGTACCCCATGTCGCCAAGCGTGACGCGTCCGTCCACATCGATCGTCCGTCGTGCGGCATCGTTGTTCAGGTAGGTGAAATCGGGATAGGCGGGCTGGCGGACGTACACGAGCCCGACTTCGCCAGGCGCGCAGGGTCGTCCGGATTCGTCGATGATGCGCACGCTGGCCGCATCGACCGGACGCCCCGCCGTGCCCGGACGCGCGGCCGCGTCCTCGGGCGTGGCCACGGTGACCATGCCTGCCTCGCTCGACGCATAGGTTTCGTGGATTACCGGGCCGAACCAGTCGAGCATGGCGCGCTTGACCTCCGGCGCGCACGGCGAGCCCGTGGACGCGACAAAGCGGATCGACGACAGGTCGTAACGCGCGCGCACCTCGGGCGGCAGCTTGAGCAGGCGCACGTACATGATCGGCACGAGGTAGAGCACGTCGATGCGATGCTTCTCGACCAGCGCCAGCACCTGCTCCGCGTCGAAGCGCGGCGTCAGTACCAGGCGCTCGGCCATCTGCAACGCGTTCTGGATAAAGACACCGGGCGCGCTGTGATAGAGCGGCGCGGACATCAGCGCACGGCACCCGGGCACGATCCCGATGGCCTTGGCCACCACCGATCGCATGCGCGCGGTCTGGTCCTCGAGTTCGCCCAGCGGCACCGCGCTGCGCAGCACGCCCTTGGGACGGCCGGTGGTGCCCGACGTATAGGCCAGATGTCCACGCGGCGCAACGCGTGGGCCGTCGTACGGCGATTGCGTGGCGAGCCAGGGTTCGTAGGCGATGGTGCCGGTAGCGGTGGCATCGGCGTCGCTGCCGTTCACGGTCAGCACGGTCATGCCTGCGGGAATCACTTCGCGCATCGACGGGAACAGATCGGCCTCGATGATCAGCACGCGGGCGCTGCTGTCCTCCAGCAGGAAGCGGGCTTCCTCCGGCGTGAAATGCCAGTTGATCGGGCAGTAGTAGACGCCAGCCGTCCGGCACGCGAAGACGACGTCGGCAAACACCGGGTCATTGCGCAGCATCACGGCCACCACCGCGCCCTCCTCGAGCCCCAGCCGCCGCAGGCCACCCGCCAGCCGGTTACCGCGGTCGAGCACTTCGGTGCCGGTGCGGTGCAACGATTCGAACCAGAGGTCTGCGGCCATGCGGGGTCTCCTGTCTGCGCATTTTGTTGATCGAACACTGTAGCGGCGCCCACTGGCATCGACAATGCCTCCATCTGGAATCACAATGTTGCGTCAAATTTGACAATGCTCAATCAGGCGCTTTATGGATCTCCATCTCGTCCAGGCTTTCGTCGACATCGTGGAAGCCGGCAATCTGGCCGAAGCCGGCCGGCGGCGCGGTGTCACGCGCTCGCAGATCAGCCGCCAGCTTGGTCAATTGGAAGAACAGGCCGGCGCGATGCTGCTGCGGCGGACCACGCGCCGGCTAGAGATGACCGACGCAGGACAATCGCTCTACGAGCACGGCTTGCGCATCCTGCAGGAAGTGGCGGCCGCGCAGGCCGAGATCGACAGCCTGGGCAAGACGCTGCGCGGTCACGTGCGCGTGAGCGTGCCCACCGGCCTGGGCGATGCGTTCATCGCCCCGTTGCTGCTGCAGTTCGCCGAGAAACACCCGGGCATCTCGCTGCGCGTGTTCTTTGCCAACCGTGTGACCGACCTGATCGCGGCGGAAATCGACGTAGCGCTCAAGGTAACGTCCGAACCGCCGCTCGATACCGTGGCGCGCGACGTGTGTCCGATCCACTGGCAACTCTGCGCCTCGCCCGCCTATCTGGCCGGCATTGCGCCGATCCAGCAGCCCGCCGATCTGGCCGCCTGCCGCTTCCTCTGCCCGCCCTACACGTCCAGACGCTTCCTGCTGACTTTGGGCCGCGATACCTGCGACGGCCCGGAACGCGAGGATGTCGACATCACGCCGTACCTGCAGTCCGAACACTTTCCCTTCCTGATGAATGCCGTGCGCCAGGGGCACGGCATCAGCCTTCTGCCGCTCTACATGACCTGGGAAGATGTGCGGCGCGGCACGCTGGTACCCGTGCTGCCCGACTGGAAGCCCAAGGGGCTGGGCAACCGGCTCTACATCTTCACCACCGCGAATCCGCATCTGTCGATGGCCACGCGGGCGCTGATCGGCTTCCTGCGCGAGACGGTGGCGGAGCTGGAGGTGTTCAAGGAGCGCTGAAGGCTCCACATCGCGCGCCATCGTCGATTTGCACTCGCTCTGCAAACTTTCAATTCGCAAGCTATGATTCATGCCAAAGCTTGCAAGCTGAAAGTAAAAGAGCGAGGAGACACATGGTACCGACCGATTTTTCCACCATGCCCTGCCCGATCGCGCGGTCGATGGCGATGCTGGGCGAGCGGTGGGCGATTCTGCTGATGCGCGAGGCCTACTACGGCAGTTCGCGTTTCGATGAGTTCGAGAAGAACCTGGGCATTGCCCCGAACATACTTAGCGCCCGACTCAAGACGATGGTCGAGCACGGGCTGCTCGACAAGGTGCCGGCCCCGGGCGGCGGCGCGCGCCACGTCTACGTGCTCACCGAGATGGGCCGCGACTTCTTTCCCGTATTCGTTACGCTGAAGGACTGGGCGGACCGGTGGCTGGCCGATCCGAAGGGTCCGCTCACCGTGCTCGAGGACAAGCGCGAGGGCAAGGAGATCATCGCCGGCAAGCTGACGCGCGACGATGGCAGCGCGATCACCGTGGACGACCTGCGCGTGAAACCCGGCCCAGGCGCCGGACGGTATCTGCGTGCGCGTTTTGGCGAACCAACCACGGAGGCGGCCGATCATGCGAAAGTCTGATGCGCTTGCGCTCGATGGTTCGGCAGCCCTTGCCGAGCCGGTGCCCGCCACCGAGATCGCGCGCGGCATTGCCGTGCTGGCCGCGCCGACCAGTCTGGTGGCATTCCTGCAGGCCGGCGCGCAACTGATCGAAACCTGGCTGGCCGCGCGGCAAGGTACGGCATCGCTGGCCGGATGGGCGGTGGTGCTGCCATTCGCGCTGCTGCTGCAACAGATGTCGACGGGGGCAATGGGCGGTGGCGTGGTATCGGCCATCGCGCGCGCGCTCGGTGGCGGCAAGCGCGAGGAGGCATCGTCGCTGGTGCTCCACGCGCTGATCATCGCGGTGACGGCCGGGCTGATTTTCGCAATCGTGCTGGCAGGCTTTCCACGCGGCGTGTTCGGCGCAGTGGCCGGCGCGACGGCGGCCGAAGCCGCGGCGAGCTACGCGATCTGGCTGTTCGGCGCCGGTGCGGTACCCGCGTGGCTGGCCAATACGCTGGCATCGGTGCTGCGCGGTGGCGGACGCCACGCGCTGGCGGCGCGTGTGCTGGGCGGCATGTGGGTGGTGTTTCCGGTGCTGTCCTGGTGGCTGGCGGAGCGCGTCGGCATGGGCCTGGCAGGCATCGGCGCGGCCCTGGCGGCCGTGTCATGGGGGGCGGCGCTGGTGATGGCCTATGTGGTGTTCCGTGGCGGCGCGGGCTTCGTGCCGTCGCTGCGCATCCGCCCGTCGAAGGCGCTGTTCTACCGGATTCTCTCCATCGGCCTGGTGGCCTGCGCTCTCGCATCGGTCGCCAACCTGACCACGATTCTCGTCACGGCCCAGTTGCGGCACTACGGCACCACGACCGTAGCCGCGTATGGCATCTCCGCCCGGCTTGAATTCCTGATGATCCCGCTCGCGTTCGGCGTGGGCTCCGCGTTGACAGCCCTGGTGGGCCGCGCCGTGGGCGCCGGTGACTGGCATACCGCGCGCCGCACCGCCTGGGTTGGCGCGTTGCTCGCCTTGCTGATTGCCGGGACGGTAGGCGCGGCGGTCGGGCTGGCGCCAAACCAGTTTGCCGGACTGTTCACCCAGGACCCCGATGTCGGCGCGATTGCCGCGCGCGCGCTGTCGTGGGTCGGCCCGGCGTTCGGCGGCTTCGGCCTGGGGATGGCGCTCTACTTCGCGTCGATGGGTGCGGGCCGTATGCGCTGGCCGATCGCCGCGGGCCTGTGCCGTATCGCCCTGGCGGCGGGCGGTGGCTGGCTGCTGGCCAACGTCGCCGGGATGGGGCTTGACGGACACTTCCTCGGCGTGGCGCTCGGCATCACGTCATACGGGCTCGTCACGGCCATCGGCGTGCGCAAGGGGGAATGGTCGCCGCGCCACTGACGGCCAGCGGCTAGCCGCTGACCGCGGCCTCCTTACCTGCGGAATCCCCCGCGGAAGTGGCCGCCACCACCGCCACCGAAACGTCCACCCCCGCCCTGGAATCCGCCGCCGCCGATACGGCCCTGCCATTGCTGCGCCGCTGAGCTGTTGAAGCGCTGCTGACCGGCCTCGCGCGCCTGGCGCTGCTGCTCGAGCTGGCCCTGCACATTGCTGTTCGGCTGCACCGGTTGCCAGCCGCTTGGCGTGTGCTGCTGCCAGCCGTTGTCGGTGTGCTGGTAGACATTGCCGTCGTGCCCGGCGTAGACGTTGCCGTTGTTCCAGGCCACGGCATTGCCCTTGTCCGGGTTGGCGACGAATCCTCGGCTGCCCGCCGTGTGCTGCCCGGTCTGGGTATTGCCCGCGACGCCCGCTTCCGCCGCGCCGACGCGTCCGGTCTGCGCGTTGTAGCCCGCGGCCTGCCGCCCGGCCGCATAGTTGCCGTTGTACTCGTTGCCGACCACACCGCCACGCGCGGCGCCTTCGCGGCCGGTGGAAGGATTGGCGAACGAGCCCTGGCGCCCCGCCGCATAGTTGCCCGAGTACGGATTGAACGCGGCGCCCCGGCTGCCCTGGTAGCGCGCCCCGGTAGCAGCGTTGTAGCCGTAGCCGGCCGTGCCGCGCCATTGCGTGCCCGTCCAGGCATTCCAGCCCTCGGCGTGCGTGACCGTGCCCTGCCCCCAGCGGCCGTAGAAGTTGGCTTGGTTCACGTTCACGTAGTTCCAGTTGTACGGGCCGCCCCACCAGTACGGGCCCCAGTACGGAGCCGCCGCGCCCCAGATCGCGCCAGCCGCGAATCCGAAAGCGAAGCCTTCGGCCACGCCGATGCCAAACCCGGCGCCATAGCCATAGGTCACCGGGTATCCGTAGTAGTAGGTGCCGACATACGGCGGATAGATGTAGCCGGTGCCGTAGACCACGGTGCCGTCCGGGCTGACCACGACGCCCATGTAGCCGGGTGTGTAACCCACCACTACCGCTTCCGGCGTCACCGAATAGATGCGCACATAGGTCACGTAGTACACCGGCGAGCTCGGCGGAATCGTGTAGATCGCGGAAGGCACCTCGGTCGCGACCACCCACGGGCCGACCGGCGCACCGGAGGTGAACCAGATGCCGTTCGACACCGCGTAGTAGCGACCGCTATCGACCTCGATCACGGGCGTGCCGGTGTTCACCGCATAGCGCAGCGACGTACCGGTGATCGGCTCGAATTTCGGCGCGCCATCATAGGTCGCGGTCATCGTGGCCTTGGTGCGCGACACCGAGGCCGTCTGCGGAATCGTCGCCGCGATCTCCGCTTCCCGGGCCTGCGGCGTGCCGGGGACGGACACCAGCACGTTCGCCTTCGGGTCCTGCGGCGAGATCTTGGTGAAATTGGCGGGCAGCTTGTCGCCGGGGACGAACTCCCACGGCCCGCTCAGTACCGGCGCCCGGAACCAGCGGCCAGAGATCAGCACGTAGTACTGGTTGGTCGACGGGTCTAACAGCACGGCGTGATCGGCGTTCCCCACCGTCAGCAGCTCGACACCACCGACCGGCTTCATCTGCGGCTCGCCGTCGGTGATCACCAGTTCCGCAGGGCCGGTTGCCAGCAATATGGTGGGCGGCCTGGCGGGCTTCTTGCCGTCGGCAGGCATCATCGGATCGGGCCTGGTCTGGTCCTTGGCCGCCTGCAACTTGCTGGCGGCGCCCAGCACGGCCGCGGGTGGATTGGCCACGCTATCCCAATGGCCACCGGCCGATTCCGACCGATACCAGTAACCCGCCGCCTGCAGCCACAATTCGCCGCCCTGCTCACGCAGCATCAGCGCGCGGCTGTTGATCGCGCGCTCGATCTGCGTGCCTGGCACTGCGCGCCAGACCGGCTCGCCATCGACATGCACGAGCAGCGTGGGCGTGGTCGCGAAGAAAATCTGCGGCACGTCGTTCTTGACCGGCACCCTTGTTGCGCGAGCCAGTTCCTGCGACACCGCGTAGCTGGCCTGTAGTTCATCGAGCGGGACGGTCAACCCCTTGGGCGGCAGCCGTCCGATCAGCGCGGTGCGCACCTTGTCGGCCGCATCGGGGCGTGTGGGCACGTCAACGCTGTCGATCTGGATCTGCGTGAGCTGGACCAGCCCGGACGGCTTGTCGATATCGGCCTGCGCCGAGAACCGGGCCACGCCATAGGTGGGCGTGCCGTCCTTCTCGCCAACGGCCACCGCAGCCCGACCCGACAGCCGGTTGCCTTCCCATTTCTCGATCTCAGGCTGATAGAGCTCGATGTGCTCCCCTGCGGCGTCGAAATTGCGTGGCCAGTTCAGCGACGGCAGCTTCTGGGCCGCGCTGGCCGAGGTTCCGGGGTTGGCGGCCAGGACGGCCGGCGTGGCCGCCGTCAGCAGGGCGGCTGCCATCAGCGCCTGGCTCAGGAAGGTGCGCTTCGGGAATGACATGAGATCTCCGGCATGAGTGAGCAGTATGCGACACCGCGCGTATCGTCGGTCGAATCTAAAGTAGTGCGAAGACTGGAACAATCCGCCTCGAAAACATTCAGGATGACCACGGAAACCTGACAGATCACCTTCCCTGGGCCGGGCGAGGATTTCGCGATGATGGCGTGCTTCCTCCTGCTCCCCGGTTGATGTTACGCCTCTCGAAACCCCTTGAAGCGCCCCGTCTGCGCCCTCACTTTCTAACGATCTCATCTTCGCGCCCCCCGCCATGAGTGCCATACGCTCCCGACGTTCGCTACTGATCCCCGTGCTGATCATGGCGCTGCTCCATGTCTATATCGGCGTGCGGCTGCTGCCCGGTCTGCCGGTGCCAATGATCGTCCACAGCCTTGCCGTGCTGTGGCTCATCGCCTCGACCCTGCTGATGCCAGCCGCGTTGATGGCGCGCCGACTATCGACGCCATGGGCCGACCAGCTTTCGTGGGTCGGCATGATGGCGATGGGGTTCTTCTCGTCGCTGCTGGTGCTGACCATTGCGCGCGACCTCTTCCTGTTGGTGACGCTAGCCATCGGCTGGCGCCCGCCCGGCCTGACGGGCTATAGCGCCCTGGGCGCGATTGCGCTGGCCCTCGCCGTGACGGTGATCGGCTTCTTCCAGGCGCGCGGGCTGGCGAAGGTCAAGGAAGTGGACGTGCCGATCGCCAACCTGCCCGACGCGCTGCACGGTTTCACGATCGCGCAGATCAGCGATATCCACGTGGGACCCACCATCAAACGCCCGTATATCGATCGCATCGTCGATCGCGTGAACAGCCTGGCGCCCGATGCGATCGCCATCACAGGCGACCTGGTCGATGGCTCGGTGCGCGAGCTTTCCGCGCACACCGCGCCATTCGCGCGGCTATCGGCGCGGCACGGCGCGTACGTGGTCACCGGCAACCATGAGTACTACTCTGGCGCGGAAGCCTGGATCGCGGAGCTGCGCCGCCTGGGGCTGCGCGTGCTGATGAACGAACACGTGGTGGTCGAGCGGGGCGACGCCTCGCTAGTGCTCGGCGGCGTGACCGACTTCACGGCCGGGGGCTTCATCGAAAGCCATCGCAGCGATCCGGTGCAGGCCCTGGATGGCGCGCCCCGGGACGCGGCTGCGCGCGTATTGCTGGCGCACCAGCCACGCACTGCGCCGGCTGCGGCTGCGGCGGGCTTCGATCTGCAACTGTCGGGTCATACCCACGGGGGACAGTTCTGGCCGTGGAACCTGTTCGTGCCGATGCAGCAGCCCTACGTGCATGGGCTGAACCGGCATGACAACCTGTGGGTGTATGTGAGCCGTGGAACCGGCTACTGGGGACCCCCGAAGCGGTTCGGGGCGCCTTCGGAGATTACGCTCGTGAGGCTGGTGAGGGCGTAAGGCTGTTGAGGGCGTAAGGCTGGATGGTTTTCTCCCCTCTCCCACAAGTGGGAAAGGGGAGCCAATCAAAACTACCTTACCTATCAGCGCGTGATCGGCTTATACCGAATGCGCTTCGGCTTCGCGGCCTCTTCGCCGAGACGCTTCTTCTTGTCGGCTTCGTATTCCTGGTAGTTGCCGGGGAAGAACTCCACATGCGAATCACCTTCGAAGGCGAGGATGTGGGTTGCGATACGGTCCAGGAACCAGCGATCGTGCGAGATCACCATCACGCAGCCGGCGAACTCGAGAAGCGCGTCTTCCAGCGCGCGCAACGTTTCCACGTCCAGGTCGTTCGACGGTTCATCCAGCAGCAGCACGTTGCCGCCGGCAATCAGCGTCTTGGCCATGTGCAGACGGCCACGTTCACCGCCTGACAGCGTGCCCACCTGCTTCTGCTGATCGCCACCCTTGAAGTTGAAGCGGCCGATGTACGCACGCGACGGCGTTTCGTACCTGCCCACGGTCAGGATGTCCGACCCGCCCGAGATCTCCTCGAACACGGTCTTGTTGCCGTCCAGCGCATCGCGGCTCTGGTCGACGAACGCCATCTTCACCGTCGGCCCGATCTTGATCTCGCCGCTGTCCGGCTGTTCCTTGCCAGTCAGCATCTTGAAGAAGGTGGACTTACCGGCGCCGTTCGGGCCGATGATGCCGACGATCGCGCCCGGCGGCACCTTGAAGCTCAGGTTCTCGATCAGCATGCGATCGCCGAACCCCTTGCTGACGTTGTCGAACTCGATGACCTCGTTACCCAGGCGCTCACCCACGGGGATGAAGATTTCCTGGGTTTCGTTGCGCTTCTGGTATTCCTGGCTGTTCAGTTCGTCGAAACGGGCCAGACGCGCCTTCGACTTGGCCTGACGACCCTTCGGGTTCTGGCGCACCCACTCCAGTTCCTTGTTCAGCGCCTTCTGGCGGGCCGATTCGCTGGCCTCTTCCTGCTTCAGGCGGTTTTCCTTCTGCTCCAGCCACGAGCTGTAGTTGCCCTTCCAGGGAATGCCGTGCCCGCGGTCCAGTTCCAGAATCCACTCGGCGGCGTTGTCCAGGAAGTAGCGGTCGTGGGTGACGGCCACCACGGTGCCCGGGAAACGCGTCAGGAACTGTTCAAGCCAGTCGACCGATTCGGCGTCGAGGTGGTTGGTCGGCTCGTCGAGCAGCAGCATGTCGGGGCGCGACAGCAGCAGGCGGCACAGCGCCACGCGACGCTTTTCACCACCGGACAGATTGCCAATCTTGGCGTCCCACGGCGGCAGGCGCAGCGCGTCGGCGGCGATTTCGAGCTGCAGCTCGGCGTTATTGCCGTCGCTGGCGGACAGGATCGCCTCGTACTTGGCCTGCTCGGCGGCCAGCGCGTCAAAGTCGGCGTCCGGCTCGGCGTAAGCGGCGTAGATCTCGTCGAGCTTCTTGCGGGCTTCGAACACCCCGCCGAGCGCCTCTTCGACCGATTCGCGCACGGTCTGCTCGGGATCGAGCTGCGGCTCCTGCGACAGATAGCCGATGTTCAGATTCGGCATCGGCGTGGCTTCGCCTTCAATCTCCTTGTCGAGACCGGCCATGATCTTCAGCAGCGTGGACTTGCCGGAGCCGTTCAGGCCCAGCACGCCGATCTTGGCGCCGGGGAAGAAGGACAGCGAGATGTCCTTGAGGATGTGACGCTTGGGCGGAACGATCTTGCCCACGCGGTTCATGGTGAAAACGTACTGTGCCATTGGGGTGCGCGTTCGAATGGTGTCGGGGAATGGCGGGAGTGTAGCAAACGGGCGGGCGCTGCCCCGGCCACACCGGATGAAATCGGGCGCGGCAAGTACAATATCGGGTTTCCCAATCGAACCCGATTGCCGTCGATTCCATGAGCAAAGCCGCCCTGACCCTCCGTTTCAAGTGCAAGAAGTGCACAAAACCCGTCACCCTGTACCTGCAGAAGACGTCCGCGTGCTCGCACATCCTCCCGTACCAGGGCTTCTGCAAGTGCGGCGAAATGATGCGCCATGCCATCGGTGACAAGGACGCCGTCGAGTCGTTCGTGAATTCGATGGACAACAGCTGGATGCATCACCACCACCATCATCACTGAGCATCGTGAATGAAGCGTGGCGCCCGGGCGCGAAGGACCCGATGCGATTTCTTGGCGGCTATCCGCCCGATGTGCTCGCGCAGGTGCGCGCACTGATCGATGCCGACCGTCTGGGCGAGCACATCGCCCGGCGCTACCCGGACCGCCACACGATCCAGACCGACCGCGCGCTCTACGACTACGCCGGCGAGATCAAACAAGAATACCTGCGCAGCGCGCCGCCGCTGCACAAGGTGGGATATGACGCGCGGCTGGACACCGCCCAGCACGCGCTGGGACTGCATACCGCGATTTCTCGCGTGCAAGGTGGCAAGCTGAAAGCCAAGAAGGAAATCCGGGTGGCATCGCTGTTCAAGGAAGCACCACCGGAATTCCTGCGCATGATCGTCGTGCACGAGCTCGCGCATCTGAAAGAGACCGACCACGACAAGGCGTTCTACCGGCTCTGCGAATATATGGAGCCGCGCTACCACCAACTGGAATTCGACACGCGATTGTTCCTGGCGTGGCGAGAGATGGAAAAGCGCGGCGGCGCCTGAGAATCTCCCCGATTCAGTCGCAGCTATACCGGTACTTGTCGTTCAGCGCCAGCGGCAACACCAGCGTCCGGATATTCAGCGCGGCGGCCTTGGCGCATAACGCCGGCCGCTTTGTGGGATCCTTCCACTTCGTCGCATATTCCACGTTGAACACCGGCTTGCCTTGCGCCGTGAAGGCCGAGTATCCGCCGCACTCGTTGTACTGGAAGCATTGCTCGTTAATCGCGAAATCAAATGACGATGCCAGATCGGTGAGTTGATCGACGTCGTTCTTCAATCCGATCGCCAGACCGCGCGCATGTGCCGCGTTAGCCAGAAAACGGTTGTAGTCGAGTTGGGTGTCCGCCGTGAGCGGCAGGCCGGTGTTATTGGTATATCCATCGACATTGTCGGGATCGATGCCGTCACACCCCTTCGAGACCGCCAGGTCCATACGCGCGGCCATGATGCCGCGCACATTGCTGGATCGCGTATCCAGCCAGCGCTCGCCCGCCCAGCCGCTGAGTACGTTGCCCATATCCGAGGGCTGGAAACTCTGGAAATCGGGGCGCCAGTCCTCGCTGCTTCCCGCGGAGAAATAGCACACGACTCGCCTGCCCTGCTCCTTGAGCGATGCAATGGTCGACGGTGGCGTGTCGAACAGGTCGAGCACGTAGAGCGCGACGTTGTAGCTCGTATCGAGTTTTCCCTGGAGTTGAAGCTGCCACGTGTCGGTCACCGAGGGCATCCAGCGGACTGGATTGGCGACCATACTGTTGTTCACCTGCTTCGGCGAAAGCGTGGCGGCTTCCGTCACCCGGACCACCGTGCCGCCCGAATTATCGTCCCCGCCACCACCACAGGCCGCGACCGCGATAGCGGCCGTCACCGCTGCAAGGCACGCCTTCACCGAGCTTGCCAGTTTTCCATCCATTTCAATTGCCCTTCCAGTTGAACCCCAACAAAACCTTCAATTGGCCGCTATATTCTTCCGCCCGCGCAGTCGGCCACCACACGGGAGCTGCCTTTCGTGAAGAAGGCATATGTGATGCATGGCGCATTATCACGGAGCCGGTTCTGGTGGTAATGACAACTTGCGTCGATGGGTGGAAATGCGACACCGGTGCCACGAACACATCTCACCGATCATCAAGAAGCTTGCCTCCGTAACCGATATCGGATTCGATTATGAGTTCGCAAAAATGTCACATTCAGTTTCGCCCGTGGACGGACAAATAATGTCCGTTTCGCAATTTTGAGGTCCCAATCGCTATAGATCCGGTTTTCAAGTCTTATGTGTGCAACATCCGGGCGACCAGAAAAGCCCGAGGCAGCAACTCCGCAATACACTGTCAGTCAGCGCTTCCTAAGAGTCTCCGCCGGTGCCTGCCTTGTCGTACTGATGCTGTTGGCCTGGCTGGTTTTGCATCAGTGGCAAGCATTCTCGCGCAGCGACCAGGCACTCTCGGATTTCGAGATCTTCCGCGCGGCGCTGCTGGCGATGGAAAAGGTATCAGCAGAACGCGGGCCCATGAATGCCGCGCTTGGCGAGGATGTACCGGTGCCGGCGCAGCGCATCGCGGCACTACGCAAGGCCCGCGAGGAAAGCGATGCCAGTCTGCGTGACCTCGACGCAGCGATCGAGGCTAGCCACTGCCAGGAGTGTGCCGCGCTTTACGTGACAGCCACCCACACCATCACCACGCTGGCCGAGGCACGCAAACATGCCGACGACGTACTGCTGGTACCGCGCCAGACCCGGTCCCCAGAGTTGCTGAACAACGCCGTCAACCACATGGCGAACGTCATCCCGATCATTGCAGGCATCGCCGATGGCACCATCGAGGACATCGTCAGCGGCGACGCCGCAATCCTGGACGACCTGCAGATGGCCCGGCTCGCAGCCGCACTGCGCGAACACGCCGGGCTGCTCGGTTCGCGCTTTACGGGCGCGCTTGCATCGGACCGGCAACTGACCGAGCAGGAACAACAGCGCATCTTCAACAGCGAGGGCCGCGTGGAGCAGCTTCGCACGCTCCTGGCATCGCACGCCGGCAACCACCCTGCCCTCGCGCCGGAAGCAGTAAGGCGTGTGGGCATGGTGTATGGCGAAGCCGGACTGGCCTATGTCACCAAGGTCTACCGCCGCGCGAAACGTCCGACGGGCGCCGGCATCACCACCGGTGATTTCGCCGCACAGTACGTGCCGACGATGCTGCCGATCGTCCAACTGCGCGACGAGATTCTCGACCAGGCCCGCGCGCGGCTGCACCGCAACCGCGACGTCACCCTGACGCTGCTACTCGGCGCATTCGCCATCGCCTTCGCGCTGCTGGGAACGATGATCTGGCTGCATTCGCTGTTTCACCGGCAGATTCTGAAACCATTCTTCGCGGCCACACGTTCCATCCTGGCCATTGCGAACGGCAATCTCTCCGTACGCGTGCCATCGCCCGATAACTACCGTGGCGAAATCCGCGCGCTGCTCGAGGCCGTTCACACACTCAAGCGCTACAGCCTCGACAAGCAGCAACTGGAACAAGACCGCCAGAGACTGATCGCCCAGCTGACCACCATGGCGGAAACGGACGCGCTCACACAGTTGCTGAACCGCCGCGCACTCGAAGCACGGGCTTGCGACCTGTGCGCGAACCCGGAGGCCGACAAACCCTACGTCGCGCTAGTGATGTTCGACATCGACCATTTCAAGCGGATCAACGACACGTATGGGCATATCGCGGGGGACCGGGCGCTCGAGATCGTTGGCGCCGTGTGCCGGGACGTGCTGGGTACCGGAGACCTGGCCGCGCGCTTTGGCGGGGAAGAATTCGCGGTGGTTTCGCTGGTGAGCACACCCGGCGAAGCATTGACGCTCGCCGAGCAGCTAAAGGAAAAGCTGCGCGAGATCCGGGTGACGCTGGAGAGCTGCAGGCCGTTCGGCATGACCGTCAGCCTCGGCGTCGCCATCGGACGCCGGGAGGATGTGGGCCAGGACCTCTCGGCGCTGATCAGGCAGGCGGATCTTATGCTTTATCGCGCGAAGCGCGGGGGGAGAAATCGGATTGAGGGGGATTGGGAACTGATGGTTGGTTGAGCGGCGGATGCCAAGCAACTGTTATCACGTCGCCACTCTACTTTATGCCCCTATCAGAGGCCGCCAGATACGCTTTGAATGTTGCAATTGACATCCAGGTCCGGCGTCTTTGCATAAGGCGATGTAGTAAACGATGGCAAACTGCACACAGTAGCGCCATATCAGCAAGCCGGGTACTCGTTCCCTCCTCACTTGATTGCGCCAAAGGGGCCGTGTGATGTGCCTCGAACCCAGCATCCGATATTTCCGCGTCGAGCACGCGTGGACCTGCACCACAGGCATCACAGGTCAACCCTCCCGATTGCCGGAGGCGATAGCTAATAAGCTTCGTCCGCACCTTTGCGTTTCGTTCGCGACGTCTATGGGCCCTTGTTAAGAGACGCCCTTCCGCAAACTCGAAATCCTCTTCCTCCGCTGGCGTCTCAACGGCTTCTGCGCTTGCTTCAACGCGAATCTCTCGGGCGAGCGAGGATACCTGTTCCGGACTTCCGCCGTAGTCGGCCCACACCTCTTTATCGATCGTCGAGACGTTGGCCAATCCCCGCCCAGTCGCTACCTGACGAAGATTTTGCAGTTTGAATGCAACGCCCTCAGGATTGCGAAAGGACTCTTGCCGCAAACCGGCCGGATAGATTGGAAGTGATCGCAACACATTTGAGAGTTCGATAACTCGCGGGTCGTTTGGCCCGGGCATCGAATTGGCACAGCGCAAGTACAGATCTAGAGCCAGGATGGTCTCATCACGAGTCCAACGAGGATTTCCGTGTCCCTTTGTAACAGCCATGTCAGCCTCGTGATCCTTGCAACCATCAAAATTGCAATTCTAAGACCAACTAGGAGAATTCCTGTGGATGTACCCTTGCTCGGCAGCAGGGCTCCCCACGAATGACATTGCCCCGTTACGTCGACCATCGACATAAGGTACTCAAAAAGCAAAAAGGCCACGCTCTCGCGTGGCCTTTTCACATGATTCTTGGTGCCGGCTGCAGGACTCGAACCCGCCACCTGATGATTACAAATCAACTGCTCTACCTGATGAGCTAAGCCGGCATTTTTGGTGCAGTCCGCGATTCTACTTCAAGCGGACCACTTTGACGATGGCTTATTTGACCACCTTCAGGGAGGGTTTTTTCCCGCCGATGCGTGGCACGGGCGGCGGTGTTGGATCGTCGTCAGGAGAGACGCCCTCTTCCGCCGTTACCGGCGCCGGCGTATCGCTGTCGACCGAGGCGAGCTTCGGCGGCGGGTTGTTCTCCCGCTCCGTCGCAGCCTGGGTTTCGGGGATACTGCGTTCCACCGGGAACGCCATGCCCTGGCCGTTCTCACGCGCGTAGATCGCCAGCACGTTATCCACGGGCACTTCGATCTTGCGCGACACGCCACCGAAGCGCGCGCTGAACGTAATCCACTCGTTCCCCATATCGAGACCGCTGGTCGCGTCGAAGCTCACGTTCAGCACGATTTCGTTATTCTTCACGAATTCGCGCGGCACGCTGGTATTGCCGTCGACGAAGACTGCGATGTACGGCGTGAAGCCGTTATCCGTGCACCATTCGTAAATGGCCCGGATCAGATAGGGCTTGGTGGATGTTTCAGACATTACGCTTTGCGGTGGCGACGTCGGATGTGTCTTAGCGACGCATCACCTTTTCAGACGGGGTCAGAGCTTCGATGTAGGCCGGGCGGCTGAAGATACGTTCGGCGTACTTCAGCAGCGGCGCGGCGTTCTTCGACAATTCGATGCCATAGTGATCCAGGCGCCACAGCAGCGGCGCGATGGCGACGTCGAGCATCGAGAACTCTTCGCCGAGCATGTACTTGTTCTTGACGAAGATCGGGGCCAGTTGCGTCAGGCGGTCACGAATCGCGGCGCGGGCGCGCTCGTGATTCTTTTCCGCGGCCTTGCCCTTTTCGTTTTCCAGCACGTAGACGTGCGTGAACAGTTCCTTTTCGAAGTTGAACAGGAACAGACGGGCACGGGCGCGCTGCACCGGGTCGGCCGGCATCAGCTGCGGGTGCGGGAAGCGCTCGTCGATATACTCGTTGATGATGTTCGATTCGTACAGGATCAGGTCACGTTCGACGAGGATCGGTACCTGGCCGTACGGGTTCATCACCGAGATATCTTCCGGCTTGTTGAACAGGTCAACGTCGCGGATCTCGAAGTCCATGCCCTTTTCGAACAGGACAAGGCGGCAACGTTGGGAAAACGGGCAAGTGGTACCCGAATACAACACCATCATGGTTGAATTCCTTGGGTGTGGAGTGCGCCAGATCGATATAACTTCAGCGAACTTGGCAGAGCTAGGTCGGACAGGGCAAACATTCTGTCAGAACGCCCTATCGAAAAGCAAATAAGTTACAAATACAAGGTGTGCCCCCAAGCCGACTTGACCGAGCGGCTGCCCGGTGTCGCGCAAAACAAAAGGGCCGACGCGGTGCTGCACTGCTGCAACCTCCGCGCCGGCCCTTCGGCGGGCACCGCCAGGCTGTTACAACCAGCCTGACAAGCCACACAGGCTTACTTCACATCTTTCCAGTAAGCGGCATTCAGGCGCCAGGCAAACACGGTGAACATGCCCAGGAACAGGAGCACCCACACGCCCAGACGCTTGCGATGGCTTTGCTCCGGCTCGGCCATCCAGTTCAGGTAGTTCACCAGATCGGCCGCGGCTTGGTCATATTCCTGCGTGCTCAGCTTGCCCGGGGTGATCTGCTCGAAACCTGTGAACTTGTGCACCTTCTCGCCGTGTTCCTCGGCCTCCGCGAACTTGGCGGCGCGCTGGCCCTGCAGTTCCCACAGGACGTGCGGCATGCCGACGCTAGGGAAGACCAGGTTGTTCCAGCCCGTGGCGCGGGTGTCATCACGGTAGAACGTGCGCAGGTACGTGTAGAGCCAGTCGTTGCCGCGGGCGCGGGCGATGACCGACAGGTCCGGGGGAATCGCGCCGAAGAATGCCTTGGCGTCCTTCGGGTGCATCGCGATCGTCATCGTTTCGCCCACCTTGTCCGCCGAGAACAGCAGGTTCTGCTGGATCTGTTCTTCGGTAAGGTCCAGGCCCTTGAGCCGGTTGTAGCGCATCATCGACGCGCCGTGGCAGTTCAGGCAGTAGTTGACGAACAGCTTGGCACCGCGCTGCAGCGATGACACATCGCTCGTGTCCAGCGGCGCCGGCTCCAGCGGGTAGCCCCCTTCTGAAGCCATCGCGGGCATCGCCGCGAAACATGCGCCGACCAGTGCGAAGATCGAAAGCAACTTTTTCATCTTGTGTCCTTGTCCTCTTGTAGGGTCGCGCAGCGTCTTAGTGCGGATGGAACGTGACGCGCTCCGGCACCGGCTTGAACGTGCCGGCACGGCTCCACAGCGGCATGGTCAGGAAAAAGGCGAAGTACAGCAGCGTACCGAGCTGCGACACCTTCTCACCCACCGGCGACGGCGGTTGCACGCCGAGGTAGCCGAGGATCAGGAACACCACCACGAAGACAACCAGGATCGTCTTGTGGAATGCGGGGCGGTAGCGGATGGACTTGACCGGCGAGCAGTCGAGCCACGGCATGAAGAACAGCACGATCACCGATCCGCCCATCACCAGCACGCCCCAGAACTTGGCGTCGATGAAATAGAAGCCCACGGCCAGGATCACCAGGATCGCCACCGAACCCATCTTGATGCGTGCATCCTTGCTGCGCAGGAACACCATGCCCAGCACGATGGCGAAGAACGCCCACAGGATCGGCAGGAAGTTCGCCGTGGTTGCGCGCAGCATCGAGTAGAACGGCGTGAAGTACCACACCGGCGCGATGTGCGGCGGCGTCTTCAGCGGATCCGCCGGGAAGAAGTTGTTGGCTTCCAGGAAATAGCCGCCCACTTCCGGGAAGAAGAAGATCACGGCCGAGAAGATGATCAGGAAGCCGGCCACGCCCAGCAGGTCATGCACCGAGTAGTACGGGTGGAACGGGATGCCATCGAGCGGAATGCCGTTCTCATCCTTCTTCGCCTTGATTTCCACGCCGTCCGGGTTGTTCGAGCCCACTTCGTGCAGCGCGATGATGTGCGCCACCACCAGGCCCAGCAGCACCAGCGGCACCGCGATCACGTGGAAGGAGAAGAAGCGGTTCAGCGTGGCATCGCTCACCACGTAGTCACCGCGGATGAACAGCGACAGGTCTTGGCCGATCACCGGAATCGCCGAGAACAGGTTCACGATCACCTGCGCGCCCCAATAGGACATCTGGCCCCAGGGCAGCAGGTAGCCCATGAACGCTTCGGCCATCAGGCACAGGAAGATCAGGCAACCGAAGATCCAGACCAGTTCGCGCGGCTTGCGGTACGAACCGTACAGCAGCCCGCGGAACATGTGCAGGTACACCACGACGAAGAACGCCGAAGCGCCGGTGGAGTGCATGTAGCGGATCAGCCAGCCCCATGGCACTTCGCGCATGATGAATTCCACGCTGGCGAATGCCACTGGAATGCCAGCCGCGTTCAGCGTGCCGTCCGGCTTGTAGTTCATCACCAGGAAGATGCCGGTGACGATCTGGATCACCAGCACCAGCAGTGCCAGCGAACCAAAGAAGTACCAGAAGTTGAAGTTCTTCGGCGCGTAGTACTTGGAGAGGTGGTCTTCCCAGAGTTGGGTGGCGGGGAAGCGGGCGTCGACCCAACCCAGCAGCCCGGTAGTCTTGACTTCTTTTTCGGCCGCCATGATCAGGCTTCTCCTTTCTCGTCCTTGCCGATCACGAGCTTGGTGTCGGTCAGGAACTGGTACGGGGGTACGTCAAGGTTCTGCGGGGCCGGTTTGTTCTTGAACACGCGGCCAGCCAGGTCGAAGGTCGAGCCATGGCACGGGCAGAGGAAGCCGGGATCAGCGCCGAGTTGAGGGTTGGCGCCTGCGGGAAATGGGCCGGATGGCGAGCAGCCGAGGTGGGAACAGATTCCAACCACGACCAGCAGGTCCTTGTGGTCGGCACGGGAACGGCTTTCGTTCTTGCAGTACTCCGGCGTCGGCATGGTGAAGGGGACGTCGGAATTCGGGTCCGCGACTTCGGCGTCGGTCTTCTTCAAGGAAGCCATCATCTCCGGCGTGCGCCGCAGAATCCAGACTGGCTTGCCACGCCACTCCACCGTCATCATCTCACCAGACTTCAGGGCGCCAATGTCCGCCTCGACTGGTGCGCCCGCAGCCTTCGCCTTCTCGGAAGGTGCAAAGGTACTCACGAACGGTACTGCTACTGCTACGCCTCCTACGCCGCCTGCGACAGAAGTCGCGATCAACCAATTGCGGCGACCTTTGTCCACGTTCTTCACGTCTTGCTGGTCACTCATTCCAAACCCCAGGGGATGTCATCAATTGAATCTTGCGTCAACAAAAAATTATACCTGAGGCACATCTGGCGACGATAGGCGAACTACGGATAGCCGACCGCGCTTTTATCGGTCATGGAGACGCAATTTCCGCATCCAGACTTGCACTCGAGGGTGCGATGATGCAGTCTCTGTCAAACTCAGACGTTAATCTGGAACAACAAAACGGAGAATAGCGCTATGGGAATGATGAGCGAATTCAAGACCTTCGCCATGCGTGGCAATGTCATCGACCTGGCGGTCGGTGTCATCATCGGGGCGGCATTCGGCAAGATCGTCGATTCAGTCGTTAATGACCTGATCATGCCTGTCATCGGCAGAATCGTGGGAAAACTCGACTTTTCCAGCATGTTTGTCATGCTGGCGGATCCCCCCCCAGGCACCCCGCAAACGCTGGATGCACTGAAGAAAGCGGGCGTGCCGGTATTCGCTTACGGAAATTTCCTGACCATCGTGGTGAATTTCGTCATTCTCGCGTTCATCATTTTCATGATGGTGCGCGGCTTCAACAAGATGCGCGAAAAGGAGGCTGAGCCTGCCGCGCCGGCCGTCACGCCGGAAGATATTGTTCTGCTGCGCGAAATTCGCGACAGCCTGAAAGCCCCGCGCGGCTGATAATTGCGACCCGGCTCAGACCGGGTTCGGAATGTCGATAAATGTGTGGCGCAGCCCGAAGCGCTGCGCCAGATGTTCGCCCACTGCACGGATGCCGTAGCGTTCCGTCGCATGGTGGCCGGCAGCCAGATAGGCCACGCCGCTCTCTCGCGCCAGGTGCGTGGTGGGCTCGGACACCTCCCCACTCATATAAAGATCCACACCCGCGCCCACCGCTGCCGCGAAGTACCCCTGTGCGCCACCGGTACACCAGCCCACGGTGCGGATCATCTGGTCGGCGTCGCCGATGACCAGCGGCTCCCGCTCCAGCACGCCACCCACATGGGCCGCAAAGGCGCTGAGCGGCATGGGCTGCGGCAGCGTGCCGGTCCAGCCCAGTTGATCATCGCTGAAGCGGCCCGTCGGAGTGATCCCGAGCTGCAGACCCAGTTGGGCGTTGTTGCCGAGTTCCGGATGGTTGTCGAGCGGCAGATGGTAGGCCAGCAGATTGATATCGGCGCCCAGCAGGCGCTTCAGGCGGGCATGTTTCTGGCCGACGATACAGGCGTCCTCATTTTTCCAGAAGTAGCCGTGGTGCACGAGGATCGCGTCAGCGCCGGCTTCGATCGCCGCATCGATCAGTGCCAGGCTTGCCGTCACACCGGTGACAATATGGGCAACCTCCGGCCGACCCTGCACCTGGAGTCCATTCGGGCAATAGTCCTTGAAACGGGAAACCTCTAGCAGGTCGTTCAAGTACAATTCAAGCTCTTTTGTTTTCATTTTCTGCTCAAAAATCCAATATGTTGCGCCGCTTCTGGCTGTTCTTCGCTCAGGCTGTCACGGTTGTTCTGGCCGTGTGGTTCGTCGTGGCCACACTCAAACCCGAGTGGCTGCAGCGCGGGCGGGTGGCCGTGCAATCGGGTTCGCCTATTGTGGCGCTAAAAGAGGTCGTCCCCAGTGTGGAAGGTTCGGCCGCTCCGGGGTCCTATAGCGAGGCGGCCCGCCTTGCCATGCCCGCAGTCGTCAATATTTTCACCAGCAAGAACGGCTCGAAGCGATCGCCCAATAACCCGCAGACTGAAGACCCGTGGTTCCGGTTCTTCTTTGGCGACCGCTTGCCGGAGCGCCAGGAACCGGTGTCGAGCCTGGGCTCGGGCGTGATCGTCAGTGCCGAAGGTTACATTCTAACCAACCACCACGTTGTGGACGGCGCCGACGAAATCGAGGTGGCGCTGACCGACGGACGCAAGGCAAACGCCAAAGTGGTCGGCTCCGATCCCGAAACCGACCTTGCCGTGCTGAAGGTCACGCTCAAGGACCTGCCCGCGATCACGCTGGGGCGGATCGAGAACGTGAAGGTGGGCGATGTGGTGCTGGCTATCGGCAACCCGTTTGGTGTCGGCCAGACCGTGACAATGGGTATTGTCTCGGCGCTCGGCCGCAGCCATCTCGGCATCAACACGTTCGAGAACTTCATTCAGACCGATGCAGCGATCAACCCCGGTAACTCCGGTGGTGCACTGGTCGACGCGCAGGGCAATCTGCTTGGCATCAACACGGCGATCTATTCGCGCTCGGGCGGCTCGCTCGGTATTGGCTTTGCGATTCCGGTGTCGACCGCCAAGCAAGTCATGGAATCGATCATCTCTACGGGTAGCGTGACACGTGGCTGGATCGGCGTGGAGCCGCAGGATCTGACCCCTGAGATTGCCGAGTCTTTTGGGCTCGAAGCCAAGGAAGGCGCCCTGATTGCGGCGGTGGTCCAGGGTGGGCCAGCGGACAAGGCCGGCGTCAAACCTGGGGATGTGCTGGTCTCGGTCGACAATCAATCGATCTCGGACACCACCGCCCTGCTCAACGCGATTGCACAGCTGAAACCGGGCGCCGAGGCGAAGATGAAGGTGATTCGACGCGGCAAGCCGACGGAACTCACTGTCACGATCGGCAAGCGCCCGCCTCCTCCGCGCAGGCCGATGCCGCTGGATGAGGAAGAGTAGGCAGGCTCGCTGCTCGCTGGTAATTCATCCGGCATAGATATCAATACAAAACCCCCCGTCAGTAGTGACGGGGGGTTTTTGTTTGTGCCGGCTGGGAGAGCAATTCGTTTGGGTACATCGGGCACAAACCGGGACCACACGGCGCTCTTCGGCACACATGGATTCTGAAGGTACTGCCGAGGAGGACGAGAAGCCAAGCCCCCTACGCTCATAGCTCGCAGACTCGCTGCCTTCGCCAACCCCGCCCAGCCCGGCAGCACGAGGGCTACTCACCTTCCGTGTCCGCGTACCCGGCATCGCCCTGGTCATCGATCAGCTAAGCGGTTGCCATCAAGTATCGAACCGGATGTAGCCCCCAATTCGAGCCCGAAGCCTAGCGCCGGTACGCCCGCACAATCAAGGCCCCGGACAAAACAAAACGCCGACATCCTTTCGGATGCCGGCGTTCTGAATCCAATCTGAAGCGGGCTTACACCCGCATCAAATTAGAACTTGTGGCGCAGGCCAACCATGGCGCCGAACTGGTTGTACGAACCCAGAGTCGTGCCAAAGCCGGAGCCACCAACGCTGCCCGGGCTAGCCGACGACGTGCCCAGAGTCGAGCCGTCCTTGTTCTTCGTGTAGGCCAGGTTGAAGTAGGCGTCCGTACGCTTCGAGAAAGCGTAGTCCGTCGACACAACGAAGCTCCACGGATCAGCACCGGTGTTGCGGAAGTCTTGGTAGTACGCGGCGCCGGTCAGCGACAGAGCCGGGGTCAGCTGGTAACCCATGCCCAGCCAGTACAGGTTCGAGACGTTCGCAATCTTCGTAGCGCCGTCAACGGTGTTCACACCGCCGGGCAGAACTGCGCCGCCCAGACCGTGAGCGTAACGGTAGCCAGCGAACACCTTGGCCGGGCCGAAGGCGTACGTACCAGCAACCGAAGCGCGGCGGATCTTGGCGCCGTCAGCAGCAGCGATACCAACGTTGGTTTCGTCATAGATCGCGCCAACGGAGAACGGGCCACCGTTGTACATCACGCTTGCGCTCATCTCGCGGCCCAGGTGGTAGTTACCCGGAACTTCGCCGCTGGTGCCTTGGTAGATGCTAGCCGTGCCAGCCGTGTTCGAGCCGGTGCTGTACAGCAGCGAGCCGGTCAGGCCACCGAACGTACCGATGTACTTGATCGAGTTGTCAGCACGTTGCTGGAACTCCGGAGCTTGAGCCGTGATCGAGTAGTTCGGCGAGATGGCCATCGGGTCGAAGGCCAGACCGAAGTCATAGAACGGCGTCTGATGGCGACCCAGGGTCAGCGTGCCGAACTGGCTTTGCATACCGACGAAGGCTTGACGACCGAACAGACGGTTGTTTTGGCCCGACGTACCGGTGTCAACGTTGAAACCGCTTTCCAGCACGAAGACGCCCTTCAGGCCACCGCCCAGGTCTTCAACGCCACGCAGGCCCCAACGGCTGCCCGACATGCCGCCCGAGTTCAGGCGCACGACGTCGTGGCTACCGGACACGCCCGGCTGGTGGTTAGCGTACTCGACGCCAGCGTCAACCACACCGTACAGGGTCACGCTCGACTGGGCATAGGCGCCACCAGCGGCCAGAGCGGCGACGGCAGCAGCAAACAGTTTCATCTTCATATCGACACTTTCCTTGTCAACTGATTGGGAAATCTTGGTTGCCCAAGTGTTTGGGCGACGCATTCACCTTCACGTCTGCGTCGTATTATGTGTCACCCCCCTTGCTCGCCAGAAGTCTTTTTCGCCGTAAACGCGGTTTACCGACGCTTCTTGTTGTGATGAAGCAACAGCAATTGGGGAGGATTTCACCAAATTGGTGCAATGCGCAGTATTCAGTCTCAGGGATTACCAACCGTTAACTGAAGTCCTGGAACTCAATCTGCCTGGGTTTCACCCTCGGCAGGTGCACCAAGCGGCTGTTTCGAGACGAATCGTGCCATCAGCAGCCCGAGTTCGTACAACGCGATCAAGGGCACGGCCAGCAGGAGCTGCGACATGACATCCGGCGGCGTGACGACTGCGGCGATGATAAATGCGCCGACGATCACATAAGGCCGGATTTGCTTGAGCTTCTCGAGCTCGACCACGCCGAATTTCACCAGCACGATCACCACTACCGGCACTTCGAACGTAATGCCGAAGGCCAGGAATGTCGTCATGGCGAAACTCAGGTATTTGTCGATGTCCGTCGACATGTCCGCGCCAAGCGGCGCGTTGTAGTGCGCCATGAAGTGGAACACGGTCGGGAACACCAGGAAGTACGCGAATGCGACGCCGCACAGGAACAGCACGTAAGTGCTGGACACCAGCGGCACGACCAGCTTCTTTTCATGCTGATAGAGTCCCGGCGCCACGAACTGCCAGATCTGGTACAGCACCCATGGCAAGGCGATAAGGAATGCGACCAGCATGGTCACCTTCATCGGCACGAAGAACGAGCCGGTAACATCAGTAACGATCATGCGTCCGCCCTTGGGCAGCGAATGCAGTAGCGGGGCCGCGAACAGATTGAAGATCTGCGGCGCCCAGTAAACCATGGCCAGGAAAACGATAATCACCCCCGCCACCGCCTTGACCAATCGCTCGCGCAATTCGATCAGGTGGGAGATGAAGGTTTCCTGCTGGGATTCGTCGTTGGGGTCTGCGGAGCCCGCCATGCTTATTCGAAGAAGGAACGGTTGCGGCCACTGGCGGGCCGGTGGCGCTTCACGCGTGCGGCGCCGGACTGCACCCACATGCGCGTGCTCTGCTGACGCTTGAACCAGATCGGACGCGCGCCCTGCTTGACGCGCCAGCTCTTGCGGCCGTTGTGCGACTTGTGCGCGCTGTCCCAGCTGGGCACATAGCCCGAGCCCGTATCGCTGGACGATGACGACGAGGCCGAGCCATCAAACGCTTCGTTAAGCGCCTGGGTGTGCTCGCTGACTTCCTTGTGGATGGTCTGCTCGACGTCGCGCGCGGCGTTCTCGAATTCCGTGCGCATCTTGCGCAGTTCCTCGAGCTCCACCTCGCGACTGACTTCGGCCTTGACGTCATTGATATAGCGCTGGGCGCGACCGACCAGCGCGCCGACCGTCCGCGCGACCTTCGGCAAACGCTCGGGGCCGATCACAATCAGCGCGACGGCGCCGATCAGTGCCAGCTTGGAAATGCCGAGATCGATCATGCAGACATCAGAACAGGGACACAGGAATGGCAGGCCGTCGCAACGTACGTGGCGGCGGCCGCCGCAAGGGTGACTGGCAAGGAGAAAATTCCGTCAGACAATTATTGCTGACGCGACTTTTCCTTGGCTTCGACGTCGATGGTGGTGGAATCGCGCAGTTCCTTGGCCGGAGCGGCCGGCTCGTCGGTATTGCCTTCCTTCATGCCGTCCTTGAAGCCCTTTACCGCACCACCCAGATCCTGGCCGATATTGCGCAGCTTCTTGGTACCGAAAACGAGCATGACGATCACCAGCACGATCAGCCAGTGCCAAATGCTAAACGAACCCATTTCTTGCTCCTGATAAAGCCGCGGGCGTCAGAAGATTGCCGCCCGGCCCCGTAGTTCCGTCCCTCAAAGGCCGCGCCGGGCGACGGTTGCCGGCGCGACACCGGACCGCGACATCCGTCCCGGTCCACTCATACCCTGGTTGCCCCGAACAGTCAGGGCGCCGGCGCCTTCCACTGGCTGCGCGGTCCGCCCATCACGTGGATGTGGAGGTGGAACACTTCCTGCCCTCCGTCGGTGCCGGTGTTGATCACCGTCCGGAATCCATTGTTGCAGCTGGCCTGGCGTGCCAGTTCGGGCACCTTAAGCATCATTCTAGCAAGCACATCCGATTCGCCGGGACCGCAATCGGCTAACGAATCGACATGCGATTTAGGAATCAGCAGAAAGTGTACCGGCGCTTTGGGGTGGATATCGTGAAACGCCAGCAAGTCTTCGTCCTCATACACCTTGTTCGAGGGAATCTGGCCGGCCACGATCTTGCAGAAAATGCAATTGTCCTGGGTTTTCATGGAGATCTTGTTGCAGCTTGTCCGAACTATGCCTAGTCACTTCCGGACTTGCCGCCATCGTCTTGGGACGCCTCAGAACTGCTCGTCCGGATACATCGGCTTGCGATCATTCAGATATAGCCAGCCTTTGACGATACGATACAGCATCCACAATGACAGAACACTCCACAAGCCGATCGCCACCGGAAACAGCAATACCGTGACGAACATGCAGCCACCCACAACGAACCACACAATAGACCACCAGAACGTGCGGATCTGCCAGGCGAAATGCGAAGCGTAGAGCGTGCCCCGAGTGTCGTCGCGCTTCACATAATTGACGATGATCGCGATCAACGCCGTGATCCCACCGGTGAACCAGTGGACTGCATAGAGCGCATAAAGAATGTGCGTGAGCTTGCGCAGGCCATCGAGCCTGTCAGCATCCGCGGTCGTCGTGACTTGCGAGGTATAGTCCGTCGCCATCATGCCCTCCAGGATCAAGCCGCGCCCGAACCGGTTCGGGCCGCGTGACTCGTATCCTACTCCTTGCGGCTGGCCTTCTCGACCAGTCCGGACAACCCTTCGCGGCGCGCCAGTTCATTGACGACGTCTTCTGGGGTCCGGCCGATGCGAGCCAGCAGCACCATGGTGTGGAACCACAGGTCGGCTACCTCGTAGACCACCTTGCTCACGGCTTCGTCGGCAAGGTCGGCAGCCCGCGCATCCTTGGCGGCCATGACCGTTTCGGTAGCTTCCTCGCCGATCTTCTTGAGAATCGCGTCGTCGCCCTTCTTGAACAGCTTGGCGACATAGGATTTCTCCGGGTCACCACCGTTTTCGGGCTTGCGCGATTCCAGCGTGGCCGCCACGCGGGCCAGGATATCGGCCTGGGACAGGTTATCGCTCATGGCTTGGCCGCGTAGATCGAGGACGGGTCCTTGAGCACCGGCTCGACGGTCTGCCAGTCGCCGGACTCGACATCGCCTTCGAACTTCTGGAAAAAGCACGAGTGACGACCGGTGTGGCAGGCAATGCTGTCGATCTGCGTCACCTTGAGCAACACCACGTCTTCGTCACAATCCAGACGAATCTCATGCACCTTCTGGACGTGGCCTGATTCCTCGCCCTTGTGCCACAGGCGCTTGCGCGAGCGCGACCAGAACACGGCCTCGCCCAGTTCCACCGTGCGTTGCAACGCGTCGCGATTCATGAACGCGAACATCAGGACGTCGTTGGAACCCACTTCCTGGACGATCACCGGCACCAGACCGTTGTCGTCCCACTTCACCTTGTTCAACCACTTCTTCGCCATGATCACATCCGGACGGGAATGCCCTCGCGGGCCATGAAAGCCTTTGCCTCACCAACGGTGTGCTCGCCATAGTGGAAGATGCTGGCGGCCAGTACGGCGTCGGCGTGTCCCAGACGGATGCCATCGGCCAGATCCTGCAGGCCACCGACCCCGCCAGATGCAATAACGGGCACGGGCACCGCGTCGCTGACAGCGCGTGTCAGTTCGAGGTCGAACCCGCTCTTCGTGCCATCGCGATCCATGCTGGTCAGCAGAATCTCGCCCGCGCCGCGGCGCGCCATCTCGCGGGCCCACTCCACTGCATCGAGCCCGGTGGCCTTGCGGCCGCCGTGAGTGAACACTTCCCAGCGCGGCGGTTCGCCGGGGGCGGAGCTGCGCTTGGCGTCGATGGCCACCACGATGCACTGCGAACCGTACTTGCCCGTTGCGTCGGACACGAGCTGCGGATTGGCGATGGCAGACGAGTTCACGCTGATCTTGTCTGCGCCTGCATTCAGCAGCCGCCGCACGTCTTCCACGGTGCGCACGCCACCCCCGACGGTCAGCGGGATGAACACCTGCGACGCCACCGCCTCGATGATGTGCAGGATCAGGTCGCGGCCGTCGCTGGTTGCCGTGATGTCGAGAAATGTGATTTCATCAGCACCTTGCTCGTCGTAGCGCCGCGCGATCTCGACGGGATCGCCCGCGTCGCGCAGCTCGACGAAATTGACACCCTTGACCACCCGCCCATTGGTCACGTCCAGGCAGGGGATGATACGTTTGGCTAACATGAGGTTCCTTGCCCGCCGTCGCCCGCATCGGCGACGGCTGGTTGTGGCGCGCGAGCTTGGATTACTCCGCGCCCAGCTTGTCCGCGTGGGCCTGGGCCGCCGCGAAATTCAGGTCGCCCGAGTAGATCGCGCGGCCGCAGATCACGCCTTCCACGCCTTCGCCTTCCACGGCGCAAAGCTGGTCGATGTCGGCCATGTTCGACAGGCCGCCGCTGGCGATCACCGGGATCGACATCGACCGGGCCAGCTTGACCGTGGCGTCGATATTGATGCCCTGCAGCATGCCGTCGCGACCGATGTCGGTGTAGATGATCGACTCCACGCCGTAGTCTTCGTACTTGCGTGCCAGGTCCGCGACCTCATGGCCGGTCAGCTTGCTCCAGCCATCGGTGGCCACCTTGCCGTCCTTGGCATCGAGGCCGACGATGATGTGGCCGCCGAATGCGGCGCAGGCGTCCTTGAGGAAGCCGGGGTTCTTCACCGCAGCCGTGCCGATGATCACGTACGACAGGCCGTCATCGAGCCAGCGCTCGATGGTATTCAGATCGCGGATGCCGCCGCCAAGCTGGACGGGGATCTCGTCGCCAACCTCGGCAATGATGGCCTTGATGGCGGCTTCGTTGCGTGGCTTGCCAACGAATGCGCCATTCAAGTCGACCAGATGCAGGCGACGCGCGCCCTGGTTGACCCAGTGACGTGCCATGGCGGCGGGATCTTCGGAAAAGACGGTGGCCTGGTCCATGTCGCCTTGTTTGAGGCGTACACACTGACCGTCCTTCAGGTCGATGGCCGGAATGAGCAACATATGCGTGACGAGCGTGGTGGTTGTGTAAAGGGAAAAAGGTAGCGATTCCGACGCCGGGCGTCGGCGCTCAGGTCATGTCAGTTTGGCAAAAGATGCGCAGTCTGGTTGGTGGCTCTGAACGAAAAGGTGATCGCTGTACGGTATTACTGGCGCTTCAGGTAACAGGTGCTTCTGACGCTTTACGGATTCCAGTGCACGAAATTCCGGTATAGCTGCAAACCCATCGTGGCGCTCTTCTCCGGGTGAAACTGCGTGGCGAAAATATTATCGCGTGCCACCGCACTGGTAAACACGACGCCATATTCAGTCTCGCCGGCGATATGGGCCGGATCCTGCGCGTGCACATAGTAGCTGTGCACGAAGTAAAACCAGCTGTTGTCCGGAATGCCGTTCCACAGCGGATGTGGCTTCGACTGGCGTACCCGGTTCCATCCCATCTGCGGCACCTTGTAGCGCGAGCCGTCGGGCTGCATCATGCCTTCCAGTTCAAAGCGAATCACCTCGCCGGGCATCAGCCCCAGCGCCGGCGTGCTGCCTTCGCCCGCACGAGCTTCGCTGCTACGTTCGAACAGCATCTGTTCGCCAACGCACACGCCCAGCATCGGCTTGGTCGCGGCGGCTTCCAGCACCGCCTCCTGCAGGCCGGAATTGCCGAGCGCGCCCATGCAGTCAGGCATCGCGCCCTGCCCCGGCAGCACCACGCGGTCTGCCGCGCGGATCGCTTCCGGGCGATCCACAACCTGGACATCCGCCTCCGGCGCCGCCGTGCGCAGGGCCTGCGCTACCGAGCGCAGGTTGCCCATGCCGTAATCCACAATTGCTATGGTAGTCATGATTTCAAAACAGGCAACAATGTCTTCAGCCCGTCCACAATGAATTCAACGGCAAGCGCCGAGAGTATTAGACCCATCAGGCGCGTGCCAATATTGATCCCGGTCTGTCCGATCACCCGCGCGATGGGGTCAGCCGCGCGGAACGTCACATACACCACAGCGCCAAGCAGCACGCCAATGCCAACCAGGATCAGCAACTGGTACCAGTGCTGCGTCTTGCCCGCATAGACGATCACGGTACTGATCGACCCCGGCCCGGTCAGCAGCGGCAGCGCCAGCGGCACCACCGCGATACTGGCCTTGGCTTCGGCCTCATTCTCTTCCTCCGGCGTGGCCTTGGTACGACTGGTCTGCGCGTTCAGCATGTTCATGGCCATCATGACCATGAGCAAGCCGCCACCCACTTCCAGCGAGGCCACCGAGATATTGAAGAACTCGATGATCTGCTGGCCGAGCAACGCCGAGACCCCCACCACGATCGCCACCGATACCGATGCCGTCTTGATGGTCCGCAGCTTTTCCGCCTCGGTCTGCTGGCTGGTCAGGCTGATGAAGAACGGGATCGCCCCGATCGGATTGATCAGCGCCAGCAGCGAGATGAAGGACTTGAGCGTATCCATCGGGTGCGGGTGTCGGTGGTAGTCAGCGGGCGCCGCAACCAGCCGGCACGCCTACAGGGTGGCGCGTGAGATCAGCCTGGCTTAGAGCGTGCCCTTGGTCGACGGAATCATGTTGGCCGCGCGCGGATCCAGCTCCACCGCCATGCGCAGCGCACGCCCGAAGGCCTTGAACACCGTTTCGCATTGATGGTGGGCGTTGATGCCGCGAATATTGTCGATATGGAGTGTCACGCCGGCGTGATTGACGAAACCGCGGAAGAACTCGATCGTCAGGTCAACGTCGAAGCTACCCACACGGGCGCGCGTGAACGGCACGTGGAATTCCAGGCCCGGACGGCCCGAGAAGTCGATCACCACCCGCGACAGGCACTCGTCGAGCGGCACGTAGCTGTGCCCATAGCGCGTGATGCCCTTCTTGTCGCCAATGGCGCGCGCCACGGCCTGGCCCAGCGTGATGCCGACGTCTTCCACCGTATGGTGATCGTCGATATGGGTATCGCCCGTGGCCTCGACCTCGAGGTCGAACATGCCATGGCGGGCAATCTGATCCAGCATGTGGTCGAGGAACGGCACGCCGGACGCCAGTTTCTGGCGGCCAGTGCCATCGAGATTCAGCGAAACGCGGATCTGCGTTTCCGAAGTATTGCGGGTGACCTCTGCGACACGCATGGTGGGGTTAATCCTGCAACGAGGCCTTGAATGCCTCAAGAAACTGCGCGTTTTCTTCCGGAGTGCTGACCGTCACGCGCAGACAGTTGGCCAGCAACGTGTGCATTTTACTCACGTTCTTGATCAATACCTTCCGGGCGAGCAGGCGATCGAAGATCTGTGCAGCATTCGGCACGCGCACCAGCACGAAGTTGGCCGCGCTCGGGAACACCGTCACGCCCGGCATGCCGGCCATGACCTCGACCAGTTTCGACCGTTCGGCACGCAACCTGGCGGCCTGGTCATCCAGTACGGCCACGTGTTCGAGAGCGAACAGCGCGGTGGCTTCGGTCAGCACGTTGACGTTGTACGGCGGGCGCACCTTGTCGAGCTGCGACAGCCATTCGGGCGCGCCGGCTACATAGCCCAGGCGAATACCGGCCAGACCAAGCTTTGACACGGTCCGCATGACCAGCAGGTTGCCGAATTCCGTCAGGCGCGGCATCCAGCTTTCCTGCGCGAACGGCTGGTACGCCTCGTCGACCACCACCAGGCTCTGGCACACCTCGCCCTGGGCGGCGCGCACGATCGCCGCCATATCGTCAGCGTCGAACAGGTTGCCCGTCGGGTTGTTCGGGTAGGCCAGATAGATGATGGCGGGCTTGTGCTCGGCCATCGCCGCCAGCATTGCCGCGCGGTCCAGCGTGAAGTCCGGGCGCAGCGGCACACCAACGAACTCGAGCCCGGCGAACTGCGCCGACATCGCGTACATGACGAAGCCCGGCACCGGCGCCATCACCTTGGCGCCCGGCCTGGCCGCGGCCAGCGACAACATGCTGATGATTTCGTCGGAGCCATTGCCCAGCAGCACATCCATGCCGGCCGGCACGTTCATCACCGTCTTGAGCCTGGCGCGCAGCGCCTCGCTGCTCGGCACCGGATAGCGATTCAGCGCGACCTCGCCGAGCCGCGCGGCCAGTTGCGCGCGCAGTTCGGGCGGCAGCCGGTACGGATTCTCCATCGCGTCGAGCTTCACCAGTCCGTGCGAATCGGCCACGTGGTAGGCGCCCATGGCGCGCACGTCGTCACGGATGATGCGTTCGATCAGGGATGGGTCTACGGCTGACATGATGGTCCTCGTTGGTCCTGCTTTGATGAATCCGGCTTAACGTTTGAAGCGGTACTCGGCACTGCGCGCGTGGGCCTGCAGGCCTTCGCCATAGGCAAGCTCGGCAGCGATCTGGCCAAGCATCTGCGCACCGTTCTCGCTCACCTCGATCAGGCTCGAACGCTTCTGGAAGTCATAGACACCCAGCGGCGACGAGAAACGGGCGGTGCGCGAGGTGGGGAGCACGTGGTTCGGGCCGGCACAGTAGTCGCCGAGCGACTCGCTCGTGTAACGGCCCAGGAAGATGGCGCCGGCATGGCGAATCTTCTCGCTCCACTGACGCGGATTCTCGGCGGAGATCTCGAGGTGCTCCGGCGCGATCGCGTTGGCAATCTCGCAGGCTTCCTCCATGTCGCGCACCTTGACCAGTGCGCCACGGCCCGACAGCGACGCGGCGATGACCTCGCGGCGGGGCATCGTCGGCAACTGGCGCTGGATACTTTCCAGCACGCGGTTCAGGTACTCGGCATCCGGGCACAGCAGGATCGATTGCGCGAGCTCGTCGTGCTCGGCCTGCGAGAACAGGTCCATCGCCACCCAGTCGGGGTCGGTGGTGCCATCGCAGATCACGAGGATTTCCGACGGGCCGGCGATCATGTCGATACCGACCGTGCCGAACACGCGGCGCTTGGCGGCGGCCACGTAGGCATTGCCCGGGCCGACGATCTTGTCGACCTGCGGCAGCGTGGCAGTGCCGTACGCGAGCGCGCCCACGGCCTGCGCGCCACCGATCGTGTACACGCGATCGACACCGGCGATCTGCGCGGCGGCCAGCACCAGTTCGTTACGCACGCCGCCCGGCGTCGGCACGACCATGATGACTTCCTTGACGCCAGCCACGCGCGCCGGAATCGCATTCATCAGCACCGACGACGGGTAGGCAGCCTTGCCACCCGGCACATAGAGGCCCACGCGATCGAGCGGGGTCACCTTCTGGCCCAGCATCGTGCCATCGGCCTCGGTGTATTCCCAGCTATGGCTGCCGCATTCGATTTTCTGCTTCTCGTGGTACGCACGCACGCGGGCAGCGGCAGCTTCCAGCGCGGCGCGGCGCTTCGGCTCGAGGTCCTCCAGCGCGGCTTCGAGTTCAGATTGCGACAATGCCAGCGCCGACATCGACGCGGCTTCCATGCGATCGAAGCGGCGCGTGTACTCGAGCACGGCCTCGTCGCCACGGCGGCGCACATCGGCCAGGATATCGGCAGCAGCGCGGTCGATCGCCTCGTCTTCGGATGCTTCGAACGCCAGCACCTGACGCAGCGCGCCGGCGAAACCGGGCTCGCGCGAATCAAGCCGGCGGATCGACAGGTTTTCCATTTCGGTATCGTTCATGACTTCTTTCCTCGCGGGTCTCCGGTCACTGCCCGCCTCAGGCGAGCGCGGCCGAGGCCCGTTCAAATGCATCGAGAATCGGCGCCAGCCGTTCGCGCTTGAGCTTGAGCGCTGCCTGGTTGACCACCAGACGCGACGAGATCTGGACGATCTCCTCCACCTCGACGAGGTTATTGGCGCGCAAGGTGCTACCGGTGCTGACCAGATCGACAATCGCGTCGGACAGCCCCACCAGCGGCCCCAGTTCCATCGAACCGTAGAGCTTGATCAGATCGACGTGCACGCCCTTCTTCGCGAAGTGCTCGCGCGCGGTCTGCACGTACTTGGTGGCCACGGCCAGGCGCGCACCCTGGCGCACCGCATTGACGTAGTCGAAGCCGGCCGGCACTGCCACAGACATGCGGCAGCGCGCGATGTTCAGGTCGATCGGCGCGTAGAGGCCGGCCATGCCATGTTCCATCAGCACGTCCTTGCCGGCCACGCCGAAATCGGCCGCGCCGTACTGCACGTAGGTCGGCACGTCCGACGCACGCACGATGATCACGCGCACAGCCGGATCGGACGTGGGCAGGATCAGCTTGCGCGAAGTCTCGGGATCCTCTGTCACCTGAATGCCGGCGGCAGCCAGCAGTGGCAGCGTTTCCTTGAAGATGCGGCCCTTTGACAGTGCCAGCGTAAGCTGGTCGGGCGAAGCATTGAAAGCGGGGCTCATCGTAGATTCTTCAGCAGTGTTCGGGGGCGGCTTGCCGTTTCGGCATCGTTCGTGGCGGGCGTCGTGCCTCAGCTGATGCGGAGGATCTTCGCGCCGACCGCGGACAGCTTGTTCTCCATGCGGTCGTAGCCACGATCCAGGTGGTAGATGCGGTCGATCATCGTCTCGCCATCCGCCACCAGACCCGCGATCACGAGACTGGCCGACGCGCGCAGGTCGGTGGCCATCACGCTGGCGCCGGACAGTCGCGGCACACCGGTCACCACGGCCGTATTGCCTTCGGCGGTGATGTTGGCGCCCAGGCGGTTCAGTTCCTGCACGTGCATGAAGCGGTTCTCGAAGATCGTCTCCGTGATACGCGCGGTACCCTCGGCCACGGCATTGAGCGCCATGAATTGCGCCTGCATGTCGGTCGGGAACGCCGGGTATTCGGAGGTGCGGAAGCTCACGGCCTGCGCGCGCTGAGACATGGCCAGACGAATCCAGTCATCACCGGTTTCCACGGTAGCGCCGGCTTCGCGCAGCTTGATCAGCACGGCGTCGAGAATCATCGGCGGGATGCCGCGCAGCACGATGTCGCCAAGCGTGGCCGCTGCGGCGCACAGGAACGTGCCCGCCTCGATGCGGTCGGCCACTACCTTGTGCTCGGCGCCGTGCAGGCGATCCACGCCCTGCACCACCAGGCGGTCGGTACCGATGCCCTCGATCTTGGCGCCCATCTTCACCAGCAGTTCGGCCAGATCGGTGACCTCGGGCTCGCGCGCGGCGTTTTCAAGCACGGTCTCGCCTTCGGCCAGCGTGGCCGCCATCAGCAGGTTCTCGGTGCCGGTCACGGTGATCATGTCCGTGACCACGCGAGCGCCCTTCAGACGATTGGCGCGGGCATGGATGAAACCGTGCTCGATGGTGATCTCGGCGCCCATCGCTTGCAGGCCCTTGATGTGCTGGTCCACCGGACGCGCGCCAATGCCGCAACCACCGGGCAGCGATACACGTGCCTCGCCAAAGCGCGCCACCAGCGGCCCGAGCACGAGAATCGACGCGCGCATCGTCTTCACGAGGTCGTACGACGCTTCGGGCGAGTTGATGTCGGCACCCTGCAACGTGGCGACGCCGTCGACCATTTCGGCCTTCATGCCCATCTGGCGCAGCAGCTTGAGCATGGTGCGCGTGTCCTGCAGGTCGGGAACGTTGCCGATGGTCACCGTATCGGCGGTCAGCAGGCCGGCGCACAGGATCGGCAGCGCAGCGTTCTTGGCGCCCGAGATGCGGATTTCGCCCTTGAGCGGCCCATTGCCCTGGATCTGGAATTTGTCCATGTTCTGTCAGTAGTCCCAGCCGGGCACACGCCCAGCCGGCAAAGTTGTTCTGTGGTGCGGAACGCCGCTTACTTGCTGCCGGCCTGCCATTCGGCGGGGGTCAGCGTCTTCATCGACAGCGCGTGGATCTCCGCGCGCATCCGCTCTCCCAGCGCCGCGTACACACGCTGGTGCCGCTGGATCAGGCGTTTGCCATCGAACTCCGCGCTCACGATCGTCGCGAAGAAGTGCTGGCCGTCGCCGTCCACTTCCAGATGTTCGCAGGGCAATCCTTGGGCAATGTAATCCCTGACTTGTTCCGGTGTTGGCAGCATGTCTATCTCTGGTTGAATCCGTTAGGGCGGCACATCAGTACCGTAGCTTGTATCCGTTGCGCAGCAGCCGCAGCGCCAGCGCCGCCAGCACCACGAAGGCCACGACCACGACGGCCAGGCTCTGCAGCGGCGGCACGTCCGACACGCCGAAGAAGCCATAGCGGAAGCCGTCGATCATGTAGAAGAACGGGTTCGCGTGGGACACAGCCTGCCAGAACGCCGGCAGCGAATGTATGGAATAGAAGACGCCAGACAGGAACGTCGCCGGCATGATCAGGAAGTTCTGGAACGCGGCCAGCTGGTCGAATTTTTCGGCCCAGATGCCGGCGATCAGGCCCAGCGTGCCGAGAATGCCCGCGCCCATCAGGCCGAACACCAGGATCCAGCCGATATGGGCGAAATGCAGGTTGGCGAACCAGGCGGTCACCAGCAGCACGCCCAGGCCGACGCAGAGACCACGGATGATCGACGCTACCACGTAGGCGCCAAACATTTCCCAGTGCGACAGCGGCGGCAGCAGGATGAACACCAGGTTGCCCGTGATCTTTGACTGGATCAGCGACGACGAGCTATTCGCGAACGCATTCTGCAGCACGCTCATCATTACCAGGCCCGGCACCAGGAACGCGGTATAGCTGATCTGGTCGTAGACGCGCACGCGGTCTTCCAGCACGTGGCCGAAGATCAACAGGTACAGCACGGCGGTCAGGACCGGCGCGGCCACGGTCTGGAAGGACACCTTCCAGAAGCGCAGCACCTCCTTGTAGAGCAACGTGCGGAAGCCGATCAGGCCACCCACGGCCATCGACTCCAGGCGCTGCTGCTCGGCAACGTCGATTTCAGCCGGGTTCTTCATGCCGCAGCCTCCATCGCGGTATTGGGCAGGGCGCCCGGCATCTGGCCTTCGCGGCGCATGATCTGGACGAACACGTCCTCGAGGTCGGCCTTGCTGATTTCCATGTCTTCGATCTCGCAACCGGCTTCCCGCAGCGCAGCCAGAATCGGCTCCACGGCTTCGTATCCGGACAGGCGCAGGCGATGCGCGCGCTCCCCCGGGTTGGACGGCGTGCGCAGCGCTTCCAGCGCCGGCGGCAGCGTGCCCCGTGACAGCGTGAGCACCAGTTGCAGCCCGGCAAACTGGGTCAGCAGGTTGCTGGTGCGGTCCAGCGCCACCACTTCCCCGAACTTGAGCATGGCGATGCGATCGCACAGCGCCTCGGCTTCTTCCAGGTAGTGGGTGGTCAGGATGATCGTGTGGCCCTCGCGGTTCAGGCGCGAGATGAATTTCCAGAGCGTCTGGCGCAGTTCCACGTCCACGCCGGCGGTCGGCTCGTCCAGCACGATCACGGGCGGCCGGTGCACCAGCGCCTGCGCCACCAGCACGCGGCGCTTCATGCCGCCCGAGAGCTGGCGCATGTTGCTGTCCGCCTTGTTCGTGAGATCGAGGTTGGCCATGATCTCGTCGATCCAGTCGTCGTTGCGCGTCAGCCCGAAGTAGCCCGATTGCAGGCGCAGGGTCTCGCGCACCGTGAAGAACGGGTCGAAGACCAGTTCCTGCGGCACCACGCCCAGCATGCGGCGCGCCATGCGGTAGTCGTCCACGACGTCGTGGCCAAGCACGCTGACGCGTCCCGAATTGGCGCGGTTCAGGCCCGCGAGGATCGAGATCAGCGTGGTCTTGCCCGCGCCGTTGGGCCCGAGCAGGCCGAAAAACTCGCCGCGCTCGACGCTGAAACTGACCCCCTTGAGCGCCTGCAGATTGCGGTAGCGCTTGCGGACATCGGTAATTTCGATGGCTTTCATGGCCGAATGTCTTGTGACTGGGCCGCTTTGCGGCCGGCCTATCTTGAGTTGGGGAACGCCCTTGAGGTTAGCCGCGCAGCACCTGGGGGAATCGTGTCAGGACACTTGGGGACGACTTGGGGACGAACAACCCGGAATTATAGGGGATGCAGGGGAAACCCCGCTTTGCTCGACGCGACGCCGACCCTCGGTCGGACGCCGAGGCATCGCATGGCTACGCGCGAAAGCTGCTGGCGCGCGGCAACGGATGCCGGTTCAATGTCGGTGGTGATGGTCCGCGTGATCGGCGGCCGAGGCGAGACCCAGCAGGCCATCGACGCCATAGAGACTGGCCAGCGACCGCAACTGGGCGGGCACGCCGCTCAATGCCAGGGTCTGCCCGCGCCGCGACGCGACACGTTGCCAGGCCAGCAGCACGGCAACGGCAGCCGAATCGACCTGCTGCAGCGCGCTGCAGTCGACCGTCACTTCGCCCTGCGTCACGCGCGACAGCCCGTCACGCAGCACAGTGGCGGCGTTGCGGTTGGTCAGCGAATTGCCAAGGGCGGGCATGAAAGGTCGTGGAATCAGGGAGATGGAAATGAAACGCTCCCGCTCAGCGGTTGCAGGCGGGAGCGAACGGTCATTGTAGACCAGATCGTTGCGACGTGGTGCGCCGCAACGAAATCCGGATCAGCCCTTGGCGCTGGCCAACTGGCGGTTGCGGTCCTGCAGCGTCTTGATGATGCCGTCGACGCCCTGCTGGTTGGCGATCGTGTTGAAGCTGCCCTTGTAGGCCTCGGTCAGCCAGGCGCCCAGCACGTTGATGTCGTAGACCTTCCAGCCTTGCGCGGTCTTCTCGAGACGGTAGTCGAGCTGGATCGGCTCGCCCTTGTTGATCACCTGGGTGCGGATCGTGGCATCGGTGTCCTCAGGCGCGCCGCGGTACGGACGGAACTGGACCTGCTGGTCGCGAATCTGCGCGATGGCGCCCGCGTACGTGCGGATCAGCAGCGTCTTGAACTCGTCGGTGATGACCTTCTGCTGCTCGGGCGACGCCTTCGACCAGTTACGGCCCATCGCGATCTGCGTGGTCTTGGTGAAATTGGCGTTCGGCAGGATCTTCTGCTCCACCAGCGCCGAGATCTTGCCAATGTTGCCGGCCTGCATGTCCTTATCCGCGCGCACGCTGGTCATCACGTCGTTGACCACGGACTTGACCAGGCCGTCAGGGGTAGACGTGTCCGCCGCCTGCTGGGCGTGCGCGGCACCGGCGAAGGCGAAAACGGTGAGGAAGGGAAGCAGCAGTCGCTTGATCATCGTGAATATCCTTTCGATTCTGGTCCGGCCTGGACGCTGCCGGGTACCGGAACCATTGAAACACAGGCGTTGGGCAAGCGCGGGGCGCAAAATGTTCCAAACACCACATTCAAACACTTTGTTGCAGGGCTCACAGCGTGCTCACAGGCGACACAGGTCGTTGTCAGCACTGGCCTGGCGGGGCAATCAACCCGCCTTCGGACTTGCTGGGGTTGTGGGCGTGGCAGGCGCCGGTGCGGATGGCTGCGCGGGCGCGCTGTTGTCGTCCTGCTTTTCGTCCGGCGCGCCCCCATCCTTGTCCGGCACCTCACCGTCGTGAATCAGGTAGTTGCGCCGCTGCAGGTATGAATCGCGCAGGAACGAATAACGGTCCAGCGCCGCTGCCTCGATCAGGCTCGACGCGCCAAGCAATTGCGCGCGCGTGTCGATCACGCGGACGGTCTGCAGGCCCAGGCCGGCATACCAGGGCGAGATATAGGTGGTCGGGTCCGAGAAGCGGTCCACGATCATGCCTGCGGTATCCCGCACGCTGCTCGGCCCGAAAAGCGGCAGCACCAGGTACGGCCCCGCAGGCACACCCCACACGCCCATGGTCTGGCCGAAGTCTTCCTTGTACTTCGGCAGGCCGGCCGGCGTGGCGATATCGATCAGGCCCCCGATGCCGAGCACACTGTTGATCGCCACGCGCATCGTGTCCTCTGCCGCGCGCGACGGCTTGCCCTGCAGCAGATTGTTCGCCGCGGAGTAGACGTCACTGACGTTCGAGAAGAAATTGCCGACCGCAATCTGCACCGGCGTCGGCGTGTAGTCCGAATAGACGGTGGCCACCGGTTTCAGCGCATAGGTGTCGAGCTTGTCGTTGAACGTGCTGACGCCGCGGTTGAACGGCTCCAGTGGGTCCGCGGGATTCGCGTTCGGGCCCGTTGCGCAACCCGCCAGGGCAAGCGCCGCCAGCGATGCAACGGCCAGGCGCTGCAAGACCATCATTTGCCACTCCCGCCAGTACCGGGCGCTGCAGGCAGCGCCGCGGCGCCCGAGCCTGACGACGTCGATCCACCACCGGCGCCGGCATCGGCCGCCTTGTTGTAGAGGAACTGGCCAATCAGGTTTTCAAGCACCACCGCCGACTGGGTCATCGTGATCTTGCCACCCTGCGCCAGCATCGCCGTGTCGCCACCGGCCTCGAGGCCGATGTACTGCTCGCCGAGCAGGCCCGACGTCAGGATCTTGGCCGACGTGTCCTTCGGAAACTGGTAGCGCTTGTCGAGGTTCAGCTCCACCGTGGCCATGTAGTTCTTGTCGTCGAGGCGGATGGATGCGACGCGGCCAACCACCACCCCCGCGCTCTTGATCGGCGCGCGCGGCTTCAGTCCGCCGATGTTGTCGAACTGCGCGGTAACCGTGTAGGTCTCCTGGAACGAGAAGCTGCTCATGTTGCCGGCCTTGAGCGCCAGGAACAGCAGCGCGGCAAAGCCCAGTACCACGAACACCCCTACCCAGTAGTCGAGCGTAGTCTTCTTCATGCGATTCTCTTTCTCATGCGATCGGTGCGGCTGGCCTAGCTGAACATCAGCGCGGTCAGCAGGAAATCCAGTCCCAGCACGGCCAGCGAGGCCAGTACTACGGTACGCGTGGTGGCGCGCGATACGCCCTCCGGGGTCGGCTTGGCTTCGAAACCTTGATACAGCGCGATGAACGTCACGGTGATACCGAAAATAAAGCTCTTGATCACGCCGTTGAGCACGTCCGCGCGCACATCGACGCCGTTCTGCATCTGCGACCAGAATGCGCCGGCGTCCACACCAATCAGTTGCACGCCGACCAGATAGCCACCCAGGACACCCAGGGCGCTGAAGATCGTGGCCAGCACTGGCATGGCGATCACGCCGGCCCAGAAACGCGGGGCGATCACGCGCTGCAGCGGGTTCACGGCCATCATCTCCATGGCGCTGAGTTGCTCGCCGGCCTTCATCAGGCCGATTTCGGCCGTCAGCGACGTGCCAGCGCGGCCAGCGAACAGCAGCGCCGCCACCACCGGGCCCAGCTCGCGCACCAGCGACAGGGCTACCAGAAGGCCCAGCGCCTGCTCCGAACCGAAGCGGTTCAGTGTGTAGTAGCCCTGCAGACCCAGCACAAACCCGACGAACAAGCCCGACACTGCGATGATCACGAGCGAAAGGTTGCCGACGAAGAACACCTGGTCGGTCACCAGCCGGAAGCGGCGCAACAGCGCGGGCGAAAGCGCCAGCATCGTCAGGAACATGCGCGAGGCATGACCCAGGCCGCCGACGAACTGGCGTACCGTCGAGCCAATCGAGGTAAAGAAGCCGTTCACTTCGCGCCTCCTACGCCGAAATCTTCGGCCAGTGCCGGACCGGCATAGTGGAACGGCACCGGACCGTCCACCTCGGCGTGAACGAACTGGCGCACGAATGGATCATCCGAGCCGCGCATCGCCTCGGGCGTGCCTTCCGCCGCGATACGGCCGTTGGCGATGAAATAGACGTAATCGGCGATCAGGAATGTCTCGTTCACGTCATGCGAGACGATGATCGTGGTCGCGCCGAGCGCGTCGTTGAGATTCCGGATCAGGCTTGCGGTCAGGCCGAGCGAGATCGGGTCGAGGCCGGCGAACGGCTCGTCGTACATCAGTAGCGCGGGGTCCAGCGCTATGGCGCGGGCTAGCGCCACGCGTCGCGCCATGCCGCCCGAAATCTGCGCGGGCATGAGGTCGCGTGCGCCGCGCAGCCCCACTGCGTTGAGCTTCATCAGCACCAGATCCCGGATCATCGACTCCGGCAGATCGGTGTGTTCGCGCAGCGGAAATGCAACGTTGTCGAATACCGACAAGTCAGTGAACAGCGCGCCAAACTGGAACAACATTCCCATCTGTCGCCGGACCGCATACAGGCCCTTCTGGTCCATGGCGTCGATGTCGGCACCGTTGAAAGTGACGCTGCCGCGCTGCGGGCGCACCATGCCGCCGATGAGGCGCATGACCGTGGTCTTGCCACAGCCGGAGCCACCCATGACGGCCACCACCTTCCCGCGCGGAAAGCGCATGGAAAGGCCGGAAAGGATGGGCTTGTCGCCAGCCGCGTATGCAAAATCGACATCCGCGAGTTCGACAACATTCGGGCCAGCAAATACTTGGCCAGAAGGGTTCGGCACAGTAGCGGTCACATTGTCACCGTTTTTGGACAGTCCGCCATTATAAGGGCTAGTACCTACCCAGCGCCGGTTCCAAATGGTGACCGCACTGTTCCGGAAACGATAACAATCGTTAAGAGAAGTATCTTCGCTGGGCAGAAGACATTTCAGGGATCGCCGTGTTGCCCTGTCTGGCGCAGAATGGCCTGCCACTGGGTCGATTCGGAGCGGATGGCCGTAGCGAATGCCTCAGGTGAGTCCTGCATCGGCGTGAGGCCCGCGGCAAGCATCCGGGCACGCACTTCGCGCTCTTCGGTGACGTTGTCGAGTTCGTTCGCCAGCCTGGCCACAATCGCCCGCGGCGTCTTCGCCGGCACCATCACGCCATACCACGCGGCGGCGGCATAGCCTTCGATGCCAGACTCCTGCAGCGTTGGCACCTGCGGCGCAAGAGGCGAACGCGCCACACCGGTCACGGCGATCATGCGCAGCGCACCCGAGCGGATGTGTTGCTGGATCGATACGTACGAGCAAAAGCAGGCGCTGATGCGACCGGCCAGCATTTCCTGCACGACTGCACTCTCGCCCTTGGCCGTCACCAGCGGGACCGCATTCGGGAGCCCCCGCACGGCGTACTCGGCATACAGGTGAGATGGACTGCCGGGCTGGCCGTAGCCATAGCTGTAGGAGCCCGGATTCGAGCGTACCGCGGTGGCCCACTGCTGGGGCGTCTGCATGGGCAGGCGACCGTCGATGACCAGGAACAGCGGCATTGTCGCCACACGGCCCACCGGCACGAAGTCTCGAATGACATCGTATGGCACAGGCTCCAGACCAGGCTGGATCAGCATGTTGGCCTGATGGAACAGCAACGTGTGACCATCGGAGCTTGCCTTCGCCACCACGTCGCCAGCCATGGTGCCCGAGGCTCCGGGACGATTGTCGACCTCGATCGGCACGCCGAGCCGCGCCGACAGCCGCTCGGCCAGCAGCCGCGCGACGGCGTCGGACACACCGCCCGCAGGAAACGGAACGATCATCCTGATGGGACGTGCCGGAAATGACACCGGACGACTCATCTCCGAACGACCGGCGCTGGGAATGCTTGCCAGCTGCGCGATGGCGGGCGGTTGCGCGAGCGCCGTCGCCGTGCTCGCGGCACAGGCAACCAGGCCCCACGATATGGCGCTCCGCGGCCCGCACCGCAGAACTGCCAGGATGGCAGCAAGTTTTGGCAACTTCGCTATACCTCGCCAAAGTCGCTTCGATTTGCGCACTTCGGACATCAATTTCCTCCGGTCCGCCACACAAGGCGACGGCTCCAAATCGGCTGAAAGGGATTCGAGGCAGTTTCTTCGTTATCGTTTCGGGCCATTGTAGAGACATGCTCCCGGCCAGCACAGACCACGTAAACGCTGTCCGGGAGGACCCCAATGTGAGCCCATTTATAATCGCTGGATGTCTGAAATCGTCCTGCGGCCATTAGCGGTCGCCGACATGCCCGCCGTGCTCGCCGTCCAGGCGCAGTGCTACGGCGACATGTTGCTCGAATCCTCCAATGCCCTCGCCAGCCGGCTGGCGCTATCCCCCGACACCTGCTGGGCAGCCGCCCTGCCAGATGGCGCGCTGGCGGCGTACCTGTTCACACACCCCTGGCCCAAAGACGCGTTGCCGCCCCTCGATGGCGTGCTGGCGCGTGACTGGATGCCGGGGGCCGCGCTCACCTGGTTCGTGCATGACATGGCGGTGGCGCCGGTCGGCCGGGGAATGGGCCTGGCGCAACGGCTTTACGCGGCGGCCCGCGATGCCGCGCTGGCGGATGGCTTGCGGTCGTCGCGCCTGATCGCCGTGCAATCGGCGGCTGTGTGGTGGCGCAGGCTTGGGTACGCGGCGATCGCCGCTGGTGGGTATGCGGAGAAGCTGGCTGACTACGGGGATGACGCCGTGTTGATGGGGTGTCGGCTTTAGAACGACCACCCCACTACTCTCGACCCAGCCACAAACAAAACCCCCCGCAAGTTCGCACTTGCGGGGGGTTTTGCTTTTGCTTTTGAACCCGACGCTACGGATCAGCGCGGCAGGGTCGAATGGCCCATCAGGAACGCGTCCACCGAACGGGCAGCCTGGCGGCCTTCGCGGATGGCCCACACCACGAGCGACTGACCACGGCGCACGTCACCAGCGGCGAACACCTTCGGCACGTTGGTGTAGTAAGCGCGATCGCCTTCGGTCGATGCCTTGGCGTTCTTGCGCGCATCCGTGTCGACACCGAACGCTTCGAGCATCGAGCCAACCGGGTTCGTGAAGCCCATGGCCAGCAGCACCAGGTCGGCCTGCAGCACGAACTCGCTGCCCGGCACTTCCTGCATCCTGCCGTCCTTCCATTCGACGCGGCAGGCCTTCAGTGCCTTGACCTTGCCGTTCTCGCCGACCAGTTCCTTGGTGGCCACCGACCAGTCACGCGAGCAGCCTTCGTCGTGCGACGACGACGTGCGCATCTTGATCGGCCAGTACGGCCACACCAGCGGCTTGTTCTCTTCTTCCGGCGGCTGCGGCAGCAGTTCGAATTGCGTCACCGAGGTGGCGCCGTGGCGGTTCGACGTGCCCACGCAGTCCGAACCCGTATCGCCACCACCGATCACGATAACGTGCTTGCCTTCGGCACGAATCTCGTTGACGCCATCGCCCGCCACTTCCTTGTTCTGCGGAATCAGGAATTCCAGCGCGTAGTGCACGCCGGCCAGATCGCGGCCCGGCACGGGCAGGTCGCGCGGCACTTCGGCGCCACCGGCCAGTACCACGGCGTCGAACTGCTCCATCAGCGCCTGGGCCGAGATCGTCTCGCGAGCGTAGTTCTTGATGCCAGCCGGCAGCGCGCCGTCGGTCACCATCACGCCAGCGCGGAAGGTCACGCCTTCGGCCTGCATCTGCTCGATGCGGCGGTCGATCAGGCTCTTCTCCATCTTGAAGTCGGGAATGCCGTAGCGGAGCAGGCCGCCGATGCGGTCATTCTTCTCGAACACGGTCACAGCGTGGCCGGCGCGCGCCAGTTGCTGGGCGACCGCCATGCCGGCAGGGCCCGAACCCACGACAGCGACGGTCTTGCCGGTCTTGTGCGCAGGCACCTGCGGCTGGACCCAGCCCTCTTCCCAGGCCTTGTCGATGATCGCGTGCTCGATCGACTTGATGCCAACCGGCAGCTCGTTGATGCCGAGCGTGCAGGCAGCTTCGCACGGTGCCGGGCAGATGCGGCCCGTGAACTCGGGGAAGTTGTTGGTCTGGTGCAGGACTTCGATCGCCGACTTCCAGTCCTGGCGATACACGAGGTCGTTGAAGTCCGGAATGATGTTGTTGACCGGGCAGCCGTTGTTGCAGAACGGGATACCGCAGTCCATGCAGCGCGCACCCTGAATCTTCGCCTCGCTGTCCGACAGCGCGAACACGAATTCCTTGTAGTGCTTCACGCGCTTGACTACGGGTTCGTAGCCTTCGTTCTGGCGCGCAAATTCGAGAAAGCCAGTCGCCTTACCCATGTTGCATCCTTGGTCTTGCTTGGCGCGAGGCGGCCGGGCCGGCCTCGCGTGGGGTCAGTATCTTGTCGGCGCCGCGAACCTGGCCGCGGCGCCATCTCGTGGGGCTACCGATCAGGCGGCCACTGCCTCGCGATCGTTGTCGCGCGCGGCCTGTTCCTTCGCGTACATCTCGCCCAGCGCGCGCTTGTACTCGGTCGGGAAGACCTTGACGAACTTGCGGCGTGCGGTGGTCCAGTCCGCCAGCAGCGCCTTGGCGCGCTCCGAACCGGTGTAGCGGAAGTGCTGCTCGATCAGGTTGCGCAGGATGACTTCATCGGCCGTGCGCTCGCCACCGAACTTGTGCCACTGCGCCTTGGGCTGGCCCTTCTCCTGGTCGGCCGAAGCCAGCACCGCCTCGAGCGCCACCATCGACGTGTTGCAGCGCTTGTCGAACAGGCCATCCTCGTCGTAGACGTAGGCCACGCCACCGGACATGCCGGCCGCGAAGTTACGGCCCGTGCCACCCAGCACCACGACGGTACCGCCGGTCATGTACTCGCAACCGTGGTCGCCCGTGCCTTCCACGACAGCCGTGGCACCCGAGTTACGCACCGCGAAGCGCTCGCCGCCCACGCCATTGAAGAAGGCTTCGCCAGCGATGGCGCCGTACAGCACCGTGTTGCCGACGATGATGTTGCGGGTCGGATCGCCACGGAACTCGTGCGGAGCGCGCACGATCACGCGGCCGCCCGACAGGCCCTTGCCCACGTAGTCGTTGGCGTCACCCACCAGATCCATCGTGATGCCATGTGCCAGGAACGCGGCAAACGACTGGCCGGCGGTACCCTGGAACTGGATGTGGATCGTGTCGTCGGCCAGGCCTTCGTGGCCGTGCTGCTTGGCGATCACGCCGGACAGCATCGCGCCAACCGTACGGTTCACGTTCTTCACCGGCTGGATGAACGACACGCGTTCGCCCTTGTCGATGGCCGGACGCGCCTTGGCGATCAGCACGTGGTCGAGCGCCTTGCCGGCTTCCGCCGACAGGCCGTGATCCTGCACGTCGGTGTGGTAGCGCGGCACGTCGGCCGGGAACGGCGGCTGGTAGAAGATGCGGCCGAAGTCCAGGCCACGCGCCTTCCAGTGTTCGATACCGGCGCGCATGTCGAGCAGGTCGGCGCGGCCGATCAGTTCGTCGAACGTGCGGATACCCAGTTGCGCCATGATCTCGCGTGCCTCTTCCGCAACGAAGAAGAAGAAGTTCACAACGTGCTCGGGCTTGCCCTGGAATTTCTTGCGCAGCGCCGGATCTTGCGTGGCCACGCCCACCGGGCAGGTGTTCAGATGGCACTTGCGCATCATGATGCAGCCTTCGGCAACCAGCGGCGCGGTAGCAAAACCGAACTCGTCAGCGCCCAGCAGCGCGCCGATCACGACGTCGCGGCCGGTCTTCATCTGACCGTCGGCTTGCACGCGGATACGGTTGCGCAGGCCGTTCAGCATCAGCGTTTGCTGCGTCTCGGCCAGACCCAGTTCCCACGGCGTGCCAGCGTGCTTGATCGACGACAGCGGCGATGCGCCGGTGCCGCCGTCATGGCCGGCGATCACCACGTGATCGGCCTTGGCCTTGGCCACGCCAGCAGCCACGGTACCCACGCCCACTTCGGACACGAGCTTGACCGAGATGTCCGACACCGGGTTCACATTCTTCAGGTCGTGGATCAGCTGTGCCAGATCCTCGATCGAGTAGATGTCGTGGTGCGGCGGCGGCGAGATCAGACCCACGCCCGGCACCGAGTAACGCAGCTTGCCGATGTAGTCCGAGACCTTGTGGCCGGGCAACTGACCGCCTTCGCCGGGCTTGGCGCCCTGGGCCATCTTGATCTGGATCTGGTCGGCCGATGCCAGGTATTCGGCGGTCACGCCGAAACGGCCCGAGGCCACCTGCTTGATCTTCGAGCGCAGCGAATCGCCCGCCTTCAGTTCCAGGTCGCGCTCGATCACGCCATCGCCCAGCAGGCCCTTGAGCGTGTCGCCCTGCTTGATGGGGATGCCGCGCAGTTCGTTGCGATAGCGCTTCTCGTCCTCGCCGCCTTCGCCGGTGTTCGACTTGCCGCCGATGCGGTTCATCGCCACGGCCAGCGTCGTGTGGGCTTCAGTCGAGATCGAACCCAGCGACATGGCGCCGCTGGCGAAACGCTTGACGATGTCCTTGGCCGATTCCACTTCTTCCAGCGGAATGGCGCGGGCCGGATCGACCTTGAACTCGAACAGGCCACGCAGCGTCATGTGACGGCGGCTCTGGTCGTTGATGATGTTCGCGTATTCCTTGTACGTCTGGTACTGGCCCTTGCCATCGTCGGCGCGCACCGAGTGCTGCAGCTTGGCGATCGAGTCCGGAGTCCACATGTGTTCTTCACCGCGGATACGGAATGCGTATTCGCCGCCGGCTTCGAGCATGTTTTCCAGCACGGGGTTGCTGCCAAACGCGTCGCGATGCAGGCGCAGCGCTTCCTCAGCCACCTCGAAGATGCCGATGCCTTCGACGTTCGACGGCGTACCGTGGAAGTACTTCTGCACCAGTTCGCGCGACAGGCCGATGGCTTCGAAGATCTGGGCGCCCGTGTACGACATGTACGTGGAGATGCCCATCTTCGACATCACCTTGTGCAGGCCCTTGCCGATCGCCTTGACGAAGTTCTTGACAGCCTTTTCCGGCGACAGGTCACCCGACAGGCCCGAGGCCATGTCGGCCAGCGTTTCCATCGCCAGGTACGGGTGCACGGCTTCGGCGCCATAGCCGGCCAGCAGCGCGAAGTGGTGCACTTCGCGGGCCGAACCCGTTTCCACGACCAGGCCGGCCGACGTGCGCAGGCCCTTCTCGACCAGGTGATGGTGGATGGCCGACGTGGCCAGCAGCGCGGGAATGGCCACCTGCCCATCGTCCACGCGACGGTCCGTCACGATCAGGATGTTGTAGCCCGAACGCACCGCGTCCACGGCTTCCGCGCACAGCGACGCCAGGCGGGCCTCGATGCCTTCCTTGCCCCACGCCACCGGGTAGCAGATGTTCAGTTCGTACGAACGGAACTTGCCACCGGTGTAGTGCTCGATGTTGCGAATCTTGGCGATGTCCTTGAAGTCCAGCACGGGCTGGGACACTTCGAGGCGCATCGGCGGGTTGATGTTGTTCAGCTCCAGCAGGTTCGGCTTCGGACCGATGAACGACACCAGCGACATCACCATGTTCTCGCGGATCGGGTCGATCGGCGGGTTGGTCACCTGGGCGAACAGCTGCTTGAAGTAGTTGTAGAGGGTCTTGTTCTTCGACGACAGCACGGCCAGCGGCGAGTCGTTGCCCATCGAGCCCGTGGCTTCCTCACCGGCCAGGGCCATCGGGGCCATCAGGAACTTGACGTCTTCCTGCGTGTAGCCGAACGCCTGCTGGCGGTCGAGCAGACGCGCCACCGGCTTCTTCTCGGCAGCTACATCCTCGGCCTTGGCCTCGAGCTCGTCGAGCTTGATGCGCACGGCGTCGATCCAGCTCTTGTACGGCTTGGCGTTGGCCAGGTTGTCCTTGAGTTCCTTGTCGTCGATGATGCGACCCTGCTCCATGTCGATCAGGAACATCTTGCCCGGCTGCAGACGCCACTTCTGGACGATGCGCGACTCGGGGAACGGCAGCACGCCGGCTTCCGACGCCAGCACGACGAAATCGTCTTCGGTCACGTAGAAGCGGGCCGGACGCAGACCGTTACGGTCCAGCGTCGCGCCGATCTGCCGACCGTCGGTGAAGCAGATCGCCGCCGGGCCGTCCCACGGCTCCATCATCGCGGCGTGGTACTCGTAGAAGGCACGACGGTTGTCGTCCATCAGCGTGTGCTGTTCCCAAGCTTCCGGGATCATCATCATCATCGCGTGGACGAGCGGGTAACCGGCCATTGTCAGCAGTTCGAGGCAGTTGTCGAACGATGCCGTATCCGATTGACCCGGGTAGATCAGCGGCCAGAGCTTGGGCAGGTCGTCGCCGAGCACCGGCGACGAGATCGCGCCGGTACGCGCGTTCACCCAGTTCACGTTGCCCTTCACCGTGTTGATTTCGCCGTTGTGGGCGACCATGCGGTACGGGTGGGCCAGTTCCCAGGCCGGGAACGTATTGGTCGAGAAGCGCTGGTGGACCAGGGCCAGGGCCGACACGGCGCGGGCGTCCAGCAGATCCAGGTAGTACTCGCCCACCTGGTTGGCCAGCAGCAGACCCTTGTACACGACGGTACGGGCCGACATCGACGGCACGAAGTATTCCTTGCCGTGCTTGAGCTTGAGGGCCTGGATGGCGTGGCTGGCGGTCTTGCGGATGACGTAGAGCTTACGTTCCAGCGCGTCCGTGGTCATGATGTCGCGGCCACGACCGATGAAGATCTGGCGGATCACCGGCTCGGTCTTGCGCACGGTCGGGGACATCGGCATGTTCGCGTCCACCGGCACATCACGCCAACCCAGCACGACCTGGCCTTCCAGGCGCACGGTGCGTTCGAGTTCCTGCTCGCAGGCCAAGCGCGAAGCGTGTTCCTTAGGCAGGAAGATCATGCCCACGCCGTATTCGCCGGCGGGCGGCAGGGTCACGCCCTGCTTGGCCATTTCCTCGCGGTAGAACTGATCCGGGATCTGGATCAGGATACCGGCGCCATCGCCCATCAGCGCGTCGGCGCCCACGGCACCCCGGTGGTCCAGGTTCTCGAGGATCTTCAGACCCTGCGAGATGATTTCGTGGGATTTCTTGCCCTTGATGTGAGCCACCATGCCGACGCCGCAGGCATCGTGCTCGTTGGACGGGTCATACAGGCCCTGAGCCTGCGGGCGGGCGGCGATTTCGGAGGATTGTTGCGAGTGGTCCACGGGCTGAATTCCGGTGAAGGCTGCGCAGCCAGCAAGGCAGACCGAACGGGATGGCTGTGTACGTGCTTCTTCGAGCAACGATGTCAGACAGCGGGACCGCAGCGGCGTACACGAGCGTGACGCGCCGCACAATGACTGTGGGTGGAGCAACTATAAAAGAATCGTCCGAGCCCTTGCAAAAAAATTAAATGGGGTCAGAACACATTAAATTTCTCACCATCTCGGCGCACAATTTAATTGGGGACACATTATTTATGGCGCACAAATGCATCATGTTGGTGCACTGTCAAAATCCTCTGTATCGCCTGTGCGCTCGCTCTCGGATTCGGTGGATTTTCGGGGACGTCCTTTCGGCAGCGGATGAATGCGTCGCGTGGCATGGCGTTCGAGCTGCGCCAGGAAGGCATCGTCGCCTAACGGCCAGCCGCTGTGCGCATGTTTCTGCAACGTCGCCAGCGTCTTGCCGGACAACCCTTCCAGCGCCAGCGCGCGGTAATTGGACTGCCGCTCGAATGGCGTATTGCCAAGCTCCCAGTAAATAGAGTGATCACTCACAAGCGGGCTCGCCTCAATACCGATGTGATGGCGATAGCTACTCCAGCGATCCGCCTCCAATGTCGCTGCATCGCCCGCGCGCGTGGCGTTGGACTCCACGTAGATCATGGCCGGCAGCAGCCAGGCGCCTGGCTCGATCACGGCCGAGCGGAAGCGCCCTTCCCAAAGGGTGCCGGTACGGCTGGCCGCACGGTTGAAATGGCGCGCGTAGCGACGTCCGACAGCCTGCATCGTCAGGCTCAGCGAGTCAGCGCCCTTGGGCGTGGCAACCAGGTGAATATGGTTCGGACGCAGAACGTAGGCGTGGACTGCGACGTCATGCTCGCGCGCGGCCATGCGCAGGCAGTCGAGGTAATGCAGATAGTCGTCCGGACCCAGAAACACAGGCTGACGATTGTTGCCGCGTTGCAACACGAGGGCCGGCAGGCCGGCGGGAGAGAAGCGGGGAAGACGAGCCATCGAACATCCTGCTGAAACGATGGCGCAATGATACGCGGATCTGTCCCCGTTTATTGGTGGGCGCTAATTGCCCACCCGCTGCCTGCCTAGTTGCTCTCGCTGACGGCGAAAATCCGCCGGTGCTCGCGGATGGCGTACCGGTCAGTCATGCCCGCGATGTAATGCGCGATCAGGCGCGACTGGTCCGCCCCGTGGCCTGCCTGATATTGCGGCGGCAACAGGCGGGAATCCTGCATAAAGGCCGTGAACAGGTCCGAGATGATCCGCTGGGCCTTGGCCGACATCCGCATCACCAGATAGTGGCGATACAGGTGGCGGAACAGGAAGCGCTTGAGGGCTGCGGCTTCCTCATGCACCTTGGGACTAAAGGACACCAGCGGGCCAGCGGCGCGCACCGCATCGATCGACTTTGGATTGGCGGTGGCAATGTTGCGACTGGTGGTCTCGATCAGGTCGACGATCAGCGTATTGATCATGCGCCGAACGGTCTCGTTGATTGCCCGGCGCCCATTGATCTCCGGGAACGCCTCGGCCACTTCGGCACGGTGGCGACCCCACATGGGCACCTCGTCGAGCTGCTCCAGGGTCAGCAACCCCGATCGCAGGCCATCGTCGATATCGTGATTGTTGTAGGCGATCTCATCGGCCAGGTTGGCCAGTTGGGCCTCGAGCGACGGCTGCGTGCCCTGCAGGAAGCGGCGTCCCAGCTCGCCGAGCCCCGCCGCGTTGACACGCGAGCAGTGCTTGAGAATCCCTTCGCGCGTCTCGAAGGTCAGGTTCAGGCCATTGAAGCCGCCGTAGCGCTCTTCCAGTTCGTCCACCACCAGCAGGCTTTGCAGGTTGTGCTCGAATCCGCCGTGGTTCTTCATGCAGCCATTCAGCGCGTCCTGCCCGGCATGGCCGAACGGTGTGTGGCCGAGATCGTGGGCCAGCGAGATCGCCTCGACCAGATCCTCGTTGAGGCGCAGGTTGCGCGCGATCGACCGCGCGATCTGCGCGACTTCCAGGCTATGGGTCAGCCGCGTCCGGAACAGATCGCCCTCATGATTCACGAAGACCTGGGTCTTGTACTCGAGCCGCCGGAACGCGGTACTGTGGATCACACGGTCGCGGTCGCGCTGGAACTCGCTGCGGGAGGACGAGGCCGGCTCCGCGTGTACCCGTCCGCGCGTCTGCGCGGAGTGGGCGGCGTACGGAGCAAGGTGGGCTTCAAGATCGGTCGACAGGGCGGTCATGCGGCAATCCGTTATCCGTTACAGGGTCAGGGCTGCGAGGCATAACCGTTCGCTCAGGCGACCGGGGCCTCGGTGGGAGGTTTCAATACCGCGTGACGCAGCGTCTCGCGCAGGTCCGCGTCCGGCACGGTGGTAATGAAGGCGGAACCCAGCTTGCGCAGCAGGATGAACTTGATGCTGCCCGCTTCGGCCTTCTTGTCCACCTTCATCAACTCGATATAGCGATCAATACCCAGATCCGGCGCCACCACCGGCAACATCGCCGCCTGCGTCAGCGTGCGAATGCGGGCGCGCGTCTCGACGTCGATGAAGCCGAGCCGGTGCGAGAGGTCCGCGGCCATCACCATGCCACAGCCCACCGCCTCGCCATGCAGCCATTCGCCATAGCCCATGCCGGCTTCGATCGCGTGACCAAACGTATGGCCGAAATTGAGAATCGCGCGCAAGCCGCCTTCACGTTCGTCCTGGGCCACCACGGCAGCCTTGATCTCGCAGGAGCGGCGCACCGCTTCGGTCATCAGGCCGGTGTCGCAGGCGTTCAGCCCGGCGATATGGTCCTCGATCCAGGCGAAGTAGTCGGCGTCGGCGATTGCCCCATGCTTGATGACCTCGGCCATGCCTGCCGCCAGTTCGCGCGGGGGCAACGTGCGCAGCGTGTCGATGTCGGCGATCACCGCGTTGGGCTGGTGGAACGCGCCGATCATGTTCTTGCCGAGCGGATGATTGATGCCGGTCTTGCCGCCCACCGACGAGTCGACTTGCGCCAGCAGCGTGGTCGGCATCTGCACGAACGGCACGCCGCGCATGTGGCAGGCGGCGGCAAACCCGGTCATGTCTCCCACCACCCCGCCGCCCAGCGCGATCAGCGTGGTCTTGCGGTCGGCCCCTGCCTGGAGCAGCGCATCGAAAATCAGGTTCAGCGTTTCCCAGTGCTTGAAGCGCTCGCCGTCCGGCAGCACCACGGTGCGCACGGTCTTGCCAAGGCCGGCAAGCACGGCTTCGACGCGCGCCGCGTACAGCGGGCCCACGGTCTCGTTGGTGACAATGACGGCATGCTGGCCGCGCACATGCGGGGCCAGCAGGTCGGCGCGGTCCAGCAGGCCGCTGCCAATGTGGATCGGGTAACTACGCGTCCCGAGATCGACTTCAAGCGTGATCATGAGTGGGTGTCCTGCGCCGGCGGCCCGTCATCCTCGGCGGATTCGGGCACGATTTCCGCGGGCGGAAACACAAAACCGGCCATTTCAAGTTGCATAAGAACCATATTAGCAAGCTGCGCCACGGTCGGCTTGCCGGTTTCGATAATGAAGTCCGCCACCTCGCGATAGAGCGGATCGCGCTCGGCATAGAGTGCCTCGAGGCGGCCCTTCGGATCCTCCGTCTGCAGGAGCGGTCGGTTGCGGTCATGCCGCGTGCGCAGCCACAGATCGTGCGGGCTGGCGCGCAGATAGACCACGGTGCCATTGGCCTTCAGCGCTGCGCGGTTGACCTCGCGGAGCACCGCGCCGCCGCCCGTGGCCAGCACGATGCCACTGCGCCCGGTCAGCTCGGCAATCACCTGGGCCTCGCGATCACGGAACCCCGCTTCGCCCTCATGCTCGAAAATTATCGGGATTCGCACCCCGCAGCGCGCCTCAAGTTCATGATCGGAATCGAAGAACGGATAGTTGAGACGACGGGCCACGGTGCGGCCGACGGTGGTCTTGCCGGCGCCCATCAGGCCAACAAAGAAGATATTCGGGCGATTGGCTGTCACTGGACTGAGGTCTTGCACAATAAGGCGGCGGGCACCCGCGTCAGGCCGGGAACCCGCAAGGGGCGTGATGCATACGCCATTGTGCATCATCCCGCCGCGCTGGTCCTGGCCGACCCTCAGAGCCGCCAACGTTGCCGCCAAATAGAAAAAGGCCGCGTCGCTTTGCGACGCGGCCTGCCAGTCTACTGCATCCGGGCCCCCTGCTGCACCCGGCCGGCGTTATTTGAGCGACACGTTATCGTTCAGGACACGCGGCGTCAGGAACACCAGCAGTTCGGTCCGGTTATTGACCTTGGCGTTGTTCTTGAAGAAGTTGCCAAGCACCGGGAGGTCGCCCAGCCAAGGTACCTTGTTCACGGTATTGGACTCTTCCTGGCTATAGATACCGCCGATTACGACCGTGCCGCCATTCTCCACCAGCACCTGCGTCTGCACGTGCTTGGTGTCGATGGCGAAGCCGTTGTCCGTCCGGATACCGACGCTGTCCTTGTTCACATCGACGTCCAGCAGCACATTGCCTTCCGGCGTGATCTGCGGCGTGACTTCAAGCTTCAGGTTGGCCTTGCGGAACTGCACCGAGGTCGCGCCGCTGGAGGTGGCCGACTGGTACGGCAGTTCGGTACCCTGCTCGATCAGTGCCTTGATGTTGTTGGCCGTCACGACGCGCGGGCTCGAGATGATCTTGCCCTTGCCGTCGGCTTCCAGTGCGGACAGTTCCAGATCCAGGAATCGGCCTGCAGCAGCGTTGAAGATACTGAATGCCGCCGTAGCCGGGTTCACGCTGTTGATGGCTGCGGCAGGCAGGCTCAGTGCCGGGGTACCGTCGTTCGTGGCATTCGGCAGCGAGTTGCCGTAGTTGGTGCTCAGCGAGCTGCCAGACTTCGGCAACGCAAAGCCGAGCTTCACACCGAGGTTCCGGCTAAAGGTATCGCTAGCCTCGACGATGCGTGCCTCGATGATCACCTGCCGCACCGGGATATCGATCTTCTGCAGGAAGATCTGCACTTCCTCCAGCTTGCTCGAGACATCGGACACAAACAGCTGGTTCGTGCGGGGATCCGCTGTCAGCGAACCGCGCTTGGACAGCATCCGCGTCGCGCCCATCATGCCTGCCGCGCCACCAACCGGCATCGGCATCGCACCTGCCGCCCCGGCAGTGCCTGTAACCATGCCCAGCAACATCTTGCGAACGTCATCGGCACGCTGGTAGTTGAGCTGGAACACCTGGCTGCGGATCGGTTCGAGTTCGTTGATCTGCTGCATCGCCTCGAGTTCGAGCTTCTCCTTGGTCGCCAGTTCCGCCTTGGGCGCCACCCACAGCACATTGCCGTTGCGGCGCGAGGCCAGGCCCTTCGAATCCATCACGATCTGCAGCGCCTGGTCCCACGGCACATCCTTCAGGCGCAACGTCAGGTTGCCCTGGACCGTGTCGCTCGTGATGATGTTCAGGTTCGTGAAGTCCGCGAACACCTGCAGCAGCGAGCGGATGTCGATGTTCTGGAAGTTCAGGGACAGCCGCTCGCCGCGGAAACCTTGGCCCGCGATCAGCTTGTTCGGGTCATCCTTGACCTGCCGCACCTCCACCACGAACTGGTTGTCCGTCTGGTACGAGCTGTACTCCCAGTTGCCACGCGGCTCGATCGTCAGTTTCGCGCTGCCATTGGCATCGCTCGCTCGCATACTCTGGATCGGCGTGCCGAAATCCGTCACATCGAAGCGGCGGCGCAGATCGGCCGGCACTGACGTGCCCATGAAGTCGACCACGAGGTTCTGGCCCTGCTGCGCGATGTTGATGCCCGAATCACGCGACGAGAGATCCACCACCACACGCCCGGCGCCATCGCCCCCGCGACGGAAATCGATGTTCCGAATCGACGGACGATTCGCTGCCATCGCCGATGTCGGCATCGTCGTCGCCGGCGCGAACGTCGGCACCGCGCCAGTTGCGGCCTGCTGGACGTTGTCCAGCATCACCACGAACTGGTTACCACGCACCTCGGTGCGGTATGTCGTCGACCGGCTCAGGTTCAGCACCACACGTGTGCGGTCCCCGATCTGCATCACGTTGGCGCTCTTGAGCACCTTGCCGCCGTACTCGTACTGGGCGCGCCCCGCCGCGAAGCCCGTGTCGAAGAAGTCGATCGCGATCTTCGCCGGATTCTGCGTGGTGAAGTCCGCCGGTTTCTGCGCCAATGGTCCCTGCAGATCGATCGTGAATACGGTCTGCTCGCCAAGCACGTTGGCTTCCATCTGCTTGACCTGGTTGTTCTGCGCCAGCGCCGCCGGAGAGGCGAGCACCAGCACCATCGTTGCCGCGCCCGCGAGCGCCTTGACCCATCGTGCCGTGATCATGCCGATGCCTCCAGCTTCAGGCTGGTCATTTTCTCTTTCCACTCTGAGACCCCTTCCCGGACCAATTCGCGCAGCACGATCTCCTGATCGGTGATGCGGACCACCCGGCCATAGTTCTGGCCGAGATACTGACCCACCTTTACGTGATGGATCTTGTTATCTACGCGTACGACACCGTAGGTCTCGCCGTTTTTCTTCAGCATCCCGAGCATCTTGAAGTTCTCCAGCGGATAGTCTTCAAGGGGCTCGTGCCGCCGTCCGGCCTCCGGCGACTCCGACATCGCCTTGTTCAACTCGCCGATCTTCGTCTGCGCGAAGGGCTCGGGAGATTTGGTGCCCGCATACTGGCGCGGCTCATAGGGCTTGACCTCGGGCAACGGCTCAGGCGGCGGCACCTTTGCCGCGCGCGTCTGCGCCATCCATTGCTGGAGGTGTTCATCCTCGCCTGCACCGCAACCGGCCAGGGCGACAACGGCCAATGCCGCAACCGCCACTGCGCGCAGGGCCATGGGGGGGCGTCGGGTCAGGCGGCTCACTTGGCACCTCCCTTGGCCTTCTTCGCGGCGTCCGCGGCTGCCTTGCGCTGCGCGGCCTGCTCGTCGGGATCCAATGCGCGGTAGGCCATGGCGACAGCTTCCATTGATAGCGTGCCGTCCTTGCTCACCGACATGTTCAGGTTCCCCATCGAAACAATCCGCGAGAGTGCCGCCACGTCGGCGTTAAAGAGCGCGACATCGTGGTAGCGGCCCGTCACTTTCAGGTTGACCGGAATTTCGGCGTAGTACGCCTTGATCGTGGCTGGCTGAGGCTTGAACAGTTCGAACTGCAGTCCGCGCGCCACGCCGGCGTGGTTCACATCGGCCAGCAGCGCATCCATCTCGGTGCTGTTCGGCAGTTGGTGCTCGGCAAGCGCCACGCGCTTTTCGACCTCGGCCTTCTGCGCGACCAGCGCGTCGAGGTTCGCGACCTGCGCCACCTTGGTCTGGAACTGCTGCTTCAGCGTTTCCTGCTCGGCGCGCTTGCGGTCCAGATCGTCGCTCTTGTCGCTCCAGTAGAACTGCCAGCCGAGCGCCAGCACAATGGCGGCGGCAAGCGCGGAGAAGGCTACGCGCGGCGCCGTCGGCCAGGTCTCCGGCTCGTTCAGGTTCAGGCCACGGAACTGCGCGGTCAGGTCCTGCAGTGAGATTTCGGTATTGAGCGCCATGATCAGACCTTTCGACCAGCGGGCATGCCCGCGGCGTCGGAGGCGCCCTTTTTCTTGTCGCCCGGGACTTCCGGCGCGCGATAGGAAAAGCGCATCGAGAATTCGAACAACCGGCGCTGTTCGCGCAGGTTGTTGGTCATGGTGATGGCCTTGGACTCCACCAGATCCGCCTGGTCGAGCCAGGTCACCTGGCTGATGTTGCGCAACAGCTCGGACACTCGTTCGTTGGACTGCGCCACGCCGGTCATCACGAACTTGTCACCGGTCTGCTTGAGGCTGGACAGGTAGACGCCTTCCGGCACCTGACGCACGAGCTCCTCGAGCAGTTGCACGGGCAGGTTTCGCTGCGCCTGAAGGCTCTCGATCGCGCGTTGGCGATCCAGCAGTGCCTCGATGTCCTTCTTCAGCGAGTTGACCCTGCTGATCGTCGCATCCATGCTGGCGTTTTCCGTCTTCAGCACCTGATTGCGTGCCGCGACGGCATCGATCTGCGAGTCGATATAGAAACCGCCGATCAGAACCACGAGCGCCCCCGCGCCCGCTGCTCCGCCCAGCATCGTGTAGACCTTCTTCCGCCGGGCCGCCTTGCGCGCCTCGTGATACGGCAGCAGGTTGACCGACGGAATGGAATTCGTCGTCGTGGACATGCTTGCCCCCCGGTGGGTTATTGCAAACCGCGCAGCGCCAGTCCCGCACTGACGATGTACGCAGGCAGGTCACGCTGGAGATAGCGCTCGTTGACCTTGCCTGCGGTCATCATGTTTGCGAAAGGATTGGCCAGCGTCGTCGTGATCTGTGTCTGTTGCTGGATAGCCGCCTGCACGCCGAGCAGGGACGCATGTCCGCCCGAAAGCAGGATCTCGTCCACACGGCCAAGGCTGGAACTGGCGATGAAGTTGCCGATGGCGCCCTGCACTTCCATGGCCAGCGCCTCGAGCGACGGCTTGAGCAGTTGCGCGCGCCACGACTCCGGCAGCGTGTTCTTGCGCTTCTTGATTTCGGCCTTGAGCGCATCGAGCGTGAACATGCGCGCGGCGCTCTGGGTGAGCTGATCGCCGTAGCTGTTCAGTGGCTGCTCGTACAGTTCCTTCCAGCCCTGGTAGAAGATCGCCTTGGAGCGGCTACCGCCAAGATGGACGACCGCCACAACCGGGAGGTCCTTGGCATCGGCTTCCGAGAGACCTTCTGGCACGCCGAGCATCTGCACGATCGAGCGCTGCACGGCGTACTCTTCGACGTCCATCACCTGAGGCTTCAGGCCAGCCATCTCGGCGGCCGTCACGCGCTCCTGAACGCGATCGCTATTGGCGGCCGTGACACGCACGCCGATGCCGCCTTCGGTTTCGCTGGGACCAATCACCGCAAAGTCGAAGTTGACCGCCTGCGAAGGCGGATAGAGGCGGTGCGCCTCGGATTCGACCTGGGAATAGAGTTCGTCTTCCGAGAGATTGTCCGGAAGACTGACCGTCTGGGACTCCGTCAGCATAGACGGCACGCCGAGCACGACTTCCTTCGTGCGGATGCCAGCCTTGCCGAGCGCGCGCTTCAGCGCGATACCCACGGCCTCGATGTTGACCACGTTGCCATCGGCAACGGCGTTGCGATCCAGCAATTCGCTGGCGCATTTTTCCAGCCTGAAGTCGTTTCTGCCTGCCCCGACGGACAGCTCCACGACCTTGACGCTAGACGACCCAATATCTACGCCGACCGTAGTCCGGCGTAGAAGACCCGACAAGATGCCCCGTCGCAAGGTGACCCCCTGACATTTGAACTCGCCCACGGCATGTCTGCTCTAACGGTGCGAGCCAGTTTCTTTGGATGAAACGTTTTGCTCTTTTATGGTCGACGATTCTTACAAAATCCAAGGGCGCTGGCAATGTGCCGGTTTAACCACGCTTTCTTTTTCAGATCGCCCCTGCCAAAGCGTTGCCAAAATCCGACGCTCAACAACAACTTCGTTGCATAGCGTTGCCCCGCGCCAATTCTGCGATCCTTGCCCGTATTCCTGGCGACACACTCGACACCACCGCTCCCGTTTCCGGCCCGCCGCGCGCGTTCCATGGCAATCGCCTGCACGGCAGGACACGCAAGCTCTCAGGCCATTACATCTTGTAACAGCGCGATAGCGCCTTTCGCGCCACAGGAACGCCGGGCCGCCGGAGGGGCGGCGATATAATCCGGGCACTCTGATTAGGTAAACCCTTATGGCCACAGCACAACAGAAGCCGTCCCTTCCCGTCCGCCGCCCATTGTGGGCACGGATCATGATCTGGGTGATCGGACTGCTTGTCGCCGGCATGGCAGCGGTAGCGCTGCTGGTTGGCTATGCGTTGGTTGTGGCGGCGCCGAACCTGCCGTCGCTGGACACGATCACCGACTACCGCCCCAAGATCCCCCTTCGGATCTATACGGCCGACAACGTGCTGATCGGCGAATTCGGCGAGGAACGCCGCAACTTCGTGCCGATCACCGAAATCCCCGACGTCATGAAGAAGGCCGTGCTCGCGATCGAGGACGACCGGTTCTACGAACACGGCGGCGTGGACTTCGTCGGCGTGATGCGCGCCGGCCTGGCCAACCTGCGCGGCGGCCTGTCGCAAGGCGCCTCGACGATCACGATGCAGGTGGCGCGCAACTTCTTCCTTTCGAGCGAGAAGACCTACACGCGCAAGATCTATGAAATGCTGCTCGCGTACAAGATCGAGGCAAATCTGAGCAAGGATCAGATCCTCGAGCTCTACATGAACCAGATCTATCTGGGGCAGCGCGCCTACGGCTTCGCCAGCGCGGCGCGCGTGTACTTCGGCAAGTCGATCAAGGACGTGACGCCGGCCGAGGCCGCCATGCTGGCCGGCCTGCCCAAGGCGCCGTCGGCCTACAACCCGGTGGTCAACCCACGCCGCGCGAAGGTGCGCCAGGAGTACATCCTGCAACGCATGCGCGACCTGCACTACATCACGCCGGAACAGTACGACCAGGCAGTGCGCGAGCCGCTGAATGTGCGTAGCGAAGGCAACGAATTCTCGACCCACGCCGAGTACGTGGCGGAAATCGTGCGCCAGCTGATGTACGCGCAGTACCGCGAGGAGACCTATACCCGCGGCCTGACGGTCTACACCACGCTAACCAAGCCCGACCAGGACGCCGCCTATGAGTCCGTGCGCAGCGGCATCATGAACTACGAGCGCAAGCACGGCTATCGCGGCCCCGAAGCGTTCATCGACCTGCCGTCCGATCCGGCCGAGCGTGAACAGGCCATCGACGATGCGCTGGTCGAGCATCCGGGCAGCGACGACCTGCGCTCCGCCGTGGTCACGAGCATCTCGCCGAAACAGGTCCGCGCAACTCTGCTATCGGGCGAGGTGGCAACGATCGAAGGCACGGCGCTGCGCTTCATCGCGCCGTCGTTGGCGGCCAGCGCGCAGCCCAAGGTGAAGATCCGCCCGGGCGCGATTATCCGCGTGACGCAGGACCCGAAGGACAACTCGTGGACGGTGACGCAATTGCCGGAAGTCGCCGCCGCGTTCATCTCGATCAACCCCGAGGACGGTGCGATACGCTCGATGGTGGGTGGTTTCGACTACAACCGGAACAAGTTCAACCATGTGACGCAAGCCTGGCGTCAGCCCGGGTCGAGCTTCAAGCCGTTCATCTACACGGCTGCGCTCGAAAAGGGCTTCTCGCCGGCCACGGTGATCAATGACGCACCGCTGACGATCGGACCGGATACGGGTGGCCAGGTCTGGGAACCCAAGAACTACGACGGCAAGTTCGAAGGGCCGATGACGATGCGCCGCGCCCTGGCCAAGTCGAAGAACCTGGTGTCGGTGCGTATCCTGCGCGCGATCGGCACGCAGTACGCCCAGGACTACATCACGCGTTTCGGCTTCGAGGCCGACAAGCATCCGGCCTACCTGCCGATGGCGCTTGGCGCGGGTAGCGTGACGCCGCTGCAGATGGCGGGCGCCTACTCGGTGTTTGCCAATGGCGGCTATCGCATTAACCCGTTCCTGATCCAGCGGGTCGAGGATTCGCGCGGCAAGATCGTCTCGGAGACTCATCCTCAGAAGGCTGGTGGCGATGCCGTGCGGGTGCTCGACGCGCGCACCGCGTTTATCGCCGACAGCATGCTGCGCGAGGTGGTGCGTAGCGGCACGGCAAACCCGGCCAAGCAGCGCCTGGGCCGTAGCGACTTGGCCGGCAAGACCGGCACCACCAACGATGCGGTCGATGCGTGGTTCGCCGGCTACACGCCGAAACTGGTGGCGATTGCCTGGATGGGCTACGACCAGCCCAAGAGCCTGGGCGTGCGCGAGACCGGTGGCGGACTGGCACTGCCAATCTGGGTCGGCTACATGAGCAAGGCGCTCAAGGGGGTGCCAGAAAGCCCGGATCGCCAGCCGCCTGAAGGTGTGGTCATGGTAGCGGGAGACTGGACGCTCGAGGAAAATGCCGGCGGCGCAGGCGTGGCATCGGTGGGCCTGGGCGACCCGTGGCCTGGCAAGCCGGACGAAAGCTCGCGCCCTCCACAGGACACCGAGGCGGAAAAGAAGAAGATCCTGGAGATGTTCGGCGGAGCCTGACCGGCGCCGCCCCCCAACGAAAAACCGGCCCTCGCGGCCGGTTTTTTGTTTCGGCGTGGCGTGCCGGAACGCTTACTTCAGTGTCAAGGTGACCCCTGCCTGCTGGCTCATGTACCCGGACAGCGCGGCATACAGTTCGCCACCACCCCGCGTATCGACCCATTTGCTGCCATCGTTGCGGAAATGGAAGCCACCGGCCTTGGCTGCCACCCACAGTTCCTGCATGGGGGCCTGGCTGTTGACGATGATCTTGGAGCCGTCCTCGAACTCGAGTTCCATCACGTTGCCGGTCCGATTGATTTCCACGTCGGCGTCGGCCGCATCGGCGGCGGCTTCGATCGCCGCTTCCAGTTGGTCCAGGGCCTTGCTGGCCAGCGCCAGGAACTCGCTTTCACTGAGGGGGGGCATGCTACACTCCAAGGCCGCCGGCGCCCCGTTCGGATTGGGCACTCGGGCCGGCATCAATTGATGGAAAAGTCGGGAAACCTTGCGCTTCCCGCAGCCATCCGAGAACCCATCCAGACAATGAAGGACTTCCCGATGCTGCGTCGTGCTGCGATTGTATCGGCGTTTGCCGCCACACTCGCGATGCCCCTGGCCGGATGTGGCATTCGCGGCCCGCTGTACATGCCGATCGTGCCACCCGCTCCGACGGCGCCAACCGTGGCCGATCCCGGACTGGGCAAACCCGATGCGCCCGGAGCCGTCGAGCCCGCGCGCCCCATGTCGGAGCCGTCGACCGCCTCGCCCGTGCCCGTGGAACCGGCTCGTGGCAGTTCCGCCCCCTCAGCACGTTGAGTGCCGTTTGAACATGACCGATTTCTTTTCGCGCCGCGATGGCATCCTCTCCGTCGAGCAAGCCCCGCTGACCCGCATTGCCGACCAGTTCGGCTCGCCGACCTTCGTCTATTCGCGGGCCGCGCTGACGGCCGCGTACAACGCCTACGCGGCCGCGTGCAAGGGCCGCAACGCCCACGTGCAATATGCGGTGAAGGCCAATTCGAACCTGGCCGTGCTGCAGGTATTTGCGCAACTCGGCGCGGGATTCGACATCGTCTCCGGTGGTGAGCTGCTGCGTGTGATCGCCGCTGGCGGCGACCCGCGCAAGGTGGTGTTCTCCGGTGTCGCGAAGAACATCGCGGACATGGAGCTGGCGCTGAGCCACGACGTGCGCGGCTTCAACGTCGAGTCGATTCCCGAACTGGACCGCCTGAACGCTGTTGCCGGCCGCCTCGGCAAGCGCGCGCGCGTGTCGCTGCGCATCAACCCGGATGTGGATGCCAAGACGCATCCGTACATCTCGACGGGCCTCAAGGCCAACAAGTTCGGCGTCGCCTTCGAGGACGTGCTGCCGACCTATCGTGCTGCCGCAGCGCTGCCGAATATCGAGGTCACGGGCATCGACTGCCATATCGGCTCGCAGATCACCGAGGTGGCGCCTTATCTGGAGGCGCTCGACAAGGTGCTCGACGTGGTTGAAGCACTCGAGGCCGAAGGCATCAAGCTGGAACATATCGATGTGGGCGGCGGCCTGGGCATCACCTACAACGATGAAACCCCGCCGGACATCACGAAGTTCGCCACCACGCTGATCGACCGTGTGGCCGCGCGCGGCCACGGGCACCGCGAGGTCCTGTTCGAACCGGGCCGTTCGCTGGTCGGCAACGCCGGCGTGTTGTTGACCCGTGTGGAATTCCTGAAGCCCGGCGCGGCCAAGAACTTCTGCATCGTCGACGCGGCAATGAACGATCTGGCGCGTCCCGCGATGTATGAGGCATTCCACCGCATCGAGCCGGTCGCCCCTCGCAACGACGCGGGGGTGATGTACGACGTAGTGGGTCCGGTCTGCGAGTCCGGCGACTGGCTCGGCCGCGACCGCACGCTGGCCGTTCAGGCCGGCGACCTGCTGGCGGTGATGTCGGCTGGCGCCTATGGTTTCGTGATGAGTTCGAACTACAACACGCGCGGCCGCGCGGCCGAGGTGATGGTCGATGGCGATACCGTGCATCTGGTGCGCGAGCGCGAGTTGCCCGCGGACCTGTTCCGCAACGAGCGACTGCTGAAGGCCTGACCTGAGGCCAAGGGCTTGAGGCTTTAGGCTTGAGGCTTGAGGCCTGACAGGCTCTCGGCCAAAACAAAAAGGGCGACGTTCTACGTCGCCCTTTTTTATGGCATTGCCCGCCGCCTCTGCAGCCACCACCACACGCGTAGCGCCAGCAGTACGAACACCACTACGGCATAGATCGACACCTCCTGGAAATCGTTCTTGCCCGCTTTGTGCCACCAGTAGTGCAGGATCGCCAGTACGGCAATCGCATAGATCGCACGGTGCAGCAATTGCCAGCGTCTACCGCCAAGCCAACGCACCATCGCATTGGCAGATGTGGCGGCCAACGGGGCCATCAGCACGAATGCCGCAAAACCCACCGTGATAAATGGCCGCTTGCCGATGTCCTTGATCATGTAGGCCACGTCGAAGCCGCGATCCACCGCGAGCCACAGCATGAAGTGCAGCACGCCGTAGAAAAACGTGAACAGGCCAAACATGCGGCGCAACCGGATCAGCCAGTGCCAGCTGGTGATCCGGCGCAGCGGCGTTACCGCGAGCGTGACGCACAGCATGACTAGCGTCCAGGTGCCCGTCGATCGTGTGACGAACTCGAGTGGATTCGCGCCGAACTGCGACGTGGCGCCGAGGTACATCAATCGCGCGAACGGCAGGAGCGCCAGAAGCCAGGCACAGACCTTCACCGCGCGCACGCGTGACGGCGCGAGCAACGCCAACCCAGCGTGGCGCGGCGAATCCTGCGCGGCCGACGCCGGCAGATCGCGCTCGGCCATCAGAAATTCTTCCTCAGGTCCATGCCCTGATAGAGCGACGCCACCTGCGCTCCGTAGCCATTGAACATCAAGGTCTTGCGCTTCGGCGCGAACAGGGCCGAGAAACCGCCTCCCCCCTTGTCTTCGCCGATACGCCGTTCCGTGGCCTGGCTCCAGCGCGGATGGTCCACGTCAGGATTCACGTTCGAGTAGAAGCCGTACTCGTTCGCCGCGGCGATGTTCCAGCTCGTCGGTGGCTGCTTGTCGACAAAGCGGATCTTCACGATCGACTTGGCACTCTTGAAGCCATACTTCCAGGGCACCACCATGCGCACCGGTGCGCCGTTCTGGTTCGGCAACACCTCACCGTAGAGTCCAAATGTGAGCAGCGCCAACGGATGCATGGCCTCGTCCATGCGCAAGCCTTCGCTGTAGGGCCATTCCAGCACCCCGCTGCTGATACCGGGCATCTGCTTCTTGTCGGCCAGCGTGATGAACTGGACGAACTTCGCGCCCGGCTGCGGCTCGACACGCCGGATCAACTCAGCAAGCGGATAGCCGATCCACGGGATCACCATCGACCAACCTTCGACACAGCGGAGCCGATAGATCCGCTCCTCAAGCGGTGCAAGCCTGAGAAGTTCGTCGAGGTCGAACACCTTGGGCTGCTTGACCAGCCCCTCCACCGCGACCTGCCACGGACGCGGCCGCAGCGTAGCGGCGTATCGCGCCGGGTCGGACTTATCGGTGCCGAACTCGTAGAAGTTGTTGTAGGTCGTGACGTCCTCATACGAGGTACGTTTTTCCGTCACCGCGTAGGCATTGTTCAGCGTGGCCGCCAACTTGGGGAGCTTGCCTGGCGAGCCCTGCGCGAACGCCTCCCGCGCAAACCAAGGTGCTGCCAGGCCCCCGGCCGTACCCGCTGCCGCCATGGCCAGCAGGCGCCGTCGCGCCGTGAATACGTGCTTCGGGGTGATCTCGGAGGCAGCGATGTCATCGCCGCGCAGCCATTTCGGAGAGGGAATCAGCATGGTTCGAACGAAGCCTGATGGAGCCTGGGGAGTTTGACAGGGAAGACTGCTGAAAGGTGCGGCGGGCGGTGCGATTATCCCCGTTGGTATTGCTGATAGACGGCCGTCGCCAGCGCCAGCAGTCGCTCACGATCGATCGGCCCCGCCAGTGCGAAACCGAGACTGTGATCGACCCAGTAAAACGCCATGGCAGCGGGCCCGGTGGATTGAGCACCTTGGGCAGGCGCCAGCCGTTCGAGCCGGAATGCGGTATCCGGTGTCCCTTGCGCCATCCGCCGCAATTGCAGCGACAGGCGTGTCCCGGCGTCATTCTCATACATCAGGATAGCCATCGGACCGCCCTCGGCCACACCGAGCCGCCCGCCGATCAGGCGAAAGCCCTGTGCGCGGAGATCAGGGACCTGCAACGGCGCACCGAGCCGCTTGGACAGCCAAGCGACCATGTGCGCCTCATCGCTGGCGGGAACCTCGACCACATGGCGAACCTCGGGTGCATAAACCACATGGCTGGCCAATGCGTCGCGTGCAAATCGTTCGAGTGGAGGCACGCCGCCGAGGTCGGCGTCAAATCGACCACGCGCCATCCAGCCGCTCGTGCCACCGATGATGAATGTCGCGACGCTGGCGGCCAGCGCTAGCGCCACGGGCCAGAGCGGGCGATGAGCCTTTGCGCGCCCGCTGCCGGCGCGTAATCCGCGTGGAAGCGCGTCCAGCGGTACCGCCTCCTTGAGGACGGCGTTCAATGATGCGTGCAGCCCCGCCGTTTGGCGACGCCAGGCCTCGACCTTGCGCGCGGCTTCCGGATCGGCTGCCAGGAAGGCTTCGACTTCGGCCCGGCGCGGGCCGCTTAACTGGCCGTCCGCGTATGCATGGAGGTCGGCTTCGCCGACTGGAGTCGGGGTCACCATCATTTCACCCGCTGCAACGAGGTTGTTGCCGCAGCACTATCGGCGCCGCCATCCAGCAGGCGACGCATATGTTCGCGCGCGCGCGCCAGGCGCGACATCACGGTGCCGATCGGCACGTCGAGCACCCTGGCGGCCTCGGCGTACGAGAACTGCTCCAGGCTGACGAGCAGCAGCACCGCGCGCTGTGGCTCCGGTAACTGGCCGAGTGCCTGTAACAGATCGCGACGCAGGCCCGGGTCGGCGGTATGGGCAACCACCTCCGGCAGCGTATCCATTGCGGTCACGACATCACTCTTGCGCAGATGATTCAGGCGCAGCCGATGCATCAGTGTCAGCAACCATGGCAGCAGCCCATCCGCGCCATCGCCCCATAACGCGCCGGGGCGAAGGCGAAATCTCCAGCGATAGCGCAGGGCACGCTCGAGCGTGTCCTGCACGAGATCGTCGGCCAGCATGGCATCGCCGGTCAGACCGCGGGCATGGCGCCGCAAACGCGGCGCCAGTACCACCAACTGACGTTCAAACGGTTCCATGCCGGGATTGCCTAGCGACGATCAGGGCTTCACGGCAGCGCGACGTGCCAGACGGCGTTGAAGTTGTCGCCTGACTTGTCGCCCGCCTTGGCGTCCTTGGCAAAGCGATAAAGCGGCTTGCCCTTGTACGCCCACTGCCGGGTACCGTCATCGCGCGTGATGATCGAGTAGTCACCCGATGCGCTCTTGCCTGGCTCAGCCAGCAGCGGCGGCCAGTTGGTCGAGCACATGCCGTTGCAGACGCTCTTGCCGCCGTTCGCCGGGTCACGATCGAACGTGTACAGCGTCAGGCCCTGCGGATCGGTCAGCGCGCCGTTGGTGACTTTCACGGTAGGCGGCATGTCGCCACCACCCATCCCCAGGCTGGAACAACCGGCCAGCAGGACAGTGGCAGCACCCAGCGCGAGTGCGATCGGGCGGAGCTTCGATACAGCAGTGTGACGAGAAGCCATCATGAGGGTCTCCTTCTTCAGGGCGGTGCCGACAACCGGCGCCGTTCTCTTTCAGTAAACACCCGATGTGATGTGTTTATTCCTCCCACCTCAAAAAAATGTGGCGTTCAGCGGCGGAAAGTGGCTTCTTAGATGGTGATAAATGCCTAATGACGCATATTTAGAAAACCGAAGCGCATTCTCTGCGAAACATGATGCGACGGTTCGAGCCTGTCCGATGTTCAGGGTCCGCTCAGGAAACAAAAAAGCCTGCCGGAATCGGCAGGCTTCGTCATCGGGACAGGTTGATCTGGCGGATCAGAGTTCGCCGTAGCTGTGCAGCCCCGACAGGAACATGTTCACACCGAGAAAGGCGAAGGTCGTCACCAACAGGCCAACCAGCGCCCACCATGCAGCAACCGTACCGCGCAGCCCCTTCATCAGGCGCATGTGCAGCCAAGCTGCATAGTTGAGCCAGACGATCAGCGCCCAGGTTTCTTTCGGATCCCAGCTCCAGTAGCCACCCCAAGCCTCGGCAGCCCACAGTGCGCCGAGGATCGTTGCGATCGTGAAGAAGGCGAAACCGACCGCGATCGCCTTGTACATGACGTCGTCGAGCAACTCGAGCGAAGGCAGACGCTCGGCCAGAATGCCACGTTGCTTGAGCAGGTAGGCCACCGACACCATTGCCGCCAGCGCGAACGTGCCGTATCCGATGAAGTTCGCCGGCACGTGGATCTTCATCCACCAGCTCTGCAGGGCGGGCACCAACGGCTGGATCTCCTGTGCATTGCGGCTGACCGTGTACCACAGCAAGAAACCGACTGCCGCTGACACCACGAGCATCACGAACGGTCCAAGCGCGCGGGTTGCATAGCGGCGCTCGTAGTACAGATAAAACAGGGACGTGATCAGCGAGAAGAGAACGAAAACCTCATAGAGGTTCGAGATTGGAATATGGCCGATGTCCGCGCCGATCAGGTACGACTCGTACCACCGCACCATCAGACCCGTGAAGCCCAGCACGACGGCCGCCCAGCAGAGCTTGCTGCCAATGCTGTAGCCGGTTTCCGACCGCGAAATCAGTCCAACCCAGTAGAACAGGGTCGAGAGGAACACCAGCGCACTCATCCAGAGGATGGCCGACTGGCTCGACAGGAAGTACTTCAGGAAGAAAGCCTGCTCGGCGCGCGCGAGGTCACCCTGATAGAGCTGGATCGCGAACAGCGAAAACGCCGCGATGCCGATCATCAGCAGACGGACGGGCTTCCAGTGCCAGCCCAGCAGCGCGAACGTCGGCACTGCGGCAATCAGCACGCCCTTGTCATAGACGTTCATCCACTGGCCGTAGCGCGAGAGCGCAAACCCGGCGCCGACCACGAGCAGCAGCGCGAAGACCCAATCGGTCCAGCCCAGGCGGCTCAGGAATGAAGGTTCGAGATAGGCGGTGTCCTGGCCGGATGCGTCACGGGACACATCATCGGTTGCCGCGGCACGCCGCGGCGTCAGGCCAGGATTGACGTGATTCACATTCGAGGACATGGCATTCCTGCTCTTTGGCGCTAAGCGCCTGTTTTATCTGCTGCGCCCCCGCCCGCGTGTCTCCGCACAGGCTGACGCCGGTTCATGCTCTTGTACTTTGTACTATAGCGATGACGCGTGCTTATCATCTGACGCTGATGGCCCCGATTGCGGTGCGCCTTGCGTCATCGCGGCATCATGACCACCCGCCGCTTCCGTCACCTCGGCGCCAACGGCGCGGCCGATATCGGCGCGCAACGCCACGAATTCCTTCTCGAAATCCATCGTGCGACGTTGTGTGGACATCGCCATCAGGACGTGACTACCGCTGGAGTGTCCGGCAGCATCGACGCCCTTGTCCTTGATCCAGATCCAGACGCGCCGTTCGCGAATGTAGAACATTGCGAACACGCCCAGGACAAGCAGCAAGCACCCAAGATACACGATGTTCTTGCCCGGCGCACGAGTCATCTGGAACACGCTGGCCTGGACCTGCTGGAAGTCTTCTAGCTGCAGAAACACCGGCGCGGCGTAGAAGAAACTGTCCGAAAGCGCATTGATTGCCTGCTGGAGGAATACGCCGCTTTTCGTGTCATTTGGGATGGCCGGCAGCTTGTCCTGCTCGCGCGCCAGTTGCCAGAGCTCCCACATCGAGCCGTTGAGAATCTTCAAAAGCACGTCCGCGGCCTTTTGCTGATCAGCCTGCGGGACCGATTTTTCCAGGAAGGCAGCGATCGCCGTGAAACCGCCCGGAGGCGCGTCGGGCGACGTGCGAGTGGCCCCAGCAAACAGGTCCAACGCACGCATGGCGCTTTCGGCCAGTTGCTTGCGCAGGTCCGCCTTGTCGGCGCCCGGCATCGATATCTCGGCGAAACGGCGGGCAGCTTCGCCGCGCATCCCCTTGTCCTGCAGCGCCGCGCGCAGACGCATCCAGTCCGCCACACTACTCTGGTCATCGGCCGGAATTCTCAGGTAGCGGAATGGCTCATTCGGCGATTCGCGCATACCGGCCAGGAACACGGTCTGCCCATCCAGTTGCACCGGCAGCATGTAGTTGTTGAACTCGCGAGCCTGACCATTTGCGTCGCGCAGCTTGTACTGCACCGACGGACCAACATTGCGCAGGTCCTTTTCCTTGTTCGGATTGGCAGCGGCGCCGAGGTGCTGCTCCAGCGTGCCCAGCGAGGATTTGCGCGCCACGCCACGCGCGTCGGCCTTGCCCGACGCATCCGTGACCGTCTCGACGTTCATCAGCCGGAAATCGCTGAACTCGACGGTCAATCCATCCTTGTCGGCACCAGTGCCCGTGCCCGCGAGGGGCGCGTTGCCACCGATCGTGCCGGCAAACGGGAACGTCGCATGGGTACTGCCCGTCATGGGATACCCGACGAACTTCAGACGCGAGCCGCCGTCTTCGAAGCTCGACTGATAGATGGCCACGCCGTCGATGACCAATGGCTCGTTGACCTTGATCGTCGCCTCGGTCTTCTTGCCGGTTGCCCGGTCGGTCACCACCACATCGGAGGCGAACAACTTGGGCATCCCAGTGGAATAGAAGTCCACGGTGAACTTCTTGAGCATGATCGTGAACGGCAGGTCCTGCACCAGCGCGCCGTCGGCGATGTTGAGGATCGCGGTCGACACGGTCGCACCTTCGGGCACGAACGCATTGCCACGGAAGCCCGGATTGCTTGGCGAGAGCCTGTGCTTGGCCGGAATCTCGCTGATGATGGCATTGCCGTCGATCGGGGACTTGCCGCCAAACCACATCTGCGCCCGGATCAGCATGTCGCCATCAAGCAAACCCCCCAGGCAGATCACGACGATGGCGGTGTGCGCGAGGATGTAGCCGAGCTTGTTCGCCGAACCGGCCTTGGCAGCCAGCAACGTGGCGCCCTCGTGCTCGACGGGCTTGATGCGATAACCCCGGTTGCGCAGCAGCGCATACACCCGGCCGGTGGCATCGGTACGGACGCGCGACGCATCGTACTCACCCCGATGATGGAATGCGCGCAGGCTGCGCTCGCGCACGTGATCCTTCCACGAGCGCATGTCGACGATCATCTTCGGCCCATTGCGCGCGATACAGAGCGAAGTCGAGACAACGAGAAAGCCCAGGATCAGCAGGAACCACCAGGAGCTGTACACCTTCTGCAGGGACAGCGCGTGGAACAGGTCCGCCCAGAACGGCCCGAACTGATTGACGTAATTCGGGTACGGTTCGTTCTGCTTGAGCACCGTGCCGATGATGCTGGCGATGGCAATCACCGTCAGCAGCGTGATGGCGAAGCGCATCGAGGACAGCAACTCGACGGCGTCGCGCAGCACGCGGTGATGAGTCTTCAGGTGCAGGCCTGAAGTGGAAGGGGTCGACATGTGCGGTAATACCCGATATCCGGTTTGGTGCTTGATGTGACGCCGGTTGGGCGCCGGAAAACAAAAGAGGGTGGACGTGCTTTGGCAAGCAGGCCACCCTCTTCGATTGCTGCTGGCACGGCTGGTTCATCCCCCAAGGGGATACCCTGCCATGCCGGCCGGATACGACTTAACGGACGCCGGCGACGTAGTCCGCGACCGCCTTGATCTCGGTATCCGACATCTGGGCGGCGATCGTGCTCATGACCGAATTGTTGGTACGGGTGCCCTGGCGGAACGCCACCAGTTGCGCTTCGGTGTACTCGGAATACTGGCCGCCGATTCGCGGATATTGCGCCGGGATGCCGGCACCGGTCGGACCGTGGCAGCCAGCGCAGGCCGGCACGCCCTTGGCCGCGATACCACCGCGGTAGATCTTCTGGCCAATCTCGATCGTGTCCTTGTTCTTCGCTGTGGCAGGCTTGACCTGCTGCTTGGCGAGATAGGCACCGATGTCCTTCATTTCCTGGTCGTTCAGCGCCGACGCATACGGCGTCATGATGGCGTTGTTACGGCTCTTGGCCTTGAAGTCTGCCAGTTGCTTGTGCACGTACTCCGCTTGCTGGCCGGCCAGCTTAGGATTGGTGGCCGCGGCACTGTTGCCGGCTGCGCCGTGGCAGGAAAGACATGCTGGCACATTGCGATCGGGTGCGCCTTGCGAATATAGCGTCTCGCCCTTGGCGGGATCTGCCTTCGCGGCGGCCTGCTCTGCGGCAGATGCCAGCCCACTCATGGCGGCCATCGGAACAGCCAGCGCCATGACACCCAGAAGTTTCGCAATGCGGTTCATTCGTATACCTTGTCAGATTTGTTATGAACACCGTAATGCATGCCGATCTTCCCTTGCCAGGCGGTGAGGAAGCGCCTTTTCGAGCAAGGGGTGAGACCGGTATACGCAACGCCCACCAACCCGCCCAGGACATTGCTTCCCGGGCGATTTAAGGCATCGCCGATGACATCGCGCAAGGATGCCACACGTCACCTGCTCAGGAGACCGTAAACCGGGTTATTGTACAATAAATCGCTTTCCGGATTGACTTAGATCAGTCTCTGTGGCGACGTCCCTTCAAGGGGTCGTATACCACCCCGCCGACTCGTCACCCGCCTCACCACTCCAGCGCATGTCCCTCCTACATCAGGCTCGCTTTTTCACGACCGTCAACCACCTCCGCGACCTGCCTGCCACGGCCGTTCCCGAGGTGGCGTTCGCCGGCCGCTCCAACGCCGGCAAGTCCACGGCCATCAACATCCTGTGCAACCAGAAGCGGCTGGCGTTCTCGTCACGCACGCCCGGGCGCACGCAACATATCAACTTCTTCACCGTGGCGCCGGTCAAGGCCCCCGATCCTGTCGGCTTCCTGGTCGACCTGCCCGGCTACGGCTATGCGGAAGTATCTGGCAGCGCCAAGTTTCACTGGCAAGGCCTGCTTTCCGACTACGTGCAGGCCCGGACGCAGTTGTCCGGCCTGATCCTGATGATGGATGCGCGCCGCCCATTCACGGACCTCGATTGCCAGATGGTCGAGTGGTTTCTGCCGACCGGCAAGCCGATCCACGTGTTGTTGACCAAGGCGGACAAGCTGACCACCAGCGATAATGCCAAGGCGCTGCGCGAAACGCGCAAGGTGCTCGCCGATTACGCGGCGCAGATGGAAAACCCGCCGGCGCTCACCGCCCAGTTGTTCTCCAGCCTGAAGCGTCGTGGCATCGAAGAAGCACAGCGGGTAGTGGCGGGTTGGCTGGCGTTGCCTGAAGCGCAGCCTGCCGTTGCGAAGACGGATACGCCCGACACGCCGCAGGGCTGAGGCCACGCATCGACTTCGAACCGGCAAAAAAAAGCCCCGTTGCGAACAACGGGGACGAACTTTCCCGCCGGTTCAGGGCGGGTACCCGCTCAGGGAGGAGTAGCGGGGGACATCCGCGCTGCGCGGAGCAACACAGGGTGTCCGCGAGTATGATAGCGGGCACGCACAAAAGTTCTTTTTTCTTTCGGCGTACTTCTGCTGCTGTCTGCCGCGGGCTTCTCGCGGTGACGTGCGCCGCGCATTCGTCCACGACTCTCCCAAGATTCAGCCATGTCCACGTTCCCCGAGTTCCGTCCCCGCCGCATGCGTCGCGACGACTTCTCGCGCCGCATGATGCGCGAGAATCGCCTGTCGCCTGACAACCTGATCTATCCGGTCTTTATCCTGGAAGGCCAGAACCAGCGACAGACCGTGGCGTCGATGCCCGGCGTGGAACGTGTGTCCGTGGACCTGCTGATGCCGGTCGCGGAAGACTGCGTGAAGCTCGGCATTCCGGTCATCGCGCTGTTCCCGGTGATCGATCCGTCGCTGAAATCACCTGACGGCATCGAGGCCACGAACCCCGAAGGCCTGGTGCCTCGCGCCGTGCGCGCACTGAAGGATCGCTTTCCCGAGCTTGGCGTGCTGACCGACGTCGCGCTCGATCCGTACACGAGCCATGGCCAGGATGGCGTGCTCGACGAGAACGGCTACGTGATCAACGACATCACCGTCGAGATCCTCGTCAAGCAGGCGCTTGTCCAGGCGGAAGCAGGTGTCGACATCGTCGCGCCGTCCGACATGATGGACGGCCGTATCGGCGCCGTGCGCAACGCACTGGAAGAAGCTGGCCACATCCACACGCGCATCATGGCCTACTCGGCCAAGTACGCGTCAGCGTTCTACGGCCCGTTCCGCGATGCGGTGGGCTCGGCCAGCAATCTGGGCAAGGGCAACAAGATGACTTACCAGATGGACCCGGCCAATACCGACGAGGCCCTGCGTGAAGTCGCACAGGACATCATGGAAGGCGCCGACATGGTCATGGTGAAGCCGGGTATGCCGTACCTCGACATCGTGCGCCGCGTGAAGGACGAGTTTCGCTTCCCGACGTACGTGTATCAGGTCAGCGGCGAGTACGCGATGCTCAAGGCCGCCGCGCAGAATGGCTGGCTCGACCACGACAAGGTCATGATGGAATCGCTGCTGGCATTCCGCCGTGCTGGCGCGGATGGCATCCTGACCTACTTCGCGCGCGACGCCGCGCGCCTGCTGCAGGCCTGAGCGGCGGATGCAGCTGCTGGGCTTCTCGGCCAACCAGGTACATCCGCTGGACACACTCGACGCGGCGCGCGACTTCCTCTCCGGAAATGCGGCCGCGCGGTTTGTCTGGGCGGACTTCGGCACCGAGGAAGTTACGCCGGCGCCCGGCGCCTGGCGCGACAGCCTGATGGCGCTGACGGGCGCACCCATCCTCGACCTGCATCTGGCCGACGCCACCAATCCTGCGCATCCGTCGTTCTTCGATACGACCCACGCGTACGACATGGTGATCTTCCGCAAGCTCACCTTCGAAACCAGCCGGCAGTTCGCCGAGGCCGAGGCCACACAGTCCGTCACGCAGCGCAAGGCGTCGCGCAAATACGCGCCGGGCTTCCTGCCGGCGCTCGCGCGCATTGATACGCAGCCAGTTGCATTCTTCGTCTTCGACAACGTACTGGTAACCGTGCGGCCCTCGCCGTCACGCACGATCGAACAGGTACGCCAAAGGCTACTCGAAAGCTGTGGCGCGCCTCGCCCCGCGTCCGCGCGTGCCGGCGGTACAGCGGCGCTGGTGCATGGCGTCAGGCCGCCAACCCGGCCCGAAGACCTGATGCTGCGACTGCTGAACGCGATGGTCGACCGCTACTTGGATCTGCGTGCTCCGCTGACCCGGCAGCTCGATCGCTGGCAGCGGGCGCTGCTGAGCAGTCGCCATAGTTTCTCAAGCTGGGAAGGTCTGCTGGATGCGCGCATCCAGCTCAGGCGGCTCGAGCATCTCAGTGAAGAGCAGCGGGATGCGCTGCAGGAGTTTCGCGACAGTCTGCTCGACAATCGCTATAGCGCCGAAGATGCCGAAGGGGCGCAGGAAGCGAGCCGCGACGAAGTCCTGCTCGTACGCATCAACGACCTGATGGAGCACATCCTGCGCGTGCTGGCGCACGCCCGGCGACTCGAGGATTCGATCGAATCCGCGGTGCAGATCCATTTTTCCGCAGTGGCTCACCGAACCAACCGGACCATGCGCGCGCTGACCGTCATCACGGCGGTCTTCATGCCGCTGACGCTCATCACGGGCATCTTCGGCATGAACTTCGCGCGAATGCCGTGGCTGCAAGAGCCAGACGGCTTCTGGTGGTCAATCGGGCTGATGGGAGCCGTGGTCACCGTGATCGGTGGCGTCTGGGGCCTGGGCCGCTGGCTGGATCGCTAGGATGCGGGCCGGGTCAGGTCAGGTCTGCGACCGTGGCCCCAGCGCGCGCTCAAGGCTTTCGAGGAAGCGCGATGCCGATTGATAGCCGATCACCCGCACCGGGCGCTCCTGGCCATCCTTGCCGAAAAGGATGATGCCCGGCGGGCCGAACAGACCGAAACGCTTCAGTAACGCGCGATCGTCGGCATTGTTGGCTGTCACGTCAGCCTGCAACAGGACGACGTCCGCGAGTTGCGCCCTGACTTTCGCGTCCGGGAACGTCAGCTTCTCCATCTCCTTGCAACTGACGCACCAGTCGGCATAGAAATCCAGCAGCACCGGACGCCCGGCAGCGGAGGCCTGCGCGATCCGCGCATCCAGTTCGGCGATGCTCCGCACGCGCTCGAAGCGAGTCTCCGCCGCATGCGGTGGCAGCGTAGCCGCCGACAGACTCAGATGGGAAAGTGGCTGCAAAGGATTGCGTCCGCCCGACGCCACACCAACGATCTGAATCGCCCCTACCAGTGCCGCCAGCAGGCCAAGCCCCTTGCCCAGTCGCATCAGGCCCCGAGGGTCCGGGCCCAGCGCATCGAACGCACCGAGATAGACGGCTGCCACAAGCAGCAGCGCCGCCCAAGCCAGCATCACGACCCAGGCCGGCAGTACGGGCGTCACCATCCAGATCGCCACGCCCAGAAGCAGGAAGCCGAAGAAGCGCTTGGTAGCCTCCATCCACTTGCCCGCACGTGGCAGCAGATTGCCGGCGCCCATCCCAACCAGCATCAGCGGCACGCCCATGCCGAGTGCCATTGCCATCAACGCGCCGCCACCAGTGATGGCGTCGCCCGTTTGCGCGATATACGCCAGCGCGCCCGCGAGCGGGGCCGTGACGCAGGGCCCCACGATCAGCGCGGAAATCGCCCCCATCAGGGCCGCACCGACAAACTGCCCGCTCTGCCGGCGATTCGAGGATTCAGTCAGTCGGGCTTGCCAGCGCTGCGGCATCTGCAGTTCGTACATGCCGAACATGGACATCGCGAGCGCGACCATCAAGGCGGCGAAAGCGCCAAGCACCCAGGGCGTCTGGAGCGCCGCGGCCAGGCCTTCGCCAGCCAGGCCAGCCGCTACGCCCACCGTGGTGTAGACCACGGCCATGCCAAGCACATAGGAGAGCGACACCAGGAACGCACGCCCGCGCGTGACATGCTCGCCGACGACGATCGACGAAAGGATCGGCACCATCGGCAGCACGCACGGCGTGAATGTCAGAAGAATGCCGAGGCCGAAGAACAGGGCCCCGATCAGCGCGAGATTGCGACTGGCGAGTGCATTGGCGATCCGATCAGTGTCGTCGACCAGTTTGCTTTGACGCGTCGGCGTCGCGCTATCTGGCGCAGATTGCACGGCGGCTGGAGCCTGCGCCTCCGGCGTCGACTGGGCAGCCGCGCCACGATCGCCGAACAAGTTGCCAAGTACAGAGCCACCGACCTTGTAGATGCTTTCCATCGGCGGATAGCAAAGCCCCTTGTCCGCACAGCCCTGCGACGTCACAACGAGCGACCAGCGGCCATCTGCGGGCGCCTGCTCCACCGGCACCTTGATCACGACGGCACCGCGATACGTCTCCATGTCCTTGCCAAAGGTCTCATCGAAATGGACCTTTCCGGCAGGCATCTCCGGCTTGCCGAGCTTTACGTCAGCCGGCTGGGCAGCAAAGGCGAAGCGCTCCCGGTAGAGGTAGTAGCCATCGGCTACGTCGAAGCGAACCTCGACGGTTTTCTGGTCGATCTGCCTGGCGACAAATCGGAAGGCCTGCTCCGGCGGCAGGAAATCGTCTTCGGTCGCCGCATGTGCAACGGTCCAGAAGAAGAGGCAGGCGAATACCGTCAGCCATAGTGCGGCGATATGTCGCACCAGATTCCCGCGCGTCGCACCGGTTTTCCACATTGTTCCGATGCTGCTACCCGTCATTACCATGTGTTGATATTCCGATACTTGAGAAGCTTCAGTAGCTTCAGACCTTGTCGTCAGCACCCGTCGCTTCGCTCCGGACCCAGTCCAGATAGGCCGGCAAACCGGCCGCTAGCGGCCATGCGACAAGCTCCGGTACGTCGTAAGGATGCGCGGCGCGGATCAACGCCTCCAGGGCCCCGTACTGACGCTGCGTCGTCTTGATCAGCAGCGGCCACTCCTGCGCTTGCTCCAGCCGACCCTGCCACCAGTACTCCGACTGGCATGGTGCCATCCGGTTCACACACGCCGCTACGCGCGCCTCGAGAATGGCCGCGCTCAGGCGGATCGCCGACGCCTCGTCCGGCAGGTTCGTCATCGCAATCAGCACCGACTCCGCCGGATCTGCCGACTGAGCGGAAAGGGAAGCATTCGAAGCGGTCATTTCCAGATTCCGGCGCAAAACAAGGCACAAAACAAAAGAGCCAGGCAAAAGCCTGGCTCGATTGTAGTGCCGTGTCCAAAATCCCGTCAGCGAAAGACGGGATCAGGCATCACTTATTCCGCCGCTTCTTCAGCCGGGGCTTCGGTGATTTCCGGACGATCCACCAGCTCGACCAGCGCCATCGGCGCGTTGTCGCCCTGACGGAAGCCGAACTTCAGGATGCGGGTGTAGCCGCCCGGACGGGTGGCATAGCGCGGGCCCAGTTCGGTGAACAGCTTGGTAACCATGTCGCGGTCGCGCAGACGGGCGAAAGCCAGACGGCGGTTGGCAACGGTGTCCTTCTTGGCCAGCGTGATGAGCGGCTCGACAACCTTGCGCAGTTCCTTCGCCTTGGGCAGGGTGGTCTTGATCAGCTCGTGCTGGAACAGCGAGTTGGACATGTTGCGCAGCATCGCGAGACGGTGCGACGAGGTGCGGTTCAGTTTCCGCAAACCATGACGGTGACGCATGATGATTCCTTTCGATTTCAGTGTTTAACCAGCTCTTCTATCGCCTTTGCTTGCGCAACGGCGCGGGCCGGTGGGGCTTCCATGCCACGGACGGAATGCCTGTGGCGCGTACGAAGCGTGGGGCGGCGTTACCGCTACCCCACGACTTCAATTACTTCTCCAGACCTGCGGGCGGCCAGTTCTCGAGCTTCATGCCGAGCGTCAGACCACGCGAAGCCAGGACTTCCTTGATCTCGTTGAGCGACTTGCGACCCAGGTTGGGAGTCTTGAGCAGTTCGTTCTCGGTACGCTGGATCAGGTCGCCGATGTAGTAGATGTTCTCGGCCTTCAGGCAGTTGGCCGAACGCACCGTCAGTTCGAGGTCGTCGACCGGGCGCAGCAGGATCGGATCGATCTGCGGCGCGCGGCTCGAAGCGGCCTCGGCAGCCGATTCGGTGCCTTCCAGGGCGGCGAACACCGACAGCTGGTCAACCAGGATACGGGCCGACTGACGAATCGCTTCCTCGGGCGAGATCACGCCGTCGGTTTCGATGTTCATCACCAGCTTGTCCAGATCGGTACGCTGTTCCACACGCGCCGATTCGACGGCGTACGAAACCCGGCGGACCGGCGAGAACGAGGCGTCCAGCACGATACGGCCGATCACCTTGCTGGCTTCGTCACCGAACTTGCGAACGTTACCCGGCACATAGCCGCGGCCTTGTTCAACCTTGATCTGCATGTCGAGCTTCCCACCGGCGGACAGGTGAGCAATGACGTGACCCGGGTTGATGATCTCGACGTCGTGCGGCAGTTCGATATCGGCTGCCGTCACCACGCCTTCACCGTCCTTGCGCAGAGAAACCGTGACTTCGTCGCGGTTGTGCAGCTTGAACACCACGCCCTTCAGATTGAGGAGCAGGTTGACGACGTCTTCTTGCACGCCATCGATGGTGGAGTACTCGTGGACCACCCCAGCGATCGTGACCTCAGTCGGCGCATAACCGACCATCGACGACAGCAGCACGCGACGCAGGGCGTTACCGAGCGTATGACCGTAACCGCGCTCGAACGGCTCCATCACGACCTTGGCGTGATGGTCGCCCAGCGGTTCAACGGCGATGATTTTTGGCTTGAGGAGTGCTGTTTGCATTAGGTTGTCCTTTTCAATACCCTCGGCTCGTTACACCGATAAGGCTGACGTTTGGAACCTGAGAATCCCATCGTACGATGGGCAATAAGCCCGACGCGCCACAGAGCGCGTCGGGCTGAAAGCGAAGCCTTGCTTGAAAGGCAAGCGCTGAACCGTTCGATGATCGATTCGGCGATTAACGCGAATACAATTCGACGATCAGGCTTTCGTTGATGTCGCCGGAGATGTCGGCGCGATCCGGGGCTTGCTTGAACGTGCCTTCGAACTTCTTGGCATCCACAGCAACCCAGGTCGGGAAGCCCGACTGCTCAGCCAGCGACAGTGCTTCGGCGATACGCACTTGCTTCTTCGACTGCTCGCGCACCGACACGATATCGCCCGCCTTGATCTGGGCCGACGGAACGTTCAGCGTCTGACCGTTCACCAGGATCGCCTTGTGCGACACCAGCTGACGCGCTTCAGCGCGGGTCGAGCCGAAGCCCATGCGGTACACGACGTTGTCCAGACGCGATTCCAGCAGTTGCAGCAGCTTTTCACCGGTATTGCCCTTGCGGCGATCGGCTTCGGCGAAGTAACGGCGGAACTGACGCTCGAGTACGCCGTAGATACGCTTGACCTTCTGCTTTTCGCGGAGCTGGTTGCCGTAGTCGGACGTACGGGCGCCCGAAGTGCGACCGTGTTGGCCAGGCTTGCTGTCCAGCTTGCACTTGTCGGCCAGCGAGCGGCGTGCGCTCTTCAGGAACAGATCTGTGCCTTCGCGGCGGGAGAGTTTGGCCTTCGGGCCGGTATAACGTGCCACTTTATCTTCCTTTGATCGATCACGGCGCCATCATGACGCGCCATGAGTCCGTCACCGGTTGTAACGGACGGTGGGCTTATGGTTCTTCATCCGCCAACGACAGGCAGCCTGCCGCACGGACGCAACGCAAAAGCATGACAACACGCCGGACTGCGGAGGCAATGACCCCTTCGTCCAGACGCAAAACGAAAACCTGCTGCAATCAGATTGCAGCAGGCGAACGCGCGATACTACCACAGTCCGGAGGCAAGGGATCAAAACCCCCTTGCGGTTCTCCGGCAAACCAAGCGCTTAGATACGGCGGCGCTTCGGCGGGCGGCAGCCGTTGTGCGGCACCGGCGTCACATCTTCGATCACCGCGATCTTGATGCCCAGCGCGTTCAGCGCACGGACAGCCGACTCACGGCCGGGACCGGGGCCCTTGATGCGCACTTCCAGGTTCTTGATACCCTGGTCTTGCGCAACACGGCCGGCGTTCTCGGCAGCAACCTGGGCAGCGAACGGGGTCGACTTACGCGAACCCTTGAAGCCCTGGCCACCTGCGGTCGCCCACGACAGAGCGTTGCCCTGGCGGTCGGTGATGGTGATGATGGTGTTGTTGAACGAAGCGTGGACGTGCGCAATGCCGTCGGCAACGTTCTTCTTGACCTTCTTACGCGCGCGCTGGGCGGCGTTATTCGGACCTTTTGCCATTCGATTCTTCCTATGCCTTCGGCTTTACTTCTTCAGTGCCACGCCGGCCTTGCGCGGACCCTTACGGGTACGAGCATTGGTGCGGGTACGCTGACCGCGCATCGGCAGACCCTTGCGGTGACGCATGCCACGATAGCAACCAAGGTCCATCAGACGCTTGATGTTCATCGTGGTTTCACGACGCAGGTCACCCTCGACCGTGACCTTGCCCACTTCATCACGAAGCTTTTCCAGGTCGGCGTCGGTCAGGTCCTTGACCTTCTTGTCAAACGGTACACCGGTGGCCTCGCAAATCTTGCGGGCGCGCGAGCGGCCGATACCGTAAATGGCCGTCAGGCCGATTTCGGTATGCTTGTGGTTCGGGATGTTAACCCCTGCGATACGTGCCATTCGTCAATCCTCTTTCCGATTAGCCTTGGCGTTGCTTGTGGCGGGGATCCGACGAGCAGATCACGCGCACGACACCGTTGCGCTTGATGATTTTGCAGTTGCGGCAAATGCGCTTAACAGAAGCCAGCACTTTCATGATTTTCCTCTTCCTTCAATTCCTGTTCGCTTCACTTCGTCCGGAAGACGATGCGTGCGCGTGACAGATCATATGGGGTCAGCTCGACAGTCACCTTGTCACCCGGAAGAATCCGGATGTAGTTCATTCGCATCTTGCCGGAGATATGGCCCAGTACTACGTGGCCGTTTTCAAGCTTGACGCGGAACGTCGCGTTGGGGAGATTTTCCAGGACCTCCCCTTGCATCTGGATGACGTCGTCTTTTGCCATACCTGAGCCTGTCCCAACCTGTTTTTAACGCAAGGTCAGGTTACCCTTGAAATTCGCCTTCTTCAGCAGCGACTCATACTGCTGCGACATGACGTAGGACTGTACCTGTGCCATGAAGTCCATCGTGACGACCACGATGATCAGCAGCGAGGTTCCGCCGAAATAGAACGGAACGTTCCAGCGCAGCACCAGGAATTCCGGCAACAGGCAGACTAGTGTGATGTAAATCGCACCAGCCAGCGTCAGGCGCACCAAGATCTTGTCGATATAGCGCGTCGTTTGCTCGCCCGGACGGATGCCCGGAATGAAGGCACCACTCTTTTTCAGGTTATCCGCTACTTCCCGGCTGTTGTACACCAGAGCCGTATAGAAGAAGCAGAAGAAAACAATCGCAGTTGCATACAGCAGGATGTACACCGGCTGACCCGGCGACAGCGTGGCAGCCAGGTCCTTGATGAACCGACCGACCGCACTCGTCGAGTCCGACGTAAACCAGCCCGCAATCGTTGCCGGGAACAGGATGATCGACGATGCAAAGATCGGCGGGATCACCCCTGCCATGTTCAGCTTCAGCGGCAGGTGCGACGACTGACCGCCGTACACCTTGTTGCCGACCTGACGCTTGGCATAGTTCACCAGAATCTTGCGCTGGCCACGCTCGATAAACACCACGGCGAAGGTCACACCCGCAATGATCGCCACGATGAAGATCGCCGCGATGATGCTCATGGAACCCGTACGGACCAGTTCGAACAGTCCGCCAATCGCATTGGGCAAGCCCGCCGCGATACCGCCAAAGATGATGATCGAGATACCGTTGCCCAGACCACGCTCGGTGATCTGTTCACCCAGCCACATCAGGAACATCGTGCCAGTCACCAGCGTGATCACCGCCGTGGCCCGGAACATCAGACCCGGTTCCAACACGAGACCAGGCTGCGATTCCAGCGCAACCGCAATCGACAGCGCCTGGAACGTGGCCAGAACCACGGTGCCGTAACGCGTGTACTGCGTAATCTTGCGTTGCCCTGCCTGCCCTTCCTTCTTCAACGACTCCAACTGCGGCAGTACGATCGTCAACAACTGCATGATGATCGATGCCGAGATGTACGGCATGATGCCGAGCGCGAAGACGGTAAAGCGCGACAGCGCACCGCCCGAGAACAGGTTGAACATCCCGAGGATGCCACCTGACTGAGACTGGAAAAGCTTCGCAAGCTGGTCCGGATCAATCCCCGGCACCGGAATATGCGCACCGATGCGGTAAACGATCAGAGCCAGCACCAGGAACATCAACCGGCGCTTGAGATCGCCGTACTTCGCCGTGTTCCTGGCCTGCGCGCTTGCATTGGGTTTCGCCGTGGCCAAACGATGCTCCGACTGTGACTTCGCCTATGCTGCGAATGCTACTGCGTAATTACGCTTCGATCTGGCCGCCAGCGGCTTCGATCGCAGCCTTGGCACCAGCGGTGGCACCCAGACCCTTGATCGTCACCTTGCGGGACAGTTCACCGGCCTTGATGACCTTTGCGCTCTTGACCAGCTCGCCTACCAGGCCAGCTTGCTTCAGGACCAGCAGGTCCACTTCAGCAGCTTCCAGGCGCTCGATGTCGCGCAGCGTCACTTCGGCGGTGAAGGCCTTGGTCAGCGAGGTAAAACCACGCTTCGGCAGACGACGATACAGCGGCATTTGACCGCCTTCGAAGCCCACCTTGTGGAAGCCGCCCGAACGCGACTTCTGACCCTTGTGACCGCGACCAGCCGTCTTGCCCAGGCCGGAGCCGATACCGCGGCCGACGCGACGCTTAGCGTGCTTCGAACCGTCAGCCGGTTTCAGGTTGTTCAGTTGCATGTTGCTCTCCAAGTCCCGATCAGGCCAGAACCTTGACCAGGTACGAGACCTTGTTGATCATGCCGCGCACGGCGGGCGTGTCCTGCAGCTCCGAAACGGAGTTCAGACGGCGCAGGCCCAGGCCACGAACGGTGGCGCGATGATCCTCGCGCGTGCCGATCAGGCTGCGCACGAGTTGCACTTTTACGGTTTTCTGCGACATTTCGTTCACCTTAGCCGAGGATGTCTTCAACCGACTTGCCACGCTTGGCGGCGATTTCTGCCGGCGTGCTCATCTTGGTCAGACCATCGAGGGTGGCACGAACCATGTTGTAAGGGTTCGTCGAACCGTGCGACTTGGTCACAACGTTCGTCACACCCATCACTTCGAAGATCGCGCGCATCGGGCCGCCGGCGATCACGCCGGTACCTTCCTTGGCGGGCATCATCAGAACCTTGGCTGCGCCGTGACGACCAACAACTTCGTGCTGCAGCGTGCCGTTCTTCAGTGCGACCTTGACCATCTTGCGACGGGCTTCGTCCATTGCCTTCTGCACGGCCACCGGAACTTCCTTGGCCTTGCCCTTGCCCATGCCGATGCGGCCATCGCCGTCACCCACCACGGTCAGCGCAGCGAAACCGAGGATACGACCACCCTTCACCACTTTGGTGACACGGTTGACCGAGATCATCTTCTCGCGGAGGCCGTCGTCGCGTTCGTCCTGTTGGACTTTTGCTTGCATCTTTGCCATGACGTATCTCTCTGTGAGCGCTTAGAACTTGAGGCCGGCTTCGCGCGCAGCGTCAGCCAGAGCCTTCACGCGGCCGTGGAAGCGGAAGCCAGCGCGATCGAACGCGACGGTTTCCACGCCGGCAGCCTTTGCCTTCTCGGCAACACGCTTGCCCACCACGGTGGCGGCAGCGACGGTAGCGCCGTTGCCATTCAGTTCCTTGCGCACTTCTGCCTCGGCGGTCGAAGCCGAAGCCAGCACTTGCGTGCCGCACGGCGAGTACACCTGAGCGTAAATATGCGAATTCGTACGGAACACGGTCAGACGATTCACCTTCAGTTCCGCGATCTTGGCGCGGGTCTGACGTGCACGGCGCAAACGAGCGTCTTTCTTGTTCATCATTGCACCCCTTACTTCTTCTTGGTTTCCTTCAGGATGACGCGCTCGTCAGCGTAGCGAACACCCTTGCCCTTGTAGGGCTCAGGCGGACGGTACGCGCGAACTTCCGCGGCAACCTGACCGACTTTCTGCTTGTCCGCACCCTTGATGATGATCTCGGTCTGCGTCGGCGTTTCCGCCTTCACGCCTTCCGGCATCTCATGGATCACGTCGTGCGAGAAACCAAGCTGGAGCTTCAGAGCGGCGCCCTGCAGTTGAGCGCGGTAACCCACGCCAACCAGCTGCAGCTTGCGCTCGAAACCGGTGGTCACGCCCTTGACCATGTTCGCGACGAGCGCGCGCATGGTGCCTTGCAGGGCATTAGCTTCGCGCGATTCGTCGGCCGGTTCGAACGTCAGCGTGCCTTCGGCAACGTTGACCTTCACCAGGCTATGAATCGGCTGGGACAGCGTACCGAGCGGGCCCTTCACGGAGAGCACGCCAGCCGCCACATTAACTTCCGCGCCTTTCGGCAGCGCGATGGGAGCCTTACCTACACGGGACATGTTTGCTCCTTACGCGACGTAGCAGAGAACTTCGCCGCCCACGCCAGTGGCACGTGCCTTGCGGTCGGTCATCAGACCCTGGGGGGTCGAGATGATCGCTACGCCCAGGCCGTTCATCACTTGGGGAATGTCGCTGCGGCCCTTGTACACGCGCAGACCGGGCTTCGAAACGCGCTCAATGCGCTCGATAACCGGACGGCCGGCGTAATACTTCAGACCAATGGTCAGTTGCGCCTTGCCGCCTTCTTCCTGCACCGAGAAGTCTTCGACGTAGCCTTCGTCCTTCAGGACTTTGGCGATCGCAGCCTTCAGTTTGGACGAGGGCATGACCACCGACGCCTTCTGCACGCCCTGGGCGTTGCGAATGCGCGTCAGCATATCGGCGATAGGATCGCTCATGCTCATACTGTTTCTCCTGTAGCCTGTGCGTAATTACCAGCTGGCTTTCGTCAGACCCGGAATTTCGCCCTTGAAGGCGATTTCACGAATCTTGTTACGCGCCAGGCCAAACTTGCGGAAGGTACCGCGGGGACGACCGGTGATCGCGCAGCGATTACGCTGGCGAGTCGGGTTCGCGTTGCGCGGGAGCTTTTGCAGCTCGAGGCGCGCCAGATAACGCTCTTCTTCCGACTTTTCTTGGTCGTCAATAATGGCCTTGAGGTTTGCGCGCTTGTCGGCGTACTTCGCCACGAGCTTTGCGCGCTTCTTCTCACGTTCAATCAGAGCCAGTTTAGCCACGGTTACCCCTTAATTACGGAACGGGAACTTGAACGCATTCAGGAGAGCCTTGGCTTCCTCGTCGTTCTTAGCCGTCGTCGTGATGCTGATGTTCAGACCACGCAGTGCGTCGATCTTGTCGTACTCAATTTCGGGGAAAATGATCTGCTCTTTCACACCGATGTTGTAGTTACCACGACCGTCGAACGATTTGCCCGACACACCACGGAAGTCACGCACGCGCGGCAGGGCCACGGTCACGAAACGATCCAGGAATTCGAACATACGCTCACCGCGCAGGGTCACCATCGCACCGATGGGGTAGCCCTGACGGATCTTGAAGCCGGCGATGGCCTTCTTGGCCTTCGTCACCACAGGCTTCTGACCGGCGATCTTGGTCAGGTCGCCAACGGCCAGTTCAATGACCTTCTTGTCATTGATGGCTTCGCCAAGGCCCATGTTCAGGGTGATCTTGGTGAAACGCGGCACTTCCATGACCGACTTGTAGCCGAACTGCTTCATCAGCGCCGGCACAACCTGTTCTTTGTAAAACTCTTGCAGACGTGCTGTCATGCTCAACTCCTATCTGTGCCCAGAATCAAGCGGCCAGGACGGCACCGGTCGTCTTCAGCACGCGCACGCGCTTGCCGTCTTCGACCTTGATACCGACGCGCGACGGCTTGCCATTGGCATCTACGAGCGCAACGTTGGAAATATGCAGCGGCATGAGCTTGTCGACCACACCACCGGTGGTGCCCAGCATCGGGTTCGGGCGAGCGTGCTTCTTGGCAACGTTCACACCTTCAACCACGACCTTGTCACCCTGCACTGCTTGCACCGTGCCGCGCTTGCCCTTGTCCTTACCGGTCAGCACGATGACTTCGTCGCCTTTGCGAATCTTGTTCATGGCGGCTCCTTACAGCACTTCCGGAGCGAGCGACACGATCTTCATGAAGCGCTCGGTACGGAGTTCACGAGTCACCGGCCCGAAGATACGGGTGCCGATCGGCTCGAGCTTGTTGTTCAGCAGGACAGCAGCATTGCCGTCGAACTTGACGAGCGAACCATCAGCGCGGCGCACGCCCTTGGCGGTACGCACGACGACTGCGTTGTAGATGTCGCCCTTCTTCACGCGACCGCGCGGCGCTGCGTCCTTCACGGTCACCTTGATGATGTCGCCCACGCTCGCATAGCGGCGCTTGGACCCACCCAGTACCTTGATGCACAGCACTTCGCGCGCACCGGTGTTATCGGCCACTTCGAGCCGGCTTTCTGTCTGAATCATGGTGTTATCTTCCCAACTTAATCCGCCAGACTTTCTATATACGAAGCCCGCCGGTCAGTCTTGGTCCCGTCGGTACCTGGCATTGCGCCCCGCACCGCTTGGGTTGATCAACTTGGAAGTCGGTAGTGCCTGTTGCCCCGTAAAACATGGAGCGCCAGACCCTGGCTCGCTTCACAGGCCCGCCCGGGTGATACTGCAAGGGCAAGCGCAACAAAGCGGAAGTCCAGGATTATAGCATATAACCCTGGACTTGCAAGTCATCGCGACACTGTTGTGTTTAGATGACGCGCGCAGCTTCTACCAGCCGGGAAACCACCCAGGACTTGGTCCGCGACAGCGGACGGGTTTCCTGGATCTCGACCTTGTCGCCTTCCTTGTACTGGTTGGCTTCGTCGTGTGCGTGGTACTTCTTCGAACGCAGCACGTACTTGCCGTACAGGGGGTGCTTGACGCGGTTTTCGATCAGGACCGTCACGGTCTTGTCCATCTTGTCGCTCACGACACGACCCACGAGGGTACGGCGAAGCGACGTTTCAGTCTTCGCAGCTTCAGTCATTTCGCGTTCGCCTTTTCGGTCAGCACGGTTTGCACACGCGCGATGTCCTTGCGCACCTTCTTCAGCTGGCTGGTGTTCTGCAGCTGTTGGGTGGCCTTTTGCATGCGCAGGCTAAATTGGGCCTTCAGCAGCTCGGAGAGCTCCTGGTTCAGGCCTGCGGCGTCCTTGCCGCGCAGTTCGGATGCTTTCATCCCTAACTCTCCTTACGTACCGACCTGACGCACCACGAAATTCGTGGCGATCGGCAGCTTGGCGGCCGCGAGGCGGAACGCCTCACGCGCCAGCTCTTCGCTCACGCCATCCATTTCGTACAGCATCTTGCCCGGCTGAATTTCAGCCACGTAGTATTCCGGGTTGCCCTTACCGTTACCCATACGAACTTCGGCAGGCTTCTTCGAGATCGGCTTGTCCGGGAAAATCCGGATCCAGATGCGGCCGCCACGCTTGATGTGACGGGTCATCGCACGACGTGCCGACTCGATTTGACGAGCGGTCAGGCGACCACGGCCCATTGCCTTCAGGCCGAATTCGCCGAAAGACACGGCGTTACCACGGGTAGCCTTACCCGTGTTGCGGCCCTTCTGCTCCTTGCGATACTTCCTACGCTTCGGTTGCAGCATTGTTATTCTCCACTCTTCGCATCTGCGCCAGGCGCAGCACGACGACCAGCACCGGCACCACCGCGGCGGTTACCAGCCGGACGGCCTTCACCTTCGCGGCGACGGCCTTCCGGACGACCCGGGCGACGACGACGGTCTTCTTGCGGCTCTTCAACCACAGGCGCATCGTTGCGGCCCAGGTGATCACCCTTGTAGACCCACACCTTGACACCGATGATGCCGTAAGTGGTTTCGGCTTCGGAGAAGCCGTAGTCGATGTCGGCGCGCAGGGTGTGCAGGGGCACACGGCCTTCGCGGTACCACTCGGTACGTGCGATTTCGATACCGTTCAGACGACCCGAGCTCATGATCTTGATGCCTTGGGCACCCAGACGCATCGCGTTCTGCATCGCGCGCTTCATCGCACGACGGAACATGATGCGGCGCTCGAGCTGCTGCGTGATCGAATCGGCGATCAGCTGCGCATCGGTTTCCGGCTTGCGGATTTCCTCGATGTTCACGTGCACGGGCACACCCATGCGACGTTGCAGCTCGGCCTTCAGCAGTTCGATGTCCTCACCCTTCTTGCCGATCACCACGCCCGGACGCGAGCTGTAAATGGTGATACGTGCATTACGGGCAGGACGCTCGATCACGACGCGGCCAACCGATGCGTTCTTGAGCTTCTTCTTCAGAAACTCGCGAACTTCGATGTCTTCTTTCAGCATGCCGGCGAACTTCGTGTTGTTGGCGTACCAACGCGAAGCCCAGTTACGGCTGACGGCCAGACGGAAGCCAGTCGGATGAATCTTCTGTCCCATCGTGACTCCTTAGTTGCCGAGCGTCACAGTGATGTGACAGGTTTGTTTCTCGATGCGGTTGCCGCGGCCCTTCGCCCGTGCGGTGAAGCGCTTGAGCGAGGTTGCCTTGTCGACGAAGATCGATTTGACCTTCAGCTCGTCGATGTCAGCGCCTTCGTTGTGCTCAGCGTTGGCGATGGCCGATTCGACCACCTTCTTCACGATCCCGGCGGCCTTCTTCGGGCTGAAAGCCAGGATGTTGAGCGCACGCTCGATCGGCAGACCACGGATCTGGTCAGCAACCAGACGCGTCTTCTGGGCGGAGATGCGGGCACCGCGATGAATCGCTTTCACTTCCATGATGGCACCTTACCTCTTCGCTTTCTTGTCAGCCGCGTGGCCCTTGAACGTGCGAGTGATCGCAAATTCGCCGAGCTTGTGGCCAACCATGTTTTCCGTCACGTACACCGGCACGTGTTGACGGCCGTTGTGCACGGCGATCGTCAGGCCGATGAAGTCCGGCAGAATGGTCGAACGACGCGACCATGTCTTGATGGGCTTCTTGTCCTTGCCGCCAACGGCCGCTTCCACCTTCTTCAGCAGGTGGCCGTCGCAGAACGGACCCTTTTTTGCGGAACGAGTCATATCTTTAGCTCCTACCTACCGATTAGCGCTTGTGGCGGCGCTGGACGATCATGCTGTCCGTGCGCTTGTTGCTGCGGGTACGGTAACCCTTAGCAGGGGTACCCCACGGCGACACAGGATCGCGACCAGCAGCAGTCTTGCCTTCACCACCACCATGCGGGTGGTCGACCGGGTTCATCACCACGCCGCGAACGGTCGGGCGAATACCGCGCCAGCGGGTTGCACCGGCCTTGCCGATGACGCGCAGGCTGTGCTCTTCGTTGCCCACTTCACCGATGGTGGCGCGGCATTCGATATGCACGCGACGCACTTCACCGGAGCGCAGACGAACCTGAGCGTACAGGCCTTCGCGGGCCAGCAGCACGGCGGAACCACCAGCAGCACGCGCAACTTGCGCTCCCTTGCCAGGCAGGATTTCCACGTTGTTGATCGTGGTACCAACCGGGATGTTGCGGATCGGCAGGTTGTTACCAGCCTTGATCGGCGCTTCCGAGCCGTTCATCAGGGCTTGGCCAGCCACCATGCCCTTCGTGGCAATGATGTAGCGGCGCTCGCCGTCGGCGAACAGCACCAGCGCGATGTTCGCGCTGCGGTTCGGATCGTATTCCAGGCGCTCGACCTTGGCGGCGATGCCGTCCTTGTCGTTGCGCTTGAAGTCGACCACGCGGTAGTGGTGCTTATGACCACCGCCCTTGTGGCGGGTGGTGATATGACCATTGTTGTTACGGCCCGATTTCTGGAATTGCTTTTCCAGCAGCGGAGCGTGCGGGGCGCCCTTGTGAAGGTCCTTGTTGACCACCTTCACCATCGAGCGACGGCCCGGGGAAGTCGGCTTGGTCTTGACGAGTGCCATGATTACTTGGCCTCCGCTTCAAAATTGATTTCCTGACCCGGCTTCAGCGACACGTAAGCTTTCTTCACGTGGTTGCGACGGCCCATGAAGCGGCCAAAGCGCTTTTGCTTGCCCTTCTGGTTCAGGATCTGAACGGACTGCACCTCGACCTTGAACAGCAGTTCGACTGCGGCCTTCACTTCTGCCTTGTTGGCATCGCGAGCCACTTCGAACACGACTTGTTCATTCTTGTCGGCTACCAGGGTTGCCTTTTCGGAAACCACCGGCGCGAGCAGCACCTGCATCAAACGATGATCGTTCTTGGCTACTTGCGTCATTTCAGCAACTCCTCGATCTGCGCGACAGCCGCCTTCGTCACCAGCACCTTCTTGTAGTGCACGAGCGACAGCGGATCAGCATGACGCGGCTCCACGACTGCCACGTTCGGCAGGTTGCGCGAAGCCAGGTAGAGGTTCTCGTCGAGGTTGTCGGTGATGATCAGCACCGAGTCCAGGCCCATGGCCTTGAACTTGTCGGCCAAGAGCTTGGTCTTGGGCGCGTCGACAGCGAAACCGTCCACCACGTTGATACGACCTTCACGTGCGAGCTGCGAGTAAATCGAGCGCATACCGGCACGGAACATCTTCTTGTTGACCTTCTGGCTGAAGTTCTCTTCCGGCGAATTCGGGAAGATACGGCCACCGCCACGCCACAGGGGCGAGGACGACATACCGGCACGAGCACGGCCCGTACCCTTCTGGCGCCACGGCTTCTTGGTCGTGTGCTTGACCTCTTCACGATCCTTCTGCTTACGGTTACCGCTACGCGCGTTGGCCTGGTAAGCGACGACGATCTGGTGAACGAGGGCTTCGTTGTAGTCACGGCCGAACACTTCGGCAGACGCGGCAACGCCGGCGCCGATTTGACCGTTGTCCTGGAGGAGCTTGAGTTCCATTACATGCGCTCCTTAAGCTTTGGCCTTGACGGCCGGGGTCACGATGACCTTGCCGCCCTTGGAACCGGGGATGGCGCCCTTGACCAGCAGCAGCTTGCGCTCTGCGTCGATCTTGGCGATCTCGAGGTTTTGCACGGTGCGGGTAACGTCACCCAGGTGACCCGTCATGCGCTTGCCCGGGAACACGCGGCCCGGATCCTGCGCCATACCGATGGAACCCGGAACGTTGTGCGAACGCGAGTTACCGTGGGTGGCACGACCCGATGCGAAGTGGTAGCGCTTGATGGTACCGGCGTAGCCCTTACCGATGCTCACGCCCTGCACGTCGATCTTCTGGCCAACCTGGAACAGGTCGACGGAGAGCGAGCTGCCAGCTTGCAGCTCGGCAGCCTTGGCTGCATCGATGCGGAATTCTTTGATGACTTCGCCAGCTTCCACACCGGCTTTGGCGAGGTGACCCGCCAGCGGCTTGGTAACGCGGCTTGCGCGTCGGCTGCCAAAGGTGACTTGAACGGCGGTGTAACCGTCGGTCTCGTCCGTCTTGATTTGCGTCACGCGGTTGTCGCCGACCTCGACCACGGTAACGGGAATCGAATCACCGTCGTCCGTGAAAATACGGGTCATGCCAACCTTGCGACCTACAAGGCCAAGGCTCATGGTTTGCTCCATTCCCAGCTGCGATTGGCCGGGGCTGATTGATACACGAAAACTGTGTGAGTGCGGGTTGCGCGAAAGAAATTGCGCACGACCAAAACGGCCCCCGCTACCCGGAGAAACGGGTAGCCTTACACTATATCGCAGGAGCTTGGAAAGGGCAAGTTCAATTGCCGAATCCCGCGCAGAACTACATCTGTAGTGGCAGAATTCGGCGAAATTGCGGCGTAAAGCCAACTCGTGGCGGCGCGATGGCTGCCGAAGTGTGCATTTCAGGCGGCCACGCGGACGAAATCACCCCCATAGAACACCAGCGGATCACCATCGGAGGCGGCAAAATCCTCTACTGCACCGACGATCAGCAGGTGATCGCCGAGCGGGTCGGCACGCTCGACACGGCACGAGAGCGTCGCGAGCGCCTCGTCAAGATACGGCACGCCACGCGGACAGCGCCAGTGCGGCACGCCGGCGAACTTGTCAGGCTGGGGTCTGGCGAATCGACGCGCCAGTTCGTCGTGCCCTGCCCGGAGGATGCTCACGCCGAAGGCCTCTCCTGACTGGAACAGGGCCACATTGGGCGAATGGCGCGCCAGGCTCCAAACGATCAGCGGCGGATCCAGCGACAGCGAGGCGAACGAGTTCACGGTCAGCCCCACCGGCCGGCCTTGCGGGGCGCACGCGCCAATGATCGCCACGCCCGTCGCGAACCGTCCGCAGACCCTTCGCAAGGCCCGGGGATCGGGCGCGCCCGCCGGCGCGCTTGCGACTATCTTGGTCGAGTCCATGTCACGCTGCCTTGGCCAGTTGCTGGTCAATCAACTGCTGACATGCCACCGGATCGGACCACCACGGGAAGAAGTCCGGTGGATTGTCGAATCCGTTGGCAATGCGCGCGGCCAATGCCGGCGACTGGCCCGCGGCGCCCAGGAGGCCGAGGATATGAGGCGGCGGCGGGGTCAGCAGCGAGTTGGTCCAGTTGACCACATCGCCCGCATACGCCCAGTACCGCTCGAACGTCTGGTTCATCCAGTCCGCGTCATAGGGAAGCCCATCCCGCGCGAGGATGGCGTCCAGATACACCTTGCAGCACTTGGCGGCGTTGTTCGAGCCCTGGCCAGTGATGGGATCGTTGACGACCACGGCGTCGGCCATTCCGAATACCAGTCGACCGGAAGGCAGGGTCAACACCGGCTTGCGCACCGTCGGCGCGAAGCGGCCCGACAGGATGCCATTGGCATCGGTCAGCGCCACGTGATCGCAACGCTCGGCCTCCCAGGGCAGATAGGTACGCAGAATGCGCAGGCTCTCCTCAAGGTGCGCTTCCGGCGTACGCGCTTCGGACCAGCGGTCCATGTCGCCGCCCGGAACCCCTTCGAACACCATGATCTCGCATGGCCCGGATAGCGTGAGCGCTGGGAACACGAAGTACTCCCCTACCCCCGGGATCAGGTTGAAGCAAACCCGCGAGAAAGGTGTGCGCGGCACCATGCCCGTGACGTACGTCAGCGCCAGCGCGCGCTGGGGCGCACTGAAAGGGCTGCGTGCGGCGTCGCGCTCGAAGCGGCTCACGATCTCCCCCTTGCCGGCGGCCAGCAGCACCAGGTCGTGCTCGAGCGTGAGGGCTTCCAGTTCATCCAGCCCGACATCGACAATGCGCAGATCGCCGCCGCGTTCGACGAAGGCATCCATCCACGCCGGCATCTTCAGGCGCTGGTCCACTGCCTGCGCCACGCGGTCTAGCGGGGCCGCCCAGTCGATCAGCTTCTCGCCATGCCGTTCCGGATGGGGAATGGCCAGGCCGATACCTTCCACGGGCGGGCACGCTTCCTCCCACCAATTGAGATCGAGATCGCGCTCGGTCTGCAGCGCGCGATCGAACATGCATTGGCTGGACATCACCTTTCCCGCGCGAATCTGGTCCGCGGTGCGATTAGACAGCAAAGTCACCCGATAGCCTCTGGCCTGCAGCCCCAGGGCCATCTGCAATCCGGACTGGCCGGCACCGACGATGGCAATACGTTGGCTCATGGTTGTCTCCGTGATCTGTTTTCGGAAGGCGATTCAGCCAGCCAGCTTGCCGATGGCCGGCACGTTCTGTTCAGGGCCCATGGCGGCGTATCCGCCATCCACCGCGTAGTCCGCTCCGGTGACGAAGCTGGCGTGATCCGAGCAGAGAAACAGGACCACCTGTGCGACCTCGTCCGGCTCACCAACGCGTCCGAGCATGTGGAAGGGCGCGGCCACAGCATCGGTGCGCGCGCGGTTGCCACCGCTGACTTCGTCCATCAGCCGGCACCAGGTCCATCCCGGCGAGACGGCATTGACGCGGATGCGGTCCGGCGCGAGGTCCATCGCCATGCTGCGCGTCAGTTGCGCCATGGCGGCCTTGGAGACCGGATAGAGCCAGCGTCCGGTCTGCGCGACCCGTGCCGAGATGCTGGTGAAATTGACGATGGCACCGCCGCCACGCGTGCGCATGTGCGGGTGCACGGCCTGCGCCAGCATGACGCCGGACACCACGTTCACATCGAGAGCCGCCAGCCAGTCAGCACGGGAAGAGCGAAAGCCATCATCCAGGTAGGTGCAGGCCAGGTTGACCAGAAAATCCACGCCGCCAAAGCGGCTGACCACCTGCGCGACCGCGCTGCGGACCTGATCGTCCTGGGTGATGTCGGTGGGCACGAACATGGCCATCGGCCCCAACGATGCCGCCACACGCTCGCCGCCGGCGGCGTCGATATCGAGAATCGCCACGCGGGTACCCGCTTCGGCAAATGCACGTGCAACTCCCGCGCCGATCAGTGTGGCGCCGCCTGTGACGATGGCTACCTTGTCCTGCAAGCCTTGCATGATGGTGTCTCCTCGGTTGATGTGCGGGGCGGCCTCTGACGTGCCGTCCCCGCGTTGCGCCCGTTCCGCGACGTTGGCTGCGGGCGTTACTTGCCTTCGCTCTCGCTCCAGCGCGCCATCAGCGTGTTGGATGGCAGCGTCTCGTCCAGCAGCTTGCGTGCCGTCTCGATACCGGCCACTGGCAGCCCCTTGGGATCGAGCAGGCCGACCTGCACCAGCACGCTGGCCTGGTCCCAGTAGATATGCTCGTGATAGAGCTTGTCGCCACGGAACTTGATGATGGCGATCAGCGGGATCTCGACGCGCTTGCCGGTTGGACGCACGCCGGGGAGCATCCAGTCGATCTCGCAGGTGTGGGTAAAGCAGAAGAGGATCTCGTCCACCACCTGGCTGGCACCGATCGTGCGGGACAGCGGAATCAGCGTGGTGTCGGGCGGATTGCTGTGGACGAAATGGTGCTGGTAGAAGCGCTTGAGCTGCCGGTAGCCCACGCCGCCGGTCATCGTCGGGATGTGGTTGACGTATGGCTCGGGCACCATCGTCGCCATCGTGGCATCGACATCGCGCGTGGCGAATTCGTACTCGCAATGCTTGTCCCACAACGCGGAGAAATCGTAGTGCGGCCCCATCTCGGCGCGGAACGCCGCGATCGAACGCTGGTGCGCCATCAGGGCCGAGGCCTTGTCGAAGTGCTCGCCGCCGGCGCGCGCAAACGCGTGATCCATCCCCGGATAGACGTACAACTCGACACCTGGCTGGCCGGACAGCGCTTCACGGATGCTCGCCTGCGCCTCGGGCGGGCAGAAGCCATCGCGCTCGGCGACATGCAGTACCAGCCGGCCACGGATGTTTCTGGCCTCGCCAAGCGCGCGCTCGATACCAACCCCGTAGTAACCGACGGCACAGGCTACGTCCGGCAGTCGGCACGCCGCCAGATAGGCCAGCTTGCCGCCGAGGCAGAAGCCGAGCACACCGGTCTGGCCAGCGCATTCGGGGCGTTGGCGCAGCGTGGCGAGAGCGGCGCCGACGTCCTGCACGCCCTTATCTTCGTCAAATTGCTGGTACAAGCCGAGTGCACGCTGGAAGTCCGCCCCGCGGTCGGTTAGCTCGATCCCGGGCTTGATGCGCCAGAACAGATCCGGCACCAGCACGGTATAGCCTTCCTCGGCGTAGTAGTCGGCCACCTGCCGCATGGTGGCGTTGACGCCGAAGATCTCCTGGCACAGCACGATGCCCGGGCCCTTACCTACTGCCGGAGTGGCGAGATAGCCACTGAAGTTGCCGTCCTGGGTCTGGATCTGGATGGTCTGGCCCATGCCTTTTGCTCCTGTATGTTTTGTGGGTATGGCCGCCGTGCGTGCCCCGCCGTTGCCTACATGATCGGAGACCCGCACCGCAGCAAACTAGCCGCCTAGTGCAGCGGCTATCCGATTAGTGCAGGAAAGTGCGTCCCCGTTCAAGGGGGACGTAGGGGCCGGGGACGAATCCGCTATAGTGGTGCGCAGCGAATCAGCCGCTGCGCACCGTGCCAGCCGGCTGACAGCAGCCGGAATCACGCGGCGCGCACGTTCGGTCAGGGTGGCGATCCACCGGCAGATGCGGCAGCGCCCGGGCCGGCCCCGCCAGGAGCGAGACATGCCGCAGATGCCCCCCACTGCCCCGGCCATGGTGCCGCTGGCAGGTGCCCTGCTTCACAACACTGCACGTCTGGTGTTCGATTCCGACGACCTCGACACCACGCGTGCGCGGGTTGCGTCGGTCTTCAAGCCCCATCGGCTCACCCTGCATGGCAATGCACTGCGTGCGCGAATGCATCACGTGCCCGTGGGCGCGGTGTCCTTCAACCGGCTCAGTTACGGCGGCGACGTGACCATCGACCCCGGCCCGCTCGGTGATTTCTTGCTGATACAGATGCCGATGGCTGGCCAGGCGGATATTCACTGCGGCGGGCAGCACGTTGTCTCGGATTCAGAATGCGCCTCGGTGCTGACACCGAGCGAACCCCTGCGGATGCGGTGGAGCGCCGACAACGACCAACTCATCGTACGCATCGAGCGCAGCGCGCTGGAACGCGTTTGCGCGGCATATCTGGGCCGGCGGCCGAACCAGCCGCTGCGCTTCCAGCTCGGCATGGCCTGGCGCAACACGGGGTGGCAGTCGCTCGTCCAGTATCTGGCCGACACCTTGAACCACGCGCCGCAGACCGCGAGTCACCCGCTAACCGCCTGCCAGCTCGAGCAGTTGGCAATCGGCACATTGCTGACGTTCCAGCCGCACAGCCTGTCCGACGTATTACGCGAACACGGCAAGCCGCTGGCGCCAAGGCACGTGAAGGTTGTCGAGGAATATATCCATGCCCACGCCGATGCAGCGGTGACGCCCGCGCTGCTCGCCGAGATGGCGGGGGTCAGTCTGCGCAGCCTGTATGCGGGATTCCGCGAGCATCGGGGCCTGAGTCCAATGATCTATCTGCGCACGGTCCGTCTGGAACGAGTGAGGCAGGATCTGCTCAATGACGCAACGCTGTCTTCGGTAACGGCCGCCGCGTTGCGCTGGGGCTTTGCTCACCTGGGGCGATTCAGCGTCGAGTACCGGCGTGCGTTTGGTGAGTGCCCTGGGGAGACCTTGCGGCGACGCGGTCGGGGCTGAGCCAGGCAAGAAATCTGGTCACCACAAAACAAAAACGGCGAACCGAAGTTCGCCGTTTTGCTGCAACAGGCCGCCGATGCGGCCCGAAACATATTTACACCTTGATCTCGACGTCCACGCCTGCCGGCAGGTCGAGCTTCATCAGCGCGTCGACGGTCTTATCGGTCGGGTCGACGATGTCCATCAGGCGCTGGTGAGTGCGGATCTCGAACTGATCGCGGCTGGTCTTGTTGACGTGCGGCGAACGCAGGATGTCGAAGCGCTGAATACGGGTCGGCAGGGGCACGGGACCCTTGACGATAGCACCGGTACGCTTGGCGGTATCCACGATTTCGGCTGCCGACTGGTCGATCAGGCGATAGTCGAAAGCCTTCAGGCGGATACGGATCTTCTGGTTCTGCATGATTGTTCCTTAAAAGAGCGATGGGCCAGTGGCCCGGATGAAAGGGGACATGCCCGCGGGCATGTCCCAGGAAGGTTGCTTAGTCGAGGATCTTTGCCAC